>JAAZYV010000001.1 GCA_014239455.1 Paracoccaceae bacterium | reverse complement strand
CTGGCCACTTAATTCTGCCAAGAGGTGAGTTCTCTGAAGCTGGTCCATTACAGGCCCTTTCACTTCACTAAAATGTAAATTGATCTCTGCGTCTGCTAACCTTCTATTGATAGCTTCCAAGCTCTCCAGTGCGCTGGCGTCTAAATAATTAATAGCCGAAAACACAAGGACCACATCCCTAATTTCAGGTTCCCTCCCCACATAGGCATATATACTGTCTTCTAAGAATCTTGCATTTGGAAAATACAAGCTTTCATCAATTCTGAGTGATATAACTTTCTCACTAGTAATCACCAAATGCCTATTAACATTTCTAAAATGTTGAGTTCCTGGAACTTGACCAACTCTAACAATATGGGGTCTTGATGTCCGATATAGGTACATTAGTAAGGAAATAGCGACGCCAGAGATAATACCAATCTCTACCCCCATTAAAAGTGTGCTGAAGATAGTAGATACCATTGCCAATCCATCTGATCTCGAATATGAAAAAATCCTTAAAACAGCTTTGAAGTCTACAAGTGATAAAACAGCCACAATTATAGTAGCCGCAAGCGTTGCTTTGGGTAGATAAAAAAGAAAGGGTGTAAGGAACAGTGTTGCAAAGGCTATTCCAATTGCAGTGAAAGCACCTGCAGCTGGCGTCTTAGCACCAGCATCAAAGTTAACTACTGATCTAGCAAATCCTCCAGTCACAGGAAATCCTCCAGATGTCCCAGAGCCTAGATTTGCAAAACCTAGGGCTATTAATTCTTGATTTGGATCAATTCTTTCCCTTCTTTTAGAAGCCAATGTTTGGGCAACAGAGACGGTTTCAACATACCCCACCAATGAAATTAAAAGCGCGGGAGCAAGTAATTCAACCCATATTGAAAAACTAAAGTAAGGCATACCTAATGAAGGTAAGCCATCTGGGATTCTTCCTACTATGGCCACTTTATTAGCACCCAAACCAAATAACCAAACAGCCAGAGTAGTTAAAACTACTGCTATTACTGGACCAGTCCTTGACACAATATCTGAAACTAGAGGGCCAGATCCTTTATCCAACATGAATTTTTTCAATTTCTTCTTGCACCAAAACAAGATTATCAGTGCAACAGCGCCAATTACCAATGTATAAAAGTTTAAATCAGTAAAATTTATTGCAAGGTTCAGCAGTATGTCCAAAAGATTGCTTCCCCGTCCTTCTATACCGAAGATGTAGTTTAGCTGACTAGCGGCTATTATTAGACCTGATGCCGTTATAAAACCTGAAATAACAGGATGTGAAAGAAAATTAGCTATGAAACCTAGTTTCAGTAATCCCATGATGATAAGTATCATTCCAGACATTACTGCTAAGATAATTGCTAATATTGCATAATCTGTACTGCCCGGATTTGCAAATTGACTACAAGATGCAGAAGTCATCAAAGCTATCACCGCTACAGGGCCAACAGCCAGAGTTCTTGATGTTCCAAATATAGCATATAAAATTAGAGGTATGATTGAGGCGTATAAACCCATTTCAGGTGGTAACCCCGCTAACATGGCATATGCCAAAGACTGCGGGATGAGCATTATGGTAACTATGATCGCAGCTAAAGAATCATCAGCAAAGTCTTTATAATTATATGACTTTGACCATTCCAATATGGGAAAATATTTTGAATACAAATTTACACCTGCATAACCTGCACTATAACTACTCTTTAAGATCAACAAAAATGTTACTTTTAGTCAAAGTATTATTAAACATCATCTTCATGCACCAGATAGGAGGCCTTTACATCCTTGGTTTCAGCTTTTTCAAAATCAACTTTCAAATTATTTCCATCCATACTTTCTATTATTCCATAACCAAATTTCTGATTAAACACTCTGTCTCCCACATTGAAATCATGAGCCAGGTCTAATGATTTAAAATATCTCGATACCTTCGGCTTAAAAATATGTTCTTTTAAGTTTTTCTCCATCCTTTGCCAACCAGGAGAATCATACTTTCCACCATCATTTATCTGTTTATCCTTGCCTAAATTATCAAATCTCCATGACTCCGGAAAAGCTTCTGCTGAGCGAGCTCCGTAACCCCCACTGCTATTTAATATTTCAATGTCTTTTTCTGACAATTCATTAATAAAGCGGGAAGGAATTGCGTTCTGCCATTGGTTGAATATTCTGCGGTTTAAAACAAAACTTATTATGCAATAACTCTCTGCCCTTGTGATTCCTACGTGAGCTAATCTCCGCTCTTCTTCTAATCCTTTCAATCCCTTTTGATCCATAGATCGCTGTGAGGGAAACAACCCGTCCTCCCACCCAGGTAGTAACACTACTGGAAACTCCAATCCTTTAGCTGCATGTAAGGTCATTATGGAAATTTTGGGTATATTGTTGTCTGACTCCATTTCCATAATTAAGGATATATGTTCTAAAAATCCCTGAATGTTTTCAAACTCGCCCATGGCTTTTATCAGTTCTTTTAGATTTTCGAGCCGACCTGGGGCATCAGGCGATTTTTCCAATTGCCACATTTCAGTATACCCCGATTCATCTAAGATGGCTTCAGCAACCTCTGTGTGCTGTTTCAATCCATTCAGAAAATCTACGTTCCAACGTTTAAAGTTATTCAGGAGCCCATCCAAATCACTAGATACTTTTTGTGGAAGAATACCTTCATCAACAGCAATTCTAGCTGCAGCCATCAAACTAATACCCCGTTCCCTGGCTATAAGATTCATCACTTGCAAGGACTTTTTCCCAAAACCGCGCTTAGGTGTATTTATAATTCTTTCTAATGCTAAACCATCGTCAAAACTTAAGCTGGCCCTAAAGTAAGCTACAGCATCCCTTATTTCTTTCCTTTCATAAAATCTAGGGCCCCCAATTACCCTGTACGGCAAACCCATTTGAATAAACCGATCTTCAAAAACACGCATTTGAAAGGAAGCTCTTACTAATAAAGCTATCTCATCATATTTAAAAGGCTTCATTCCTCTAGTTCCAAGGTATAGGCTTTCTATTTCATCCCCTAGCCATCTAGCCTCTTCCTCTCCGTTCCAATGACTGATTAGTTTGACCTTTTCTCCTGATTTGGTATCCGTCCATAGGGTTTTTCCAAGACGCTTAGTGTTCGTAGCTATCAGTGAAGATGCTGCAGCCAAAATGTGAGGAGTAGATCTGTAATTTTGCTCCAACCTGACTACTTTTGCTCCTGGAAAATCTTTTTCAAATGATAAAATATTTCTTACTTCTGCACCCCGCCAACCATATATTGATTGATCATCATCGCCTACACAGCAGATGTTCTTATGTCCCTCGGCTAATAATCTAAGCCACAGATACTGAGCAACATTTGTGTCCTGATACTCATCAACTAATATAAACCTTAAGGTTTCCTGATATTTTTCTAGCAAGTCAGGATTACCTTGCATTAAGCGAATAGGCAGTAAAATAAGATCACCAAAATCAACAGAATTTAATATGCTTAACCTTTCCTGGTATAATTTGTACAGTTTAGGCCCTTTCCCGTCGTAAGCATTTATCTCACTTGATGGCAAGTTATCAGGGAGCCAGGCATGATTCTTCCAGTGATCAATGAGACCTGCAAGGTTTCTTGCTGGCCAACGCTTTTCATCAATATTTTCAAGAGCTATGAGCTGTTTAAGTAGACGTAACTGATCGTCGACATCTAAGATGGTGAAATTTGTCTTGAGCTTGATGAGTTCAGCATGCCTTCTCAATAATTTAGCACCAATAGAATGAAATGTGCCTAACCAGGGCATACCTTCAACAGTAGCTCCCAAGAACTTACCAATACGCAGTTTCATCTCCTGGGCTGCCTTGTTAGTGAATGTCACACCTAGAATTTCATTAGGCCTGGCGTGGCCTCTATCTATAAGATAAGCAATACGCGCTGTTAGCGCTCGAGTCTTACCGGTTCCAGCTCCAGCTAACACCAAAAGTGGGCCAGAAATTTTTTCGACCGCTTCCCTCTGCTTCTCATTTAAATCAGTTAAATAATTGTTGGAGCGGTTCAATAAAGCTTTTTCAGTTAAGCTTTTGGTTTTCTCCAAATTGTGTTCATCCATTTGAAAAATCCCTGTGTTTTTCACTGAAAACCAGTACCATCTTTTCGTTACTTTTGCTCATGGATGAAACTTACCTAAGCCTTGAGTAAATTGGAAGGCTAGTAATTATATAAAATGAATTCTTAATCGAGATTAATCATTCCAACATGTTTTTGAAAGAATGTTTTACAAATTATTGTGTTACAAAATGGTTGTTGTGCAGATATACTATTAACCAAGACTCAAAAGCATTTAATCAAGGAACATTAACGGATGCAAAAGTTCAAGAAAATCTTGATTGCTAATAGAGGTGAAATCGCCATAAGAGTTATGAGAGCCGCAAATGAAATGGGTAAATCTACCGTGGCTATCTTTGCCGAAGAAGATAAACTTTCTCTACATAGATTCAAAGCAGACGAGGCCTATAAGATAGGGCAAGGAATGGGGCCTGTTGCTGCCTATCTAAATATTCAAGAAATTATCCAAGTAGCAAAAATGGTTGATGCAGATGCAATTCATCCCGGTTATGGGCTTTTATCGGAAAAACCAGAGTTTGCAGAAGCCTGTATAGAAGCTGAGCTCACTTTCATTGGCCCATCTCCCAAAACAATGCGACAATTAGGAAACAAAGCCACAGCTAGGAAAATGGCCGTTAAGGCAGGAGTACGAGTTATACCAGCTAGTGATATTTTACCTGAAAGTACTGACAAGCTAAACAAGATAGCAAAAGATTTGGGGTTACCCTTAATGCTGAAAGCATCTTGGGGTGGGGGTGGTCGCGGTATGAGGCTGATCAAAAACCTCAAAGATTTAGAGAAAAATATTCTAGAAGGAAAACGAGAAGCTACGAATGCCTTTGGAAATTCTGAATCATTTTTGGAGAAATATATTGAAAATGCAAGGCATGTAGAGGTCCAAATTCTAGGAGATAAAGATGGGAATATTTACCATTTGTGGGAAAGAGACTGTTCAATTCAAAGAAGAAATCAGAAAGTCATTGAAAGGGCACCTGCCCCATATCTAACTAATCCTCAAAGAAATGAGGTATGTAAAATGGCGGAAAAAATCTGCCAAATGGTTGGTTATCAATGTGCCGGGACAGTTGAATTCTTAATGGATGTATCGAATGGAAATTTCTTCTTCATAGAGGTAAACCCAAGAATTCAAGTTGAGCATACCGTTACAGAGGAAGTTACAGGAATTGACATTGTCAGAGCCCAGATAATGCTTGCTGAAGGTTCCTCGATAAAAGAAGCCACAGGCAAAGACAATCAAAATGAAATTCAATGCCACGGTCACGCTTTACAATGTAGGATTACGACGGAGGACCCTCTAAATAATTTTATTCCGGACTATGGAAGGATAACTGCCTATAGAGGAGCAACTGGCATGGGAATCCGATTAGATGGTGGGACTGCTTACTCTGGTGCTATCATTACGAGGTTTTATGATAGCTTATTGGAGAAAGTAACTGCTTGGGCCCCAACAGCGGAAGATGCGATAGCACGAATGGACAGAGCTCTTCGTGAATTTCGTATTCGAGGCGTTTCAACAAACATTTCATTTGTAGAAAATTTGTTAAAGAATGAAACCTTTCGTAATAATTCTTATACCACAAAGTTCATTGATTCCACTCCGCAGTTATTTAAATTCTCGGAGCGTCAAGATAGGGCCACTAAACTACTTACCTACATAGCATCAATCAGCATTGAAGGTCATCCAGAAACAAAAAATAAAAAGAGACCTGATAACAATGCATTTTCTTTCCGAAATATTAAGAAGACCAGGAAAGAAAGTTCATCAACAAATTTAAAAAAAATTCTTGCTGAAAAAGGAGCGGATGCAGTTGCTTCCTGGACCCTAAATCAAAGGCAATTGCTTCTCACGGATACCACGATGCGTGATGGACATCAAAGCCTGCTCGCTACCAGAATGAGATCTATTGATATGCTCAAAGTTGCGGATCGCTATGATGGTAATCTTGCAGAATTGTTTTCCGTTGAATGCTGGGGGGGTGCAACCTTTGACGTTGCTTATCGATTTCTTCAGGAATGCCCCTGGCAAAGGCTCAGGGATTTAAGAAATAAGATGCCTGATACCCTTTTACAAATGCTCTTGAGGGGATCCAATGGAGTTGGTTATACCAATTATCCCGACAATTACGTGAAATATTTTGTAACCTTAGCAGCTAAGTCTGGAATAGACCTTTTCAGAGTATTTGACAGCCTTAATTGGGTAGAAAACATGCGATTATCTATGGACGCAGTTCTCGAAACAGGGAAAATTCTTGAAGCATCAATATGTTATACTGGAGACATTTTAGATCCTACCAAATCAAAATATGACCTAAAATATTATGTAAAAATGGCCAAAGAATTACAAAAGGCTGGCACTCATTTGCTGGGATTAAAAGACATGGCTGGCTTATTAAAACCATCTGCTGCTAAACTTTTAATTAAGACACTGAAAGACGAAACAGGGCTACCAGTTCACCTCCACACACATGACACTAGTGGAGCAGGAATAGCAACCTTACTTGCTGCTTCTGAAGCAGGAGTAGATGTTGTTGATTGTGCAATGGATGCTTTTTCTGGAAGCACATCCCAACCCTGCCTTGGCTCAGTTCTAGAAACTCTACAAAATACTGAAAGAGCGTCATCTATTAGAATTGATGAAGTCAGAGATATATCAAATTATTGGCTAACTGTTAGAAAACAATATAGCGCTTTCGACCAAGGTGTAACCTTTCCAGCCTCTGAAGTATATCTCCACGAAATGCCCGGGGGGCAATTTACCAATCTGCTAGCCCAAGCAAAAAGCTTGGGATTAGCAAATAAATGGCCAGAAATTGCAAAAACCTATTCTGATGTAAACCAATTGTTTGGAGATATTGTCAAAGTTACACCCTCTTCAAAAGTGGTTGGAGATATGGCCTTGTTGATGATCTCTCAAGGGTTAACCAAAGAAGAAGTACAGGATCCCAAAATAAAAGTTACTTTCCCCGAATCGGTTCTTGACATGCTGAGAGGTAACTTAGGCCAACCACCAGGTGGTTTTCCTAAATCAATAGTCAAAAAAGCTCTTGGAAAGGGGGAAATTTTCACTCGGCGACCAGGATCAAGAATAAAACAAAAAAGTTTGGATAAAGTGCGCGATGAGGCTTGTTCTTATCTTTCTCTAAGTGAAATAGACGAAGAAGACTTCTGTAGCTATTTAATGTATCCAAAGATTTTTGCTGAGTATCTAAAACACCATTCGACCTACGGACCTGTGAGAACTCTACCAAGTAACATATATTTTTATGGAATGAAAAATGGTGAAGAATTAAGTGTCGAAATTGATCCTGGAAAAACTCTAGAAATTCGCCTTCAAGCCATAAGTGAAATAAATGATGAAGGAGAGCGTAAGGCCTTTTTTGAGTTAAACGGGCAACCAAGAATTATCAGAATTACTGACCAGGGTAATATAAAAAATAAAGTTAAAGAAAAACCAAAAGCGGAATTAAAGAACCCCAAACATATATCTGCCCCGATGCCTGGAGCGGTCACAGTAGTGGCCGTAAAGGAAGGACAATCGATCAAAAAAGGTGATGTTTTTCTTACCATTGAAGCTATGAAAATGGAGACCGCGCTTAATGCCCAACGAGAAGGAAAAATAAGAAAAATTTATGTAAAAACTGGTAGCCAAATTGACGCGAAAGATCTCCTAATTGAGTTAGAATAAAGGTGCTTTCGGCTACCATTTAATACAATTCTTCTTGACTAAAAAGACTCCGAATACGGCCTAAGATCGATTTCAAAAGTCCAAGCACTCTTAGGTTGCCGATAAAGCTGCCAGTATACCTCAGCTATTTCGGTCGGCTGCAAGATGCCATCTTTGGGTCTAGAGTCAAAATCTTCCGGGAACAATGATCTTACATTATCGTTTTCTATCAATCCATCGATGATAACATGTGAAATGTGAATACCTTGGGGACCCACTTCTCTCGCCAAGCTTTGCGTCAGAGCGCGTAAAGCTTGTTTGCCGCCCGAAAAAGCCGCATAACCACTTTTCCCTCTTACACTGGCTGATGCTCCTGTAAATAATATAGTACCCCGTTTTCTAGGAAGCATGTACTTGAGGACCTCTTTCCCAACAAGAAACCCTCCTAAAGCACACATTTCCCAAACTTTACGATAAACCCGACTTGTCGTTTCCAGAATAGGAAATTTCACATTTCCTCCTACATTATAAATACATACATCTATAGGGCCTAATTGGTTTTCAACATTCTTTATCAGGTCAATGACTTCCCTTTCATTTCTGGCATCAGAATGAAAACCAACAGCTTCTCCGCCTGAGCCCCGTATGATCCGATCAGGCTCGTCAAATTTCCTCTTCTTCGAGAAGCGGCTATTTTTAATTCACCTTTTGAAAACCTTTTTGCAACCGCAGAACCTAAATAATCTCCCGCTCCGACAACAAGTGTAACAGGCTTCTTGGTACTCATGTCCCTTTCATCCATTCTGCGATTCTAACCATTTGTCTTATTCGCTCGATGACTGAAGACAGTCCCAACAAATGCAGTCTTTTAAATTTTTTTCTAAGCACTGTTTTGAAAGGCTCTGGCCTTTTTCTAGTTCGGCAGAGGCTAGTTCGCTAGCCATTACGTCCCTATTACTAATTGCAGTTTCATGCCCATTCATAGCAGCAATATTAAACATCATATAAGCTTGGACCTTATCAATTAACCCGTTAAATTCGCCAAAATAAAGAATAGTCCCTAATCTAAATTGGGCTTCAACATGACCTTCTTCTGAGGCTGTTTCATAAAGTGAAGGCACTAAAAAAGAGTTATCGCTGCTAAGGGTTCCATTTTGGAATAAATTCGCCAAATGATAGCAAGCGTCAGGCTGATTACTGTTATCACATGCAGTACTGTACCATTTGCCGGCTTCATCAAAATTCTGGGCTACACCTTCTCCAAATTCATACATGGTCCCAGATAGTATTGACCCAAAGGCTGATTTTGGTTTGCTGCCAGAGTAAACCATTTGAATGCTTCATCATCATTTAATGGAACTCCATCACCGCTATCATATAAGATTCCCAAATTAACTTGGGAGCCCGCGTAACCTAGTTCCGCTGCTCGCCTATACCATTGCGCAGCAATTGATTTGTCTTGTTTAACTCCTAGTTGTCCATCATTATAATATAATCCCATATCATGTTGAGCCAGTGAAAAATTTAATTCGGCAGCTTTGGTAGTTAGGTCTAAGACTTTAGTATCATCTTGTGTAACCCCCTCACCATGAAGATACATGAGCGCCAACCTCCACATACCATTTGGAGAACCTTGATTAGCTGCGAGAGTAAACAATCTGACAGCCTCTTTATTATCCTGAATTACTCCTAATCCATCATCATACAAAATCCCTAAATTAACTTGTGAGTCTGCAAAACCCTGGTCTGCAGCAAATTTATACCAGCGAACTGCTTCAACATAATCATTTTTTCCAGTTAATCTTCCGGTTTCATAGATAAAACCTAAGTTGTGATGGGAGATTACAACTCCTTTTTCCGCAGCTTTTTCATACCATTTCACCGCTTCCTGAACATTGACTTCTCTACCAATTCCATCATCAAAATACAAACCTATTTGATGAAAAGCCATAGGAAATCCTTTTTCAGCTGCTTGTTCGTAAAATTTAAAAGCCTCATCAAAGTTTTGTTCAAGACCAGCGCCATTAAAATACATATAACCAATATTGTATAGTGAGGTAGGATGACCGCGCTCAGCCAACGGCATTAATTCAGCATAGGCAGTTTGATAATCCCTATCTAAAAGAGCTTGCACCCCTTTATCGCCAATATCTGCCTTAGCTAAAGGTGCTGCAGATAGGAATAATATGAAAAAAAACAGAAATCTACTCATGAATTTGCTCTATATTATAGCGTTAAAAGAAAAAGCTTTTACGGGAAAAGCCCTCTATACTCCAAGACTTAAGTCATTTCAGCTTCAGAGTCACTAACCCAGTCTCGGAAAGATACGTATTCTTCATCAGAACCTGTAAAAGTGGCATATTTCTTCGAAGAGACCAAAGTTCTGCCACTTCAATTCCCTAACCAGTTTTCTTTTGTCAAAAACTTCATGGTGTTTGGGATTGAAATAAATGACTAGCCCTTTGCTATCAATACTTCTCAGTTTCGAGACTAATTTTGCCAGACGATCCTTACCAAAAGGATTGAAAAGGAAAATTGTCGAAATACCATCCGGAAAGTCGTAATCCTCTACATCGCAACAAAAAAGCTTAACCCTATTTGATTTACTACCTATATTCTTTTTACAACTTCTTATCAGTTCATTAGCCACATCAATCCCAATGGCATGCTGAAATCCTAGTTCTAAAGCAACAAGAATGGGACGCCCTAGCCCACATCCTACATCAATAAATGTCGATTTAGGGTTCATGCGCCTTGCTAACTTTAAAACTACTCTGAGCCTTCCATAACTTACAGGCTGATATTTATTCCCCAGACTACTTGATATTCCGAGCTCAGTTAATTCAAAATTTTGACGGGTGTTAACACCTCTCTTCTTGTCTTCAAACCAATCTAACCAATGTAAAACTGGAACGTAAAACTCTTTCTGTAGAACCCTCGCTAGACTCATTCTATTTTTGGTATCCGATCGTTTTCAGTAATGATAAGCCTGAAAAAAAAGAAGTATGGCTCTCACTTTTCTCTATACTCGTCTGCATATTCTTTTTCAAATGCATCTTGAATCTGTTTTAACTCTTCAAGGGCAGCCCTAATGTCAGAACTATCAATGACGTTTATTTCCACCCTTTTGCCCGCTCGAGAAAGTTTTCTATTGAGCTTTCTGTGCTCGATTTTCTTAAACCCTTCAACTTTAAATGTATTTATTGGTCTTACAAAACCTTTTGGGGTAAAAGTTTTGTGTTTAATAACATCCAATTCTTCCCCTACTAAATTTTGGGTAATTTCATCAATTACTATCTCTCCTGGCTCCGCCATGCCTTGCAATCTTGCAGCCAAGTTAACTGGGCTACCCAATACAGTGTAATCCAATCTTAGATCTGAACCAAAATTTCCTACGGTGCAAAAACCGGTAGAAATGCCCATTCTTACTGTCAGTCCATCGGTCAAGCCCAATTTCTTCCAACTTTTCTGTAATTCCATAACTCGTTTTTGCATTCTTATGGACATTTCAATAGCACTTAGGGCATCTTCCACATCCCCTTTAGTTTCAGGATCACCAAAAAAGATGAGAATGGCGTCACCAATGAATTTATCAATCGTGCCACCATATTCTAATGCTATAGAAGACATTTCAGACAAATAAGAATTAACAATAGTGGCTAATCTTTCCGGTTCCATAGAATCTGTGATATCTGTAAATTTTACAATATCAGAAAAGAATATAGTTAGATTCTTTCTGGAGTGTTTTGATTCTACCGTTTCTTTATCCTCAAAAATGCTTTGATAGATTTGGGGGGAAAGGTATTTTGCTAGCCGAGTGGCCAAGTTTTCTAGCTGCAGGCTTTTCTCTCTAATTAAATGACTGTCACGCTCCTTCTGAGCAATCAACTCTTCTCTTTCTTTCCGAAGATTCCATTCGTTAGTTCTGTCGACAAATTGACCCTGCACCCCGTTAAGAAAAGAGAAATGGTCATTTTTAGTCCTAGCAGAAAGTAAGGAGAACATTCTTTCTTCACCATCAATCGTTATCTTAATCTGTGGAATTAAGACAGATCCCTTCTCCTCAATTTGCGAGCGAAATTGTAAAATTTGTTCTTCAGGAATTCCTAGTTGCTCTAATACATTTGGGAAATAGGCATTTGTGATATTTCCTAGTATAGGAAAAAATTTTTCAAAATTCTTATTTGTTTTCTGTATTTCCAACTTTTCATTAGCATAATAGGCAGCAGTTATGGCATTCTCAAAGTTAAAGAAACTTAGATCTACTACTCGCTCTCGGTTGATAAACTCTTCTACATCAAATCCATTGCCTCAATTCATTTTGTCATGTTACGACTCAGTTAACTTGGTTTTTTTCCCCAAGATTGAAACCCAGGTTGCAACTAAATAAGACATTAAATAAGTAAGAATTATTTTGGCTAGATGGGGAAAATCACCTAATAGAATTGAATCTCCATGATTTATCACAAGAAAAATTGTCCCAACAGCAAGAGCCGTCAGAAATGCTTTTCTTGGGGTTCCATGACTAAAAGCCAGTTGTATAGAATAAACCACCTTTAAAAAACCTTTCTGCAATTTAAACCAATGCAAAAAATAATCATGGCAAACCTTTTAAAAATTTTCATTTCCATATAGTATTTGTCTAACCAAACTGAAAACTAGATAAACAAGTTGGCTCATAAGACGTTTTATCTTAAAGCTAATAATTTTGATATCTAACCATTTAATGATTGAATCCTCAAGCAAGTTCAAACAAATGAATTATTTAATGTTAACACTTTTTGGTATTTCTATGGCATCGGGTCAACCACATGAGGTACGCGGTACGATGGTTGATATGGAGACAGGAGAGGTTTTATTGATTTTCCCGGGAAAAAAACAACTTAAGAGCCTTAATATAGGTGAACTAGATGTATGGGGAAAAGAAAAGAGTTTTAGTAATGGCCTGACCTTCAACACTGGTTTGGACACTAAAAATCAAAAAACATTTGGTGGGGTACCTAACCAGTCAAAGAGTGAGTCCATCTCTTGTAGTTCTGGTGGTTCTTGCGATGGAGGTGTTTCTTCGGAAAAGAGCACTAACAATAATTATTAAATATTTTCAAGAATCTTGAAATTGATTAGATAGCACCCATATCAAAACTGTGGTCGCTTACATAGGGCTACAAACAAACCTAGGTTTAGTTGCTTTAAGGACTGAATCTTATCTTGCTTACAAAAGGAGAAAATCATGACTTTTATAACTAGTCCATTAATAAAATCATTTGTTGGATTCGATAATTTATTTGATGAATTTGACCGAATAGCTAATTTTAAGGACCAATCCTACCCAGCTTATAACATAGAGAAAATGAGTGACACGGATTATAAAATCTCACTAGCGCTTGCTGGATTCTCAGAAAGAGATATTAGTGCTGAGATGAAGGATGGCATATTGACAGTAACGGCGTCCTCAAAGGAGGATGAACGCGAACCTACTTCTTTCATTCATCGTGGGATAGCAAAGCGGCCGTTCAACAGACAATTTCGACTAGCTGAAAACATCGACGTTATAGATGCAGAGTTGGTAAATGGAATGCTAGTCATTTCTCTACACAAAAATATTCCTGAAGCCGAGCAACCTAAGCACATTGCGATTAGGAGCTCTGCAAAATCTTTATCTAAAAAAGCTGCCTGACTGAAAAAGGCTTTCGTAAAATTAAAAGATCAATTTAATAATTAATACTTAAAAGAGGGCAGTTCTATACCCTCTTTTAAGTATTCCTTTGAGAATTTGAATTTAAATAACCGAATTGTCTTTGCTTATACGGATTGTTTCATACTAATTCTGTTCGTCAATGAAAAAACTAGTTTAAACGATTTTATGAAATTTATGTAATAAGAACACTATTCTAATGCTAAGGTCGCCTGTTAAACCAACTAATTTAACTCGCTGGCAAATTCCTCGACTTTTTTCCAGTCTGTGAACTCATAAGTTCCATTCATGTCAGTAGGTCCTCTTGTAATATACATTATCAACCGAATAACATGTTTATCGAAAAACCCATATTTGGGATAATCAATTTTGCCTGAAAATACCCCTGAAACATCAGGATTCCAAGAAGTAGCATTAAGAAATTTCTTCAAATATGGGTTTGTTGCAGGACTGTTTTTATTTTGTTTTCTAGCTACTACATTGACTGTAAAAAAAGCTGTTCTTTTTTCTTCCAAGATTTTTCTATTCAGTTCCACAAACTTGTGAACTGCTGGTTTATGTTTGCCATATCTGATACTGGCACCAAGTATTATTTGATCAAAGTTTTTTAAATCATTTTCTGAACATTCATCTAAAGCTAATAGTGAAACTTGTGCTTTTTCATTTAAAATTTCCTTGATTCTCTGGCAAATCAAGAAAGTCTGCCCATCAGTAGTAGAGTATATTATTAGTTTTTTTTTCATGTAATTTTAAGTTTTATTTAGAAAATCAAATAACCTTGTTCCAGTCTTTTTCCAATTGAAACAATTTCCTTTGCTGAAATTATCCTCCATTGACTCAATCTTCAATTATGGAAAAAACTTACTTATTCTTCTGTAATGCTCTGACCCTAGAAGACAAGATTCTTATCAATCCTCTTATAAAGGGATCAGAACTTTCTATTTTTTTTTCAAATTGATCTTTTGAGATTGCCATAATCGTTGCTGAAGACAAACATCTCGCATCAGCCATACGAAGTTTACCCTCTATAACACCCATTTCCCCAAATATCTCATTTATTTCTATCTTATGGTTTGGTTGTTGTGTTTCATTAGTTGGCAGAAAAATTCCCACCTCGCCTTCCATTAATAGAAACACTTTATCCGATTTATCGCCGGCTTTAAAAACATATTGCCCTGTATTGTAGGTAATTTTCTCCATTTATGCCCCTTTAGTTTTACGTCCTATCATGAAATTTCAAACTTTTTATTTTCCTTAGCGAATTTCACTCTACCTGGCAGCAAATCTTGAGTTAATTGGTTAAGTTCCTGATCTTTTCTTTGAGGAGAATGATGAGTGATAAAAAGTAAATTTGGATTACAAGTAGATGAAAATGCAATTGCCTGTTCGATGGTACTATGTCCCCAACCTTGCTTATTCTTGAGTTCTGAATTGGTAAACATACCATCCCAAATAACTAAATCGGAATTATCTGATGCTCCATGAAAATGGGCATCGAGTTCTTTGTCCAATCCATACTCGTGGTCTAAACCACAAACTACTGACCTATTTCCTACGGCTATCTTGTAACCCGCCGCTCCTCCAGGATGAGAAAGTGGGAATGTTGCTATAGAAAAAAAATCGATCGCAGCCGCCTGAAAAGTTTCAAAATTCATAATGTTAAACGCAAAATTACCACCGATTAAATCCAACGGGAATAGAGGCGGAGTAAAGGCCGTCGACAAGGCCTCCTTGAGTCCTTCTTTACCTACCAGACCAGATCCAACATGGATCTGATGTTTCGTAGAAAAGAGTGCCTCATTAAAAGGTAATCCTTGTAAGTGATCGTGGTGAAAGTGAGAAAAGATCAAAAAGGTTGGTCTTCCCTCTCTAATTCGTACATTCTTAAATCCTGAGCCTGCATCAATTATCAACTGAAAGTCTTTAGAACTTATTTCTATGCAAGTAGTATTACCCCCATACTCCAAAAAATTTTCTGCTGGAATCGGGATTGAGCCTCTAACCCCGTGAAATTCTATTTCCATAAAAACCTCGCATTTAACTAAATCACCTAAGAGAATTACCTCATTCCCTCCATGATTATTTAGCTACTTTATAACATTGTAACGACAAAAGTGAAAAGGATAATTTGTGCCAACTATTTGGAATTACATATCTTTATTTGCTAAATAATGACATACTAAAAAAAAATCCAAACAACCCAAGGTCTCAGATTGATGAGTAAGACCCTTTCCTTCAAAAAGGAACCCAGGCTGGTGAATGCAGTCAAATGGATGATAAGGATATTAATCACTATAATAGTGGTATTCTTGATACTTATCATACTTCTTAGATGGTTTAACCCCCCCACCACATCTGTAATTATTTCAGAAAAAAGAACTCTACGAGATAGTGTAGAATTAGAGTGGACACCTTTAGATAATTTAGGAAACAATATTTTATTGGCAGTGGTGGCCTCAGAAGATTCAAATTTTTGTGCCCACCATGGATTTGACCTCTCTGAAATATTTAAAGTCAGGAAAAAAGGCTCCCTGAGAGGCGCCTCAACCATTAGCCAACAGGTTGCAAAAAATCTTTTCTTGTGGCGCGATAGATCCTGGTTGAGAAAGGGAATGGAAGCATTCATAACACTTTTAATTGAAACCTTGTGGCCAAAGAAAAGAATTCTTGAGGTTTATTTGAATATTGCTGAAACTGGGAGAGGTTATTTTGGAATGTCATCAATTGCAAAAAAACGCTTTGGCAAGAAAACTAATGAATTATCTTTGAGACAGGCCTCCCACATAGCTGTAACACTTCCGAGTCCCAAGAAAAGAAATGCCGCAAACCTAAGTCAAAAACTAAAAAATCAAGCTAAAAGAGTACGAATAGGAGCTACTACCCTCAAAATGGAAGGAAGAGCTTCTTGCTTTCTAAATAAATAAAGATTTACATAAATCTGTTAGGTAAATTCCTATAGAAAAAAGTATACAAAAATGAACCGATGACCAGTGAAATAAGTAAAACTGTTTTTAAGTGGATTACTGAAAATGCTGAAAACCTGTCTAGGTGGAATCAAATCATCTGGAATCTAGCTGAACCTGCCTGGAGAGAATATGAATCAGTAAGTTTTTATATAGATATCTTGAAGCAAAATGGGTTCAAGGTAGAAAGAAATTCGGCTGGAATGCCAACGGCATTTTATGCAGAATGGGACAATGGTAATGGACCTAATCTAGCAACCTATGCCGAGTATGATGCTGTTCCAGGACAGTGCCAAGCAGCCACAACATATAAGTCACCTAGAGAGGGTTTATCCCAACACGCCAGTGGGCACACTGACCCTCACTCAGCCCTTGGTATTAGTGCACTTGGTGGTCTATTGGCTACAAAGGCAACAATGGAAAAACACAATATTAAAGGCAAGCTTTGTTTTACTGGAGAACCTGCCGAAAAATTGAGAGGATCTAAACCAATACATGCCGCCCACGGTTATTATGATGGTTTAGATGCCATGATAAGTTTTCACCCATGCTATATGATACCATGGTGCAACACAGTCCGATGGAATATACATTGTGGTGCAGCCTTTGCAATGATTTATCGCTTTGAAAGCCTTGAGCCGGAGAACTGGCTAAACCAACATGTTGACCAGAATGCACCAATCCCGCAATCACATTCAGAGGCAAGGACACCTGGTACCAATGATGCCCTTTTTCTAATGTATTCGAGCTCTCGTAGCCTTAGAGACTCAATGCTACCCCATACCGGTAGCTGGTCCATGAATGAAATGATTTTAACTTCCGGTCAAGCAACTGCCGACAACTTAGCTCCTCAAATCTCAGAATTGCAATACATGATTAGGGTCCCAACTATTGATCAGGCTCAGAAAGTAATGACTTTTCTTGATAACAATGCATCTGCAGCGGCAAAAATGACTAATTGCAAATTTAGCAAGCATTGGGTTTCAAAATCACGCCCCGGTCTCCCCAATCATACTATTTCAAAATTGGTTTTCGATGCTTTAAGAGAAGTTGGCGCTCCTGTATGGGGGGTGAAAGCTAAGCTAATAGCCAACGATATGAGAAAAAATCTTGGATTATCCAAAACCAAAAACCCTTTTTTGGAGGAATCTGAAAAAATTATAGATCCCAAAGTGGCTGAGGATATTGTTCGCCGAGATCTACCACCCTCCCAGTTGAACTTCACATCAGACGATTATACAGAAATGTGCTGGCACGTGCCTACTGCCAGATTATATATAGCAAGACCAATGTTAGCTCCAGTCAAGGGTTTTTCATATCCAAATTGGGTTATGAATGCCCTGGGTGGCATTCCGGAAACAATTGATCCAATGATTATGACTGCTGCAAAGACCATAGGTTTGTCATTTGTAGCGATGCTGACAACCCCTGACAAACTAAAGAAAGCCAAAAATGAATTCACTAAGAGAACTGGTGGAGGTATTCATGGATCCAAATGGATTCGACCTCTATGCGATTATGAACCACCAATCAATTTCGCATGGCCAGATTATATTCAGACCAAAACTGGGAAGGAATGGTGGTTGTCCAGTGTAGGTTATTGATTATTCCCAATCATTTCATAAAATTTGAATAAGAATGAAAAATAATGTATTGATGTGTGGATGTCCTTAACTACAAAGAATATAAACTGGAAACCCCATGAAGTAATTTATTCAGCTGGTGATGATCCAGATGCCGTGTATTTAATCAAAGAAGGGACAGTTATCCTCTACACCCCTGATGGACTGAAATTAAATGAAATAGGTGATAGAGAGATCTTTGGTGAATCATCGATTGTCTTAAATACAAAAAGAACAGTCACAGCAAAAACTGGTAAATCTCAAGTCTTCGCCAGTTATATACCTAAGATAATTTTCTTAAAGCTTATGGAAAAGGACTCAGCGCTTGCCGCCATAATAAGAAAAACGCAACTGAGGCTAATGGACTCAAATACTCAAAGCCAAGACTTGTCCAATGAAATAGAAAAATTGGCCACCTTAATTGAAAAGACAAAATCAGACACTACTAAAATTGATAAGATAATTGAAGGAATAAGAACTAAATTGAGTTCTAACAAGTATATGGATTAACATTGAGTACTATAAGACGCTGTACATAAAAGAGATGATGAATACCTAGAGATAATGTTAAGGCTATCCAATTTTAGAATTAATGGTGATAATACCTTTGGCGAATACCGTGAAGGAAAAGTTTATCCCGTTTCAAAAAGATTTAGACAGGAGTATCAGTCTATTAGATCTGTAATAGAGAAAAATGCCATTGATGATTTAAGAAGCAGTGTTGAAAAAAATGAACAAGGATACTCGGCTCAGCATGTGGACATGCTACCTCCTATCTGTCCGGGCAGTCGAATTATCTGCGTTGGTTTAAATTATCCCAAAAAATATGTGCTGGATTCCTCAGTGAGCGAACACGCTGAAATGGTTCTTTTCTCTAAAGGATTAGATTGTTTTGTTGGCTCTGATTGCCCCATAATTGTTCCGAAAGGACATGCAGGGCAATCACTTGATTATGAAGGGGAATTAGGTCTCATTATTGGAAAATCCGGCAAAAACATAAGACACGAAGAAGCTCACAAACATATTTTTGGATTTACTATCGTGAATGATGGTTCCATTCGTGATTGGCAAAAGCATAGCATTTTTGCTGGAAAGAATTTTGAGTATATTAGCTCCTGTGGACCATGTGTCCTCGTTAATCAAAAAGAACTTCAACCAGAGACGTTTCTACTTACTACAAAACTAAATGGTCAATTGGTGCAAGAAACAAAAATTGGAAAAATGATATTTAAGTCTGCGGAAATAATTGCTTATATTTCCACAATTTTAACTTTAAAGCCGGGTGACATTATCGCCACTGGGTCTCCAGAAGGCTCTGGACTCAGCCAAGACCCTCATAGATTTCTACAAAAAGGGGATTTTTTAGAAATCGAAATTTCAAATATTGGTGTGTTAAAAAATAATATCTTAAGCCTTGAATAAAGTGGTTTCTGAATATTCCTGAGGAATACTGAGTTTTTATATTGATAGACATCATCTAAATTAATTTATACATCTTGTCTAAATTAATTTCCCCTGTTTCTTGAACAATTTTATTTTTCAACCTTTGCATTCCAATTATCCATTGATCGTAATCTTTGCATTTTCGCTCAAAGAATTTTATTGAATCAGAATCTGTAAGAATTAAGAACTTTTCTAGGAGTACCCCATCAATAATTCGTAGTGCTGCTTCATCAGCAGAAATCAAATTCTTAACATCTCTCAATGGTTTGGCGTCTTCAAAACCAAGCATGGGAGTTGCCACGTACTGAGGGCATGCGGCAGAAACTTTAATCCCGTTATGACCTTGACTTATTGCTAATGACTCTGCAAAACTCAATGCAGCGCTTTTTGTAGCAGAATAAGCTGGAGCGCCTATCTGTGATAGCAAAGCTGCGGCTGATATTACCTGAAGGAAATAACCTGATTGCCTTTGGATCATTTGGGGCAAAACATACCGTGCTGCATAAACATGTGACATAACATTAACACACCAAGATTTCATCCAATATTGGTCATCTAATGCTAGAGGGGCCACTTCACCTTTAAAAAGGATTCCGGCATTAGAACAAAATAGGTCTATTTGACCTAATTCAGTATTTGCCTGATTCACTAGCGTGAGGATATTCTCCTCATTTGCTACGTCACATACATAATAGGAGCAACTCAATGTCTCTGCAACAAGACTTAATCTCGGTTGATCTATGTCAGCTAAAAAAACGTTTGCCTTCAACTTGACAAAATGCCTAGCCAGTGCCTCACCTATTCCACTAGCAGCTCCGGTGACCACAATGTTTTTTCTTGCTAAATTCACACATGGCTCCAATATTTTGTGATACTATGCCCAGCTACAGACTTTTCCCTAACCGCGATCCTGCGCTTTACGGAACAATCCGATAATCCTAACTGCCCTAAACCAACTTTTGATAACGTTCGTAAGAAATATTTGAGCCACATGCTATTATAGAAATGGCCTTCTCCCCAACCATTTCTTTCAATGGTCCTAAAAGCCCAGCTAAAGAAGCTGCGCAAGCAGGCTCAACCATAAAATTCAAATTTTCCCGCATCAGTTTCATTGCTGAAACAAGTTCTTCATCCCTAACCCGGACAATAGCATCAACAAAATTTTGGGCTACTCCAAAAGAATAACTCATAGCCATGGGAGAACCAAGACTATCAGCAATTGTATCTACTGTTTCCAGTTTGACTGCCTTTTGGCTTCTAAAACTCCTATACATTGAATCAGCTCCTTCAGGTTCTACCCCATAAATAATTGTTGAGGGTTTTGACTGCTTGATCGCTGACGCAATTCCTGAAATTAAACCTCCGCCTCCAACCGGCACTATTGCCACTTCAAGTTCTGGAAAATCTTCAATGATTTCGAGGCCGCACGAAGCCGAGCCGAGGATCATTTCTTTAGAATCGAAAGGTTGCAAAATGACCCTCCCTTCTGACTTGGCAATACCTTCCATCGTAGAAAAAGCTTCTCCTACGTCCGAGCATAAAATTACCTCAGCTCCAAACTTCCTACACCCCTGTATACGAATGGGATCTGATTTTTCAAGCATTACAACTTTTGCATGTACGTTAGCACAATTTGCAGCCCAGGATACAGCTAGCGCATGGTTTCCTGCACTGACAGCTACTACCCCAATTTCTTTTTGTTTTGTTGATAGCTTGTTTAAAGCTAGTAGTGCCCCTCTGCTTTTAAAGGATCCAGTATGCTGAAATAATTCCAGCTTCATCCTGACATCAGAGCCATTTGGCATGAAATTCTTAATTTTGGTGCTAGAAAGTTCCAACACAGGTGTATTCACTATTTTTCCTACAAGAAAATCCCTGGCTTCTTGCATTGCATTTAAATCCAGACCTCTATTCAAAACTGCTTACCACCATATATGCTACTTTTGACAATCCCTTATACATCATCAAGTACTAACTGACAAACTGAAAAAGATCTAGAACTATTAAAATCAAACTCTTAATTTAGTTTAACGTTAAACTAATTACCAGAATCCCCTGCGTTTAATTAAAACCTAAACCATACTTATAAAACTCACTTCAACTATTAATGTTCCTAAAAATGCCCTAAGATTTCGCATGAACTTTTCTAATGTCAATTTTTCTAGCCTATTATATTTAGTGGTAATATTAGTAATCTTACTAGCGTTATTTCTCCTATCTAATAGAAGCAACCTGAATAAAAACCTACAAAATTTATCAATTTGGTTTCTGATATTTTTCGGAGCGGTAGCCTGTTACTATATTTGGACTGATATTCGCTTAAACATTCTCCATAAGCAATACGAATCACAAGCATCCTCTAATGGCAACCTAATCATTCAAAAAGCCCCTGATGGCCATTTTTATTTGACCCTAGAATTAAATAAAATACCAACAACATTCCTCGTCGATACGGGAGCAACACGCACTCTACTTTCTAAAAAAGATCTAGCCTACCTGGGTCAGAATATAAAAGTCCAACCCGAAATGACGCAGCTTGAGACGGCAAATGGTTCTATTTTTGCAGAAAAGGTAACCATTGAGGATGTGAAAGTACATGATCTCCAACTCGGTACATTAGAATTGTTGGTTGTATCCAAGAATTTTGAAGGTCCAAAAAAATCCCTACTAGGTATGGACTTACTGAATAAGTTTAAAAATTTTGAATTTTCTAAACACCTTTTGAAAATTCAACTGAAATGAAAATATTTAATATAAGGTTATTTTTTTACAAAAATTAGACACTCTTTTTATCAAATTCCCAAATATTCTCTGAACCTAAAATCAGAAGAACCAAGGAACTTGGCTATATCCATGGGACTAACAACTTGGCCATCATGTACAAAAATAATTTTCTGATTCAATTTAATGGCATCATTTATGTCATGAGTGACCATCAGCAGTGTCATATTCTCTTCCTGTACAAAATCCATTATCAAGCCTAACATTTCTAACCGCAATGCCGGCCCTAAACCTAAAAAAACTTCATCCAATAACAACAACGGTTTGCATCGAAGCATAACTCTTGCCAGCGCTATCCGGGTTCTTTGCCCTCCTGATAGTTCAGAAGGCTTTTTTGTGATGTATTTCTCTAATCCCACTTTTCTAATAGTTTCGAATACTTTCTCTTGTTCGTTAGGCTTCAGTTTTAGGTTGGCCTTCAATCCTATTGAAATATTTTTTTCTACATTAAGATGCGGAAATAAATTGTGGTCCTGAAACAATACGCTGATAGGCCTCTCCCCGGGGGACAAACCAGTGATATTTCCTCCTTTCCATTCTATGTCACCAGTATTGACAGGCGCAAAACCAGCAATGGTATTTATTAAAGTTGTTTTTCCTGACCCAGAAGGTCCAAGAATGGCTACTAAGGAACGCTCTTGGACGGAAAAATTTGCCCAAAGTTCAAAGTCGTTATAGCCTGCTCTTAAGTTTCTAACGCGAAGCATAATACTTTCCCAGAAGGTTAAAGAAATGAAAAAGGAAGAAGCAGATAATGATAAGCAATAAGGCAGCACTGATAGCATGTTCAACGCGGTAGGAGAGCATCAATCTGTATACCGCCAAAGGCAATGTTTGAAATTCACCAAATGAAAAAAATGTTATTACCCCTAGATCTCCCATCGATAAAGCTGAACCTATCCCAAAAGAGAGTCCTATAGCTGAAGCTACCCTTGGAAAAATGATGTTTCTTATCCTATCAACTCCCTTGATGTTCAAGCTGTCAGCCAATCGTCCTAGATCTTGTTCAACTATACTTACTGCAGGGATTAATGCACGCAACATGAAAGGTAAGCTCATGGTCACATTTACGCAGATAACTAATAATGGTGTAAGGTATTCAAAAGAAATAATTGATTTTAACATAAGAAAGACACCCGTTCCCATAACTATAGGGGAAGAAGCCAAAATAAAGATACTCAGAATTTCTACGTATTTGCCGTAAGCATTAGATACTGAAGTCCCAACCCATAAAGAAATGGAAAATGCAATAAGTACTCCAAAAAAACCCGATAAAATTGAGAGTATCAATGAATTTATTGCCGCCAAATAAACAGTGGTTTGGAGTTCGAACAAACCAGTCAGTCCATAGTAAAATAATAGCAAGAGTGGAACTAACAAAAAACAACAAATTAGAAGAATCCACATGTAATCGAATATTCCTTTTGTAAAAAATGGGGAATTATAGGTCTTAACTGTTAAGTCCAATGCCTTGAAAGACGAACTTCTTTTACCTGTCATTAACAAAATAAGAGCGATTGAACCACATATAATGAACTGAAAACAGGCTAAAGAGGCAGCTTTAGAAAAATCTAGCTCAAAGCGTAAAGCCTGATAAATTGCAACCTCCAATGTTGTTGAACTTGGGCCACCACCCAAAGTCAGAGCAATAGAAAAGCTCGTGACACAAATCAAAAAAATCAAAAGTAATAAACCGGGAAGAGCAGATCTTAACATTGGTAATTCAATATGACGAAAAAAATCAGCTCTTGTAAAATCTAGAGAAGCTGCCAGTTTGAATTGCTCGTTTGGAATTTCATTCCAGGCAAGTAGCAAAATTCTTAAAGCTAAAGGTAGATTAAAAAAAACATGGGCTATAAGAATTCCTGATAGTCCATAAATTGTTAATTTGGGTAGACCTAGGAGCACTAAGAAAGAGTTCAAGAGACCGTTATTACCAAAAACTAAGATGAGACCAAAAATTGCAGAAATAACTGGTAAAATAAAGGGAATTCCTAAAAAACTGATTAAATATTCTTTTAAGAAAAAATTTCTTCTGAATAGCGCTCTAGAAATGGGAATTGCCAAAAAGCAACTTAAAGTGGACGACAATATGGCTTGTTTCAAGGTAAAAATAAGAACAGTAAGTTCATAACTAGATAATAAAACTGGTCTTTCCCCAGACCACATAAGTGTAAAGACCATAGCACCTATTGTCATGAACGTGAGAAATAGAAGCGATAGTGTAAAAATTATATTATTGGTGTTTATCTTGACATTACGGTGAGCCATTCATCTAACGCGATTGGAATAAGTTTACTGGCTTCATCCTCATTCAAGAACAAAGCTTTGGTGGGATAGGGTAAATCTTGAAACTCTGGCGGCCAGCTGCTTTCCCGAAGCTTGACTGGGTATGACCAATTTGTAAGTGGAATTATGCTTTGAAAATCTGGTGATAAAATGAATTTCATAAATTCATCGGCTAAACCAAAGTTTTTGGATCCTTTCACCTTAGCTGCAAGTTCGAGATAAACATAATGGCCTTCCTCCAAGATAAGAGCGGACTTTGTATAATCATCTTCTATGATTTGATGATATGCTGGTGATGTAGAGAAAGATAGTACCATCTCAGATTCACCAGCTGCGAACATTCCATAAGCTTCAGACCAACCTTTTGTAACTGTCAAAATCTTTTCTGACAATTTAGACCAAATCTCGGAAGCCTTATTACCATAAATTACCTTAATCCATAAAATTAGTGCTAATCCAGCTGGTGAAGTTCTGGGGTCTTGTATTATGATTTTATAATCTCGAGGATCATTGGCAAGATCAACAAATGTTTTTGGAGGATCAACAATTTTAGTATTGTCAAAGACAAATGAAACATAGCTCCAATTGAAAGGTAAGAACAGATTGTCGCTCCAATCAATTGGAAGCTCTGGCATCGGATCTAAAATATTGTGGGGGGCTAGCAATTGTAAATTTCTGGCTTTCAAGGTAGCGTCAGAGTTCAAACCAATCAGAATATCTGCTTTGGTTTTACTTCCTTCTAACCCAAGGCGTGACAGGGGGTCACCTGGAACAAATTGTAATTTACAGCTACAAAAATTTTCAAAAGCTTTTTTAATCTTGGGCCCTGGACCCCATTCGGAAGCAAAGTAATCGGGTGCATAAACAGTCAAAATTGATGAAGCCTGGGCGGTAAAATTAAATACAAATAGAAAAATTATTGACAGTAATATTTTGTTTTTTTGCATTACAAAATCCCTAGCAATAAAATTACTTAGTATGGACGGAAGCTAAGGTTTCAGACCTTTCCTACGCCGACACTAACCGGTTCAGGTTCAACGGGTTTGAAATTTTCATCTCAGCCAGTATAGAGGCACCCCGAGGTTATTTGTCACATTATCTACTTGAACAAAATTTTCAACTACTTTTTATCATTATAATAGATTGCGTGTTTACTATTAAAAGAATAACCTCCTGTGTCGTTCATTCAGTGATATACTGTGTTGAAAGTGTAGAAATGACATTTAAAAAATTGATTCTTAGTACGCTACTGCTCTTCAACCCTTTGTTTCTCGGGGCAGCCAAATCGGAGCCTTGTTCTGAGTGGACAGAAGGTAATCCAATCCTTCAAATTAAGCCCTATTGGGAAACTGTGAGGTCAGAAAAAATTATTGCCTGTCTTAACAAAGGAAAGAGCCTACAAACAAGGGATTCTATGGGAAGAACACCACTCCATTTGGCAGCTCAATACAATCAAAATCCAAAAGTAATCAAATTATTAATTCAGGCTGGAGCTAATTTGGATGCCAGAAATGCTTCGGGGGGCACCCCCCTTCACGATGCAGCCATGAGAAATCCAAACCCCTTAGTCTTAGAAACCCTTATAAGAGCAGGCGCCAATATCAATGCTAAAAATAAGAATGATTGGTCTCCTCTACATAGTACTAAGTTCAACAAAAATGACGACGTAGTCAAATTACTCATACAATCTGGAGCTACGGTAAATGCTGTAGATGACATGAATAGAACTCCTCTACATTTGGCTGCTCCATTTGGTTCTTTAAAGAAAATTATGCTCCTTTTGAATGCAGGTGCTGAGGCTAATGCAAAAACTACCTATGGAATTACGCCACTTCATGGAGCGGCTGGCTGGAATACAAATCCTAAAGTAATTGAATCTATAATAAATGCAGGTGGAGAAGTTAATGCCGGAGCTGATATGGGGAGAACTCCACTTCACGAGGCTGCAAAATGGAATAAACATTCTTCAATAATTTTTACTCTTATCGATAATGGAGCTGATATTTTTGCTTTCGATCATGAAGGTTCTGATATCTTTGAAATTATTGAGTCAAATATCAGACTTAAAGCTACCGATGGTTATTGGGATGTAAGAGAACTCCAGTTCAAATAAATAAATAAATAGCCTACTAATTAGGAATTCATAAAAGTCGGTTTGCACCTTCGCTATCTTTAGTTTACTAACTGTTGTTGTAAATTAGCTCTAATCGGGTTGCAAAATTTCATGCGAGTGTCTCAAGCAATTGAAAAAAGAATAAGTTGTCGAGCTTTTTCGTCAAAATGCGTGAACCTAACACAAATAAAAACCATTTTGGAAAAAGCTACAAGATCTCCGTCGGGAGGTAATTTACAACCTTGGCATTTATTTGCTGTAAGTGGAAATGCATTAAGAAATTTGTTGATGGAAGTTGAACAAGAACTAAAGTTATTTCCTAAAGGTCATACAGCTGAATATCCTGTTTATCCAAAAGAATTAGCAGAACCCTACACGGGAAGACGGTTTAAATGCGGAGAGGATCTATACTCAATTCTTAATATTGGCCGGGAACAAAAAGAAAAACGTAAGGAGCAATTTGCCAGAAATTTTAAATTATTTGACGCCCCAGTTGGTTTGTTTGTTTTCATTGATAGGAATATGGGGGGGGCTCAATGGTCAGACGTAGGAATGTATTTACAAAACATTTTTCTGCTTGCAAAAGAATATGGTTTGGATACCTGTGCACTAGAATCTTGGGCTGTATTTCATCAATTGGTGCAGAAACATGTGAGTGCACCAAAAAACCTAATGTTATTTTGCGGAATTGCGATGGGTTATATGGACAATAATAACCGAATAAATACTCTAAAAACCGAACGGGCTTCTATAGCGGAAATAGCTGATTTCATAGGTTTTTGATACTTCCTTTCCGAGGAAAATGCTTCTATGAAATTGAACACCAGGTCTAATTTTTTAGAACAATCTGGAGTTCACCACAATAAATGGTCCAACCTAACTGTCAACAAAATCAGAATGAAACTTTTGGTGTAACACCGCAGCATGCACCATTGCTCCTGGATTAACTTGCACAGCAGCTTGACTCAACAAACCCAACACCGCTTCTTCTCTTGAAAGACCAAGGGCAACTAATTCTGAAACTGCGATAGCAAAAACTTCTACTATTAAATCTGAGGGTTCTCTTGTTTTCATCGGTGATATCTCCTGTAGTATTGCGGAGATTTTGCAAGAAAGATACCAATCTTCTAAGCAAAAGAAAATTTCTTCATTAATTTTTCATTTTTTTGCTTGCATGATATATTCAGATAAAAAAGACCAGAAAAACTCCTCTCCTGGATATCCTTCGATCCTAAAACGTTCTTTATTATTTTCCAGCAATATAAAGGTCGGGGTAACAACTGGTTCTGACAGCAATTCTATGTTTTGCGGTAATTTTTCACCATAATGATGTCTGATCAATGGGGCCAATTTACCTTCTTGGGTTTTAAAGTACATATAACCAATTTCCTCATCCCAAAGCTCACAATAAGGGCAAGCCGTGTCATCAATCATCAATAAACCTAAGTTAGGACTTTCGGCACGCATAGTCTCTATTAAGCTTAACGCCAGCAAGAAAGATAAAAATAAAGTCCTAGCCCTAGAAACATTTGAAATCATAATTAGAAGACCTATTGTTTATCCCTTTAAAGATATTATATATCAGCCACTATAGACCAGCGAAATAAAAAACTGAGGGAACAATGGATTTCAGTATTAGCTATGGTGGTGCAGCCTTAGCAGGACTACTCTCCTTTTTTTCCCCCTGTGTGTTACCGCTAGTGCCATTTTACCTTTGCTATCTTGCAGGAATCACTATGGAGGAATTCAGGAATGAGGGGGCCTTTTCCAATACCATTAGAAAAAAACTCCTATTAAACACAGTATTTTTTTCCCTCGGGATAGTTACGATATTCATGATGATGGGGCTAGCGGCCTCAACTATCGGACAAATTTTCAGAGAATTCAGATCTGAGCTCAGCATTCTAGCTGCCATAATATTAACTATTTTTGCGATACATTTCCTTGGTTTACTTAAGTTTTCATTCCTCTACAGGGAGTTTCGCATCTCCAGCAATCTAGCCCCTTCTAGGTTTTTGGGAAGTTATGTCATGGGTTTAGCTTTTGGGTTTGGTTGGACTCCATGTGTCGGTCCCGCCCTCGCCGCTGTTTTGTTCATCGCTGCTGATAAAGATAGCCTCTTACACGGTGCTTTATTACTAGTGACTTATGGAATTTTTATGACTTTCCCTTTCGTTTTAGCTTCTCTTTTTTCTCAACCTTTTCTGTCACTTGTTCAACAAAACCGATCTTCCATAGCGTATTTGGAAAAAAGTATGGGGATCTTTCTATTAATCTTTGCAGCATTGATTGCTAGCAATAACATGTCAATTATTTCCATATGGTTAATGGAATCATTTCCCATTTTCTCTCAGATAGGTTAAATTCACAGAAAATTCTAGATTTGCTTCCATAAGAAAAAATGTTCCGATTCTTAAAACTAACTATTTTAATTTCTTTCTTAGCCTGGACTGCTCATGGTGCAAAACTTGGAGAAGATGGACTCTATGAAGAGCCTTGGATAACTACTACCTTCATGGATCTTCGCGAAGATTTAGAGGAAGCCAGCGATAATCAAAAAAGGTTGCTCATTTTATTTGAACAAAAGGGCTGCGGGTACTGCAAGCGAATGCATGAGAAAGTGTATTCGGTGCCTGAAATAGCAAGCAAGCTTCAAGAAGATTTTTTTGTTATAAGAATCAATATCTTTGGAGACCTGGAGGTCACTGACTTTGACGGTCAAACTCTACCAGAAAAAGACATCGTTCAGAAATGGGGCGTTATGTTTACTCCAACAATGATGTTTTTACCTAAAAATGTTCCAGAAAACTTAACCGCTCCCAAAGCTGCCGTAGTTACTATGCCCGGTGCCTTTGCAAAAGGAACGACAAACCTGCTTCTTGATTGGGTTTTATTGGAAGGCTACAATGGCGAGGAACATTTACAAAAATTCATTGCAAGAAACCTGAATATTGACTAGAATTGCCTTCGTAAGAGTAAGATGGAAGCAACTGTTGTAAGTTTATAGGTAACCGAGGTTCTAAGCATGATCAATTCTGTAAAAAATGTCATAATAATTCTTTTTGGGTTACTATACGTGCAAACTGCTCATGCTGAAGTAGCCCCTTCAGAGATTATAGCCGATGAATATGGTGCCGTGACTGCATCATTAACCGGAGTGCCTGGTGATCCTGCGAACGGAAGAAAGGTTTTCATGAATAGGAAGCAAGGTAATTGCCTAGCTTGTCATGTTAACTCTGAAATGTCTGATCAGACCTTCCATGGGGAAGTTGGCCCTGCTCTCGATGGTGTGGCAGACCGTTGGACCCAGGCAGAGATACGTGGCATGGTCGTAAATTCAAAAAACGTGTTTGAAGGCACTATTATGCCAGCTTTCTATAGAGATAGTGGTTTCACGAGGACATTGAAAAAATTTCAGGGTAAAACAATCCTCAAGGCCCAACAAGTCGAGGACGTTGTTGCATATCTTCTCACATTAAAAGAATAATATACTAGTTTAGGAGAGTCGAAAAATGAAAATCGATAGACGTGGTTTGTTGGCAGTTGGTGGGAGCTTGGCGTGTACTACTCTGATTCCTTTTAAGGCTATAGCATCAGAAACAGATGAAGCCATAGTTAAGTTCACCGGTGGAGCAAATATTGGAACTGGTGGAATAACACTAACAACACCTGAGATTGCAGAAAATGGCAATACCGTGCCCATTAGTGTTGAATCAGGAAAAGCTTCATCGATTCTTTTACTGGCTTTGGGGAATCCAAATCCAAACGTAGCAACAATCAATTTTGGTCCTCTTTCTGGTAATAGAACGACCTCAACGAGAATACGTTTGAGAAAAACTCAAGAAGTCGTTGCGATTGCAAAGTTGGAAGACGGAAGCTTCACGAAAGATGTTAAAACAGTCAAGGTAACTATTGGCGGCTGTGGCGGATAATATTTAGAATTTTGGGAGAAGGATAATGGCTAAAGGCGTAAAACCAAGAATAAAAGTTCCTAAGCAAGCTAGCGCCGGGGATATGATAACCATTAAAACACTTATAAGCCACAAAATGGAAACTGGCCTTAGAAAAGACTCCGATGGGAATAAGATACCAAGATCGATCATTAACCGTTTCACATGTGACTTCAATGGAGAAAATGTTGTGGATGTAGGGCTGGACCCGGCAATCTCGGTGAACCCCTACTTTCAATTTAACGCAATTGTTCCAGAAAGTGGGGAATTTAAGTTCACATGGTATGACGACGATGGATCTGTGTATGAGAAAGCAAAAAAAATTACTGTAACTTGATAAGGTGTTGTTATGAGTTTTTTCAATAAGATATTTGTCGGTTCATTGTTGCTGATATTAGGATTTTCTACAGTGTCCTTAGCTGATGAAAGTGCAAAATTAGTGGTTGAGGGCCAACCCATGATCTCGAGAGTGAAAGCTCCTAGCCATATGGAAAATCTGGATGAAATTAGATCGGGATGGACTTTTCGTATCAAAGAGACCCAATCACTACAGATGGATGACTTTGAAAACCCAGGTATGATCTTTGTAGATAAAGGCTTGGATCTATGGAACAAGGTAGAAGGTTCAAAGAACAAGGCTTGTGCCTCATGTCATGATGATGCCTCTGAATTCAAGGGGTTGAGAACAGTGATGCCAAGGTGGAATGAATCTGCAAATGCTCTTTGGTCTTTGGAAGATCACGTTAATAATTGCCGTACTGAACAAATGGGTGCTGAGCCATTAAAATGGGGGGCAGCTCCGATGGACTCTCTAATAGCGGTGATCAGCCTTCAATCGAGAGGCATGCCGATGAATGTAAAAATTGATGGTGCCGTAGCGCCTCTTTGGGAGATTGGAAAAGAATTATTTTACACCCGGGTAGGACAATTGGATATGGCATGTTCGAACTGCCATGAGGACAATTATGGTATAATGATTAGAGCTGATCATCTTAGCCAAGGCCAAATCAATGGATTCCCTACCTATAGGCTAAAAAATGCAAAACTAAATTCAATCCATGCACGGTTTAATGGATGCATGAAAAACATTAGAGCAACTCCATACAAAGTCGGTGGAGATGAATTTAGAGCCTTAGAGTTATACGTAGCTTCGAGAGGAAATGGCCTTTCTTCAGAAGCTCCTTCCGTCAGAAACTAGGCTAAGGATTGAGGACCGAGTCCTTATTTAAAGTAAAAAAGGCTTAAAATCCCAATATCGGAAAATTTCTGGTGTTGGGTTTTTCTTTAGTAGGAGTAAATTTTCTCATGATTTCTCGAAGGCATTTCGTACAAGCTTCAATAGCTACCTCTTTTATTTTCGGTTCATCCGGATTACAAAATTCAACTCGTCTACTAGCTCAACAGAAATTATCCCAGCAACATTTGCTTGATTTTGATGATTTTGGAAACCTCACTCTTATACATATTACTGACGTTCACGGTCAGCTAAAACCGATTTACTTTCGAGAACCAGATATAAATATTGGAGTTGGCAATGTCAAAGGACTCCCGCCACATATTACCGGTAGAAAGTTCCTCAAACATTTCAATATTGAGTCTGGCACCCCCGATGCTTATTCACTGTCCTCAGAAGGCTTTAATTCTCTAGCTAAATCCTACGGGAAAATGGGTGGCTTGGATCGGGTAGCAACGGTGATCAATGCCATAAGAGCTGACAGGCCTGATGCCATTCTTTTAGATGGAGGAGATACATGGCAAGGAAGTTACACTGCTCTAAAGACAAACGGGATGGATATGGTCAAAGCATTTAACATGCTTGGAACAGATGCCATGACAAGCCACTGGGAATTTACACTTGGCATTGAACGCGTAATGGATTTAGTTGAAAACCACATTAAATTTCCGTTCCTTGGTGCTAATGTTTTCGACACAGAATGGGATGAGAGAGTCTTTGAGCCATACGCGTTTATCGAAAAAGGTGGAAAGTTCATAGCAATCATTGGACAAGCTTTTCCATATATGCCAATAGCAAACCCATCTTGGATGTTTCCTGGTCTTTCATTTGGAATTCGAGAGAAGAACATTTCAGAACTTGTTACAGAAGTTCTTGAAAAGGGAGCTGATCTAGTAGTTCTACTTTCTCACAATGGCTTTGATGTTGACAGACAGCTAGCCTCACGAGTGAATGGCATTGATATTATCCTTTGCGGTCATACTCACGACGCTCTACCTTCGCCAACCATCATTAACAATACTATATTGGTTGCATCAGGTAGCAATGGGAAATTCATAAGTAGAATAGATCTAGATGTGGATAAGGGTGTGAAAGGTTTTAAACACAAGTTAATTCCCATATTTTCAGATTTAATTTCACCAGATCCTGCTATGCGTGCGCTGATAAATCAGGAAAGAGAACCTTATCTAACTGATCTTGAAGAAACCATAGGTGAAACCAAATCATTATTATATCGCCGAGGGAATTTCAATGGCACTTGGGATGATTTGATCTGTCAGGCCATAATAGAAGAAAGGGGAGCAGACATAGCCTTATCCCCTGGGTTTAGATGGGGACCTACCTTACCTGCAGGTAGCAGAATAACAAGAGAGGATATTTTTAATGCTACTGCAATGAGTTATCCTGAAGTGTATCTCACTGAAATGACTGGTGAAACATTAAAAATAATTCTCGAAGATGTTGCAGATAACCTCTTCAATCCAGACCCATACTATCAACAAGGTGGTGATATGGTGCGAGTAGGAGGAATGGGTTATAGGATCGAAATAAACAATCCTCAAGGGAAAAGAATTTCAGAAATGACTATTCTAAAAACTGGAAAAAAACTTGAACCTGGAAAAAAATATAAAGTCGGTGGATGGGCATCAGTTAATGAAAATACTGAGGGGCCACCAATTTGGGAAATTGTCGAAAGATACATAAAAAGAAAAAAACTTATTGAATTAGATCCCAACAATTCGGTAAAAGTGATCACTACTTAGTCGAAAAAATATTTGTTGAGATAAGGTATCCAGAATGTCAAAAAAATTTGCTAGTGCGAGAAGAAATTTTGTCATAGGATCGTTAGCAGCCGGAAGTACGGTTTTTGTAGGAAATTCTGCTAAAGCAACAGGACATGACGACCCTGCTATTACAGAGTTGCAACCTTGGGCAAGAGAACTTGGGGACGGAGTTGATGCTAGCCCTTATGGTAAACCCAGTGACTTTGAAAAGCATGTGGTTAGAAGAAATGTTCCATGGCTAACAGCTGATCCAACAAGTTCAGTAAATTTTACTCCACTACATGCATTAGATGGAACAATAACGCCAAATGGCCTCTGTTTTGAAAGGCATCATGGCGGGGTTGCAATAGTAAATCCAGATAAATACCGTCTAATGATAAATGGTTTAGTCGATCAGAATACAGTATTCAATTTATCAGATTTAATGCGATTCCCTCGAACAAACCGGCTTTATTTTCTCGAATGCGCAGCCAATTCTGGCATGGAGTGGCGGGGAGCACAGCTAAATGGATGTCAATTTACACATGGAATGATCCACAACGTGCTGTACACTGGAATTAAGCTAAAGGATATTTTAAGAGAGGTAGGCCTAAAGCAATCAGCCAAATGGATTTTGACTGAAGGAGCTGATTCTTCGGCAATGACACGTTCTATCCCCATAGAAAAAGCCATGGACGATTGTTTGATAGCATTTAAAATGAATGGTGAGTCTCTGAGACCAGAACAAGGTTACCCCGTAAGATTAGTCGTTCCAGGCTGGGAAGGAAATATGTGGATCAAGTGGATTCGTAGAATTGAAGTTGGAGATAAGCCATGGCACCACAGAGAAGAAACCTCTAAATATACAGATTTGTTTGAAGACGGAAATGCTAGAAGATTTACTTGGGAAATGGATGCAAAGTCAGTTATTACGGACCCAAGTCCTCAAGCTCCAGTGCTGCATGGGCCAGGTCTTATGGTATTAACAGGGGTTGCCTGGTCTGGACGAGGAAAGATATCACGCGTTGACGTTAGTATTGATGGTGGAATAAGTTGGAATGAAGCAAGAATTAACGGCCCGGCTGATTCAAAGTCCATGCACCGCTTCTACTATGAATTTGATTGGAATGGCCAACAGTTACTTTTGCAGAGTCGAGCACAAGATGACACAGGATATGTTCAGCCAACAAAAGATCAACTGAGATCTATCCGTGGAAAAAATTCTATCTATCACAATAATGGCATTCAAACCTGGGCAGTTGACAGAAATGGTATAACAGAAAATGTTGAAGTATATTAACTTAACTCTGATCCAATTTTCTCTAATATTATTTGCTCATACTTGCCAGTCTGAGACCCTAGGCTTGGGAAGAGTGGCAACTGAAAATGAATTAAAAGCATGGGATATTGATATCCGTCCAGATGGATCAGGGTTACCAGTTGGCTCAGGTTCGGTATTGTCAGGGGAAGAAACCTATACAGAGAATTGTGCAAGTTGCCATGGCGATTTTGGTGAAGGTATCGATCGCTGGCCAGAACTGGCAGGTGGTTTTGATACATTAGATAGTGAGGATCCCGTAAAAACTATAGGGTCATACTGGCCTTATCTGTCAACTGTGTGGGATTACGTGCATCGGGCCATGCCTTTTGGCAATGCCCAATCGCTTACAGACGATGATGTTTACTCAATTACTGCCTATATATTATACTTAAATGATTTAGTAGAAGAAGATTTCGAACTTTCTAACAAAAACTTTTCTTCAATTTCCTTACCCAATGAAACCAACTTCTTTCATGACAATAGAAATACTCTAGAAAACAAGCAGTTTGTAAAAAGGTGCATGCAAAACTGTAAACAAGACGTTAAAATTACAAAAAGAGCTGTAGTACTCAACGTCACCCCAAAAACTGAAATTGAAACGGAGCAATCAGTCCCTAAAGGGGAAATCCAAGAAGAAACAGCCAATCTAAATCTGCAATTAGTCAAAGACGGCGAAAAAGTGTTCAAAAAATGTAAAGCCTGTCATAAAATTGGAGCTAAAGCAAAACATGGAACAGGTCCGCATCTCAATAATATTTATGGAAGAATAGCCGGTAGCCTAAAAGATTATAAAAAATACTCAAAAAATATCATAAATGCAGGAAATAATGGCCTCATTTGGGATTCGGAAACTCTCTCTAGTTTCATAGAAAACCCAAAAAAGTATCTTGCTGGCACAAAAATGAATTTTAAAGGTATTAAAAAGAGTGCAGATATAAATGCGTTAATAGAATATATTAAAGCTACAGCCTCAATAGAAAATTGACCCCTATTCACACACAAATAAAGGTTAAGAAATGTCTCACCATTTTCTGTCATTATCCCATCGAATTAGGAAAACACATTTCACGCAAAAGGTAATGAATGCTGGAGTCAAAAGCTTTACTGTATATAATCACATGCTATTACCTACCGTTTTCAGTAGTGTTGAAGAGGATTATCACCACCTTAAGAAAGAAGTTCAAATTTGGGATGTTTCGTGTGAGCGACAAGTTGAAATCAGTGGTCAAGATGCAAAGAAACTAATCCAAAAAATCACGCCTAGGGATCTTGCTTCACTAACTATGAAAAAATGCTTTTACGCACCATTGGTAAGTTCAAATGGGAGAATGATTAATGACCCCATAATTATCATGCTAGCAGAAGATAGATACTGGGTATCAATTGCCGATAGTGATGCCTTACTTTGGATCATGGGGATCGCCACTGGTCTCCAGTTAAACGTGTCCCTTTTTGAACCTGATGTTTCACCTCTGGCCATTCAAGGACCCAAGTCAAAAACTCTTATGAAAAGGTTATTTGGAAGTGAAATTGACAAAATGAAGTTCTTTGAAGTAGCTGAATTTCAATTTTTAGGTTCTAGTTTTATAATTTCTCGTTCAGGTTGGTCAAAGCAGGGCGGTTATGAAATTTATGTAAATGGACCAGAATTAGCAGAAACCTTGTGGGACAAACTTTTTGAGGCAGGCTATGATTTAAATGTCAGGGCGGGATGTCCTAATCTTATAGAAAGAATTGAAGGTGGTTTGTTATCATATGGAAATGACATGACCCTTGCTAACACCCCCTTTGAATGCGGGTTTGGAAAGTTCCTACCAAAAGTGGTAGCAAATCACTGCATTGGGGCTCAAACACTAAATTCTGACAAGGTACGATCACCTAGTAAGATCATCAAATCGTTAAGTATTGACCATAAGGAAAGAATATACTGTGAAGATCCTTGGGAAATTTATGATATGAAAAATGGGAAAGTTGGGCAAATCACATCAGCTGCCTACTCACCTGATTTTCAAAAAGTTGTAGCGCTAGGTATGATTAAGACCCGCTCTATTGAGTCAGAACAAACTATGTATACAATTATCAATAATAAGAAACATACAATTCAAATCGAAGAAAAACCTTTTATCTAAACTAGATAAAAACCTTTATGACTTTATTTAATCTACGGTAAATGGTTACTATTAATACCATATTTTAATCTAAGATAGCAGCTTTTGAATGACACTAAAACCTGAAATAGGACTAATTAGCCTTGGTTGCCCTAAAGCTCTTGTTGACAGCGAGAGAATACTAACTTCGCTGAAAAATCATGGCTACGAAATAAAAAAAGATCATAATAATGCAGACTTAGTAATTGTTAATACCTGCGGCTTCATCGACTCTGCAAAGAAAGAAAGTTTGAATACGATAAGTGAAGCATTAAAGAAAAATGGCAAAGTAATCGTGACTGGTTGCTTGGGAGTAGATAGAAAAACAATTTTCAAGGCATGCCCAAAAGTTCTTGCCATTACAGGACCTAATGAACCTAACCAAGTATTACGTGTGGTTCAAAAACAATTTCCTATAAGTACAAAACATTTGAGAAACTTTCTTTCTCCTATAGGAATAAAACTTACTCCCAAGCATTATAGTTACTTGAAGATATCCGAGGGATGCAACCACAAGTGCCAATTTTGCATCATTCCTGACCTAAGAGGTAACCTAAAATCTCGGCGGATAGACGAAGTTTTGATAGAAGCAGAAAATCTGGTAACAGCTGGAACAAAGGAATTGCTTGTTATTTCGCAAGATACTTCAGCATATGGATTAGATTTAAAGTCTAATCATCCACTTGAAAAACAATCCAATATTTTTAATCTTTGTGATGCCTTGGGAAGGTTAGGCGTTTGGATCCGTTTGCACTACCTTTATCCTTATCCACACGTATCAAAAATTATTCCCTTAATGGTAAGCAAGAAGATTTTGCCTTACCTAGACATTCCTTTTCAACATAGCCATCCCGATGTATTAAAGCGAATGAAACGGCCTGCACACAATAATAATGGTACAAAACTTATAGAATCATGGAGAAGGGAAGAACCAGGTATTACTATTCGTTCAACGTTCATAGTTGGATACCCTGGGGAAACTGAGGTCGAGTTCCAACATCTACTCGATTGGATGGAAGAAGTCAAATTAGATAGAGTGGGATGTTTTAAATATGAGAATGTTGAAGGAGCCAAAGCAAACAACCTTCCAGGTCATGTCGATGAAAAAACTAAACAAGACAGATGGAATAGATTTATGATTAAGGCTCAACAAATTTCTAAAGCGAAACTCGAAGCTAAATTAGGAACGACACAAGAAGTGATAGTTGACAAGGTAGATACCGAAGGAGCCGTTTGTAGAACGGTGGCAGATGCTCCTGAGATTGATGGGAATTTATTCATTGATCAGAATTTCTCAAATCTTAAACAAGGTCAAATAGTGAAGGTCAAAGTCGATGAGTCTAATGAATACGACTTATGGGGGAACCTAGTTGATTAGTTTTAAAAAAGATCAAGTATCTTTAGAAGACCATTAATTCTGTGGCTGAGGCTTGAGCCCGCCCCCTCTCTTATTATTAGGCTTGTCACCACCTGACTTGGGAACTGCAGCGAGACTAGAGCCCTGATCATCACCATCTAAGTCATCTAACCCGTCTTCCCTATTCAGATTTTCTCCTTTCATGACCTTGGTAATTTCATCCCCGGTCAGTGTTTCATATTCCAAAAGGCCTAAAGCCAAATTATCTAATTTTTTCTTATTTTTAGTCAGAATTTTTTTGGCTGTCTCATAACCTTCATCTACTATTTTCCTGATCTCAAAATCTATCTTCTCTTGGGTTTTCGGGCCAGCCTGTATATTATTCGATGCCGGACCCAAAAATGGTTGTTGCTCATTAATGAAATCTATATTACCTAATTCATCTGACATGCCAAATTGAGTTACCATGGCTCTAGCAATTTTGGTTATTTGCTGAATGTCAGAGGAAGCCCCAGACGTAACGTTCTCAGGGCCAAAAATTAATTCTTCTGCAACTTTTCCACCCATTGCCATAGCTATTTTCGATTTATACTTCATCTTAGTCACTGAAAGCTGGTCTCTTTCTGGTAAACTAAGTACTAACCCTAGAGCTCTCCCCCTGGGGATAATTGTGGCCTTATGTATAGGATCATGGTGAGGTAAATGAAGTCCTACTACTGCATGCCCAGCCTCATGGTATGCTGTTAGCTTCTTTTCGTCCTCAGTCATAACCATGGATCTACGTTCTGCGCCCATCATAACCTTATCTTTAGCATTTTCAAAATCTTCCATAGCTATAAATCTTTTACCAATTCTCGCAGCCATTAATGCTGCTTCGTTTACAAGGTTAGCAAGATCAGCTCCAGAAAAACCCGGAGTTCCCCTAGCGATGATCCTTAAGTCCACGTCCGGGCCAAGTACTGTCTTCTTAGCATGCACATGCAGTATCTTCTGCCTCCCTGTTATATCTGGATTGGGCACTTGAACCTGCCTATCAAACCTTCCGGGCCGAAGCAAAGCTGGATCAAGAACATCAGGTCTATTAGTGGCCGCTATGAGAATAACTCCTTCGTTAGTTTCAAAACCATCCATTTCCACAAGCAATTGGTTCAAAGTTTGTTCTCTTTCATCATTACCGCCACCATATCCAGCACCCCGATGACGCCCTACAGCGTCGATCTCATCTATGAAAACGATACAAGGCGCATTCTTTTTTGCTTGATCAAACATGTCCCTGACTCTACTAGCTCCAACACCAACAAACATTTCCACGAAATCTGATCCTGATATTGTAAAAAACGGTACACCAGCTTCACCAGCTATTGCTCTCGCCAACAGAGTCTTACCAGTGCCAGGAGGGCCAACCAAAAGAGCACCCTTGGGTATCTTTCCCCCCAGTCTACCAAATTTCTGAGGATCCTTAAGAAATTCAACAATTTCCTCAAGCTCATCCTTTGCCTCATCAATACCTGCAACATCATTGAACGTTACTTTACCATGTTTCTCAGTCAGTAATTTGGCTTTTGATTTTCCAAATCCCATGGCTCCACCACGTCCCCCTCCTTGCATTCTATTCATTAGGAAAATCCAAATTCCTATAATTAAAATGAAAGGGAGCCATAGACTCAACGATGAAATCAGTCCTGATTTCTCCTGCTTAACTGCTTGAATTTCTACCCCTGAAGCCTGCAGTTGGCCCACTATGGATACTCCCGCAGGTTGAATAACTTGATAAGTATTACCATTGGTCTCCTTGACTGTTATTTTTTCGCCGTCAAGTCGGACAAAGGAAACACTGCCTTTTTCCACCTCTTTCATGAACTCAGAGAATGATACCTCCTTTGTAGAAGACAAGTTTTTACCTGAACTAAAAACATTAAACAGTGCTACTATTAATAAAAATAGAACAATCCAAAATGCGATATTCCTAGTGTTTCCCAACTTAATGACCTCTAGTTTGACTATTCTCCGTGAATTGTATAGATAATTACTCTCCTAAGCAAATTCAATCTGTGGCCAAACTATTAATTAGATCACATTTTGTGTAAGCCAACCTACAAGTCAATCCTTTGCCAAAATTGAGAATAGGGGAAGCAAGAACTTCTTCTTTATAAAACAGAGTTGGTACACTTTTAAGACTTTCTTTCGGTAGTAAAGTAGAAGCTTTTTTTTGGATTTGAGTTAGTCCAACCTCACCTAATGGTCCAATTTTCTCCAAATTACCTAACCGATGAGCCCCGACCATTATCTCCCAACGACCATCCCAAATGAATTGTTTTGAAGGTATTTCAGTTATAAAACCTGGAACGCTTGGTTCTCTCCTCAGAACTAATATATCCTTACTCAATGAACGAGCTATAACACCACCAATAGTTCTAGCTTTGAAAGAGGAACCAGTTAATGCTGAAGCAAATCTTATCAATTCCTGATACCTTGGCCTATAAATACTACCAGATATAAATTTGATTAAATGCGCGAGTAAGCGTAGATATGTCTCATCTCTAGTGAGTTTGAACAACTTTCTATCAACCTCAATATCTCCCCACTCCCTTAACTTCAGATATTTTTTTCCTGCCTGAACTGCAACATCGTTTAACACCTTTGCAGCCTTCTCCATACGCTTTGAAGTTTCCACAAGCACTATGGGGTTGACACCCAATGCTTGTAATTCTCTTAAAACTCTTCTTGCCTTCACACGTGTATACTTCATGTCTTCATTTGAAGGATCATCGATCCAGTTAATCTCTCTATGACTTAAATAATCTCTCAAATCCTTACGATAGAAACTTAACAGAGGTCTATACCAATTTATTCCATGAAAGCTTTTAATGCTCTTCATACCAGCCAGCCCATCAACTCCCGATCCTCTTGCCATTCTCATCAGAAAGTTTTCAGCTTGATCATCTAGGGTATGACCTAAAAGAATCGTCTTAATGGACCTTTCTTTAGCCCATTGACTGATCAACTTTTTTCTTGCTAATGATGCCTCGGCCTGTAAATTTCCCTTTCTGTGATCAAAGTTCCAGTCTAATATTTCATGGGGATGTCCTAGTTTATTTGCTATAATTCCAACATGGATAGCTTCACCTCTAGATCCTAGCCTGAGATGATGATCAACGGTCACAACATTCAAAGACTTATTTAAAGATTTTGCCCATTTTGATGCCATCAATAAAAGTGCTAAAGAATCTCCTCCTCCAGAAACAGCTAAGCCAATTTCGGTTGCAGAAATTGTTTCCATTTCATTACAATATTTTTCTTCCATTTCTACAATTTTCTGAGGATCACACGTCATAAAAATTTTCTTGTTATCAATGATGACAGTTCAAGAGTACCTTTGCCTCCACGATTTCCTGTTCGGTAATAACATCTTGGCTGGGAAACCTCAATTGTACTTCTTCCAAAGTGAGGCATGCTTGTTCAAATTCTTTGAGTGCTCCAAGACTTATTGCTAGACCAAATAACGCTGGTGGCGCAAAGATACCGTTTGGACTTAGACTAAATCCTTCCAAATAAGAATTTGCTGCATTTTTCCATTCTGCCATTTTATATTGAGACTCGGCTAACAAAAAAAATGCTTCTGGTAAGTATGAGCTATTTGGATAATTTTCTATAAAATTCTTGTAATTATTCCTTGCATCAGTAATTTCACCATTTTCCAACAATGTTTTACCCAGTTGTATAGCATCCAGTTCTGAAAAACTTTCATCTTCGTCAAACAATACTTTCCCTGACAGACTATCATTATTTTCCTGGTCAACTACCACTTTCTTCTCTTTCACACCTAAACCAATAATGCTTCCTTCCTCCCCAATAATACTTGACAACTCTTGATTCAATTTATTTATGGCTCTTAATTTCAAACTCATCTGGTATTCCATATTTTCAATCCTACCCTCTAGCTTTTTGATAAGAACCTGGATTTTTTCCAGCTCCACAAGAGCATAAGAGGCATCACCATTCTCAATATGCATGTTATCAGGTACTAAGAATGTGGACTCCAGGTCCTGTACTTTTGTACTTAATTCTAGCAAAAGCGTTCTAATTTTCTTTTCCCTCAAGAAATTTCCATCCTGGGCAAGGACTCCTGAACAGAAAATGTAAAATATGCAAATAGTTGAAAAACAAGTTTTCATTTTATCATTTCTCAGGAAGAAATACCTTTTATAACGGTAATCGCTCTTCTGTTTTTTGACCAGCATGACTCTTCTGAGCAAATTCTGAGCGGTCGCTCTTTTCCATAAGTGACAACACTTAAGACAGACTCAGAAATTCCTTTACTCACCAGGTAATTCCTTACGGCTGTTGCTCGCCGTGCACCTAATGCCAAATTATATTCTCTTGTCCCTTGTTCGTCAGCATGGCCTTCAATAGACACAGAAGCGATGGAATTTTCCTTTATCCACTTAGCTTGAGAATCCAATAAAGTACGATATTCTGGTTCAATTACACTTTGATTAACTTTGAATAAAGTAGTGTCCCCAACATTTGACGAGAAATAATCAAGAGAACTTTTAGAAATCTCTGCAAATGGATCATTGCCTTCACCTGGTTTACCAAATAATCCTGAGGTCTCAGAGCAACCAGTTATAGTAGATAACATTACAAGAATTATTATAACCTTAAATTTATTCATCTTTTCACCTCTTTTTAAGTTACGTTCTGTAGCATACATTCCATTAAAATTATACCGCCTAATAATTTAATCTAATAATGGAGACCAAGAAGGATCAGAAGCAAAGGAGCTTAGCTCAATTTTTTTTAAATTCCTTCCTGTAACTTCCACCGTATATAGGGCGGGAGCACCGTTAGCTCCAGCTGTTTCTCTGAAAAACATAAGGACTCTCCCGTTAGGGGACCAGGTGGGGCCTTCATCGATAAATGCCTTAGTTAGCAACCTTTCTTGGGAGCCATCCTGTCTCATAACTCCAATATGAAAATTACCCTGATGCATTTTTGTGAAGGCTACCATGTCACCTCTAGGAGACCAAACTGGTGTTCCATATCTACCCTCACCAAAACTAATTCTCCTAACTTTTCCTCCTTTTGAAGGCATAACATAAATCTGCTGACTCCCCCCTCTGTCACTTTCAAAAACCACAGATTTGCCATCAGGAGAAAAACTTGGAGCAGTATCAATGGCTATGTTTTTTGTAAGCCTCTGCTTAGTATTTCTCTCAAGATCTACAATATAGATATCTGTATTACCTTTATCAGTTATCGATAATATTACACTGTCTCCGTCTGGAGAAAACCTTGGAGCAAAGGTCATCCCAGGCAGATCAGGAAAAGTTCGTACCTTTTTGCTGATCAGATTTAATAGATAAACTCTTGGCCTACCCGTTTCATAACTAGTATACAATATTTTCTTTGCATCTGGAGAAAATCTTGGTGCTAACACTATGGACTTGGCATCAGTTAAGAAAGTTAAATTAGCCCCATCTTGATCCATTACAGCAAGCTTCTTCGTCCGATCATTTTTTGCTCCCCTCTCTGAGATAAAAGCAATTCTGGTATCAAAGTAAGGTCCTTCACCAGTGATACCTGAGTAAATCAAGTCAGATACTTTATGAGCTATTCTTCTTAGACTACTGGTGGGACCTGTAAATTGAACGCCTTTAAAAATTTCATTCTGCCCAACAACATCCCAAAGTCTAAATTTTACGGTAGTCATATTTCCATTTACTTCTACATCGCCCGCAATCAATAAGTCGGAATTTATTGCTCGCCAATCTGCAAAGCGAACTGGCGCATCAATACTTGTTAAATTGGAGATATAAGCATCATCAGGGATAATACGAAAGAGAGCAGTTTGAATTAAATTATTCCTAATAATTTGTCCAATTTCTCTTGCAACTAATGAACTGGAATAATTCTGAATCACAAACTTTGGCATAGCAACCGGTATTGGATCTACAACCCCATCAGTTACCTCTATGTCTATTTCAGGTACCACCCGCTCTGAATAAAGTGGCTTATAGACAAACAAAAATATGGCTATAATTAGTGGTGAAAGTTTACAAATAATCATGAGATACTTTGTTTCCTTCTTATCATGTAACGCTCAAAATTCTGAATCAATTAATCAAATCCAATTCCTGATGCCGGATCAAAAGTTAATTTTAATCTCAAACCGTTCGGATACTTTTCAGAAGGAATTGGTATTCTACCAACTGCTTTAATCGCATTACTTGCTTCCCTAAATGCTATGAGATATCTTCCAGATGGATCGGCTGGTTTTATTGGACGGACATCACCTATTATATTTCCCTTGCTGTCAAGTAGTATTTCTATTCTTATCACGAGGTTCTCAAAATCTGAACCTCCAATAAGGATTCCTTTGTTCCAGTACCTTCCAATTAATTGGTTTATATTTTTTTTCAGCTTGAGTTTCTCCATAGTGGATATTTCTATACTTTTTGGAGTTTGACTTGGCACCTGATCCTCATTAAGAGCAGCTACTAGATTATTTATGTGAAGTTGTTCATTTTCTTTTTCATCCGATTGATTTTCTTCATCATTTCTCACTATTTCCCTGGATGGAGGAATTACAGCATTTTCTAATGCGCCTGAAACAACTATAGGTGTATCTTTAACCCCATCTGGAGTGATTTCGGTTGTAGCTGCCTTGTTCTCTGATCCAGTTAAAGCATCCTTATTTTTATCCAGAGCCTCATCAGTTGAATCAGTAGTCTCAGGGGCATCTGTATCACTGATGCTATCAGCATTCTTATTATCTGAAGCAATTCGATCAATTCTATCTTCGTTCCTCGCAATAGGTACTAACAGTGAGGGTTTTTGTAATGATTTAACCTCATTTCCTAGGGCATTAGTATTTGGTATAATTTTTTCTTCCAATTTTTTTATATTATTATCGACCAAGATCAGGTCAGGTTCTAATTTGTTCTGCTTTTCATCATCGGTTGGTGTTTCAACCTTCAAAGAATCTAAGGACTTGGTATCCATAGCCTTTGATTTCAATCCATTATCTACTTCATGTTGTTTAATTTCATCTATTTCATTATCTGTTAGCACTTCAAGAGAATTTACTATTGAGGAGTCTAAAGACTTTTGATCATCAACCTTATGGTCAGTATTGACAGTAGGTGGAATTGAAATTTCAGCATCAAATTCAGCTTCTGAAATGATATAAACATTCATATTCTTGGCAGACAACTTTGGATTGTCGGAAAATAAAAATATCCCTTTAGCAAAAATTATAATAAGCAATAGGCTATGCGCAGATCCCGATATGACTAACCCACTTTTCATAGCGATTATTCTCTCCCTAATCTAATGAAGGTCCGCCACTTTCTGTAACCAATGAGATATTATTGAATCCTGCTTTATTCAAAGCTCCCATAATCTGCATGACAATAGAATAATCATTCTCGCCATCAGCTCTGAGAAAAATCCGGTCATCTGTCCGTTCTTTTGCAATTTGTTTGAGTTTTGGAATTAATTCAGAAAATTTTATTTCACTTTCCTGAAGTATTAATTCTTTCTCCCTAGTTAAGTTTAACGTTAAGGGCTGCTCTTTCTCTGATGGTAATGATTTAGCAGCTGTCTTAGGTAATTTTATTTCTACCCCCACCGTCAATAAAGGCGCTGCGACCATGAATATTATTAAAAGTACCAACATTACATCTACAAAAGGAGTAACATTGATCTCTGACATTAATTGATGCCCATTTCTTTTGGAGGATCTTCTACCCCTCGTTCTTTGGACATTTTTTTGTATAGCGCCTCCAGCCATAATCAGTCCCTACGGCCATTACTTTCTAACTGGCGAGATAATATCAGTAGAAATTCGTCTGCAAAACTCTCTTGCTCCGCAATAATCCTATCAGAGTCTCCCGACAACTTATTATAAAATATAACTGCCGGTATTGCAGCTAACAAACCCAATGCCGTTGCCAACAGTGCCTCAGCAATCCCTGGAGCTACAACAGCTAAGTTTGTACTTTGTTGAAGGGCGATTTCTTCGAAAGCATTCTTTATACCCCAAACAGTTCCGAATAAACCAACAAAGGGTGCCGTTGAACCCACAGTAGCCAGAAAATAAAGTCCTGAATTTAATTTATCGCTGGCCCTCGTTAATGCAACGTTCATTGATCTATCAATCCTAGCATGTGCTCCAGTAATTAGCTCTCCATCAGGTCTATACGATCTTCTCCATTCGGTCATACCTGCCACAAAAACCCTCTCGCTATCACCTTTAGGTTCAAGACCTAAACGTTCAGACAATTCTTCAAGTGGCTCACCAGACCAAAAAGCATCCTGAAAATACTTTGTTTCTCTTTTAGCCTTAGAGTAATCAAAGAATTTTTGAATTATAATGGACCATGACCAGACAGAAGATAATAATAATATCAGCATCACGAGCTTAACAGTTAATGTAGCCCTAATAAATAGTGCCATTAAAGAAAAATCCAATTGCTGGACTGTTGATGCATCCTCCGAAACCATGCTCTTACCTCAATATAATTTTTTTATTTTTTGAGAGTATACATTTAATTGGAGATTTTAATACACTTATTTGCCTAAATGGCCTATTTTATCCTTAATACTAACAGGTATTTGCTTTAGTCTACCTTGAGGGTCAATCGCTCCTAGTTTGACTTCCGCCTTAAAAATCATTTTTTCCTCTACAAATATTTCCTGTTCAACTTGAAAGCTAACCTTTCCTATCTTACATGAAACTGTGCTTATCTTTAACAAGTCATCTAGCTTTGCGGGCATACAATATTCAGCAATAATTTTCTTTACCACAAAAACTAACCCATATTTTTTTTGAATAAAACTCTGCGAAACACCCAAATTTCTTAAAGACTCGGTCCTAGCTCTCTCAATAAACTTTAGATAATTTGCATAATAAACGATACCAGCCGCATCAGTATCTTCATAATAAACCCTATAATTAAAGGTATTCATATCTCCCCCATCCCGAATGGATTATACCACGATTATAATCCGAGATTTTATTTTGAAAAAAGATCTTCCTTACTCACCTCAGTAAACTTGGGATTTTCTATCCCGAGATGAGACCAAGCAGCTGGACCTAAAGCTCTACCACGAGGTGTCCTCTGCAATAGACCTTCTTGGATTAAGAATGGTTCAATAACCTCTTCTATAGCATCTCTTGGCTCTGAAAGTGCGGCTGCTATAGTTTCCACTCCTACAGGCCCACCATTGTAATGCTCGCCTAGGAACAACAAATACCTTCGATCAGCAGCATCTAACCCTAAGGGATCTACTCCTAACCTGCTCAGTGCTAAATCTGCGATATCTCGAGTAACTTCTCCATTTCCTTCAACAATAGCAAAATCGACCACTCGTCTCAATAATCGGCCAGCTATTCTAGGAGTACCTCTGGCACGTTTTGCAATCTCTAAGGCTCCCGTTTCTGTGATCTTACATTCTAATAAACCTGCTAGCCGCCTTATGATTAGCATCAATTCATCTACCTGGTAAAATTGTAATCTGGTAGGTATACCGAATCTATCCCTCAGAGGTGTAGTTAAAAGCCCTAATCTCGTAGTAGCACCTATCAGGGTGAATGGTTGCAGGTTAATTCTCACAGATCTAGCTGCAGGGCCTTCTCCAATCATCAAGTCCAGTGCAAAATCTTCTAAAGCAGGATAAAGAATTTCTTCAACCATTGGGTTAAGTCGATGAATTTCATCAATAAACAAAACATCCCTAGGTTCAAGGTTAGTCAACAAAGCAGCAAGATCTCCGGATTTAGTTAATACTGGTCCAGAAGATGTTTTAAAATTCACCCCTAATTCATGAGCAATGATCTGAGCTAAAGTCGTTTTACCTAATCCTGGAGGACCATAAAATAGCACATGGTCCATTGCACTATCACGTTGTTTAGCAGACTCTGCAAACACCGAAAGATTCCGTTTAATGTCATTTTGCCCAATAAAGTCACCAAAACTCTTGGGCCTGGTCGAAGAAAGCTTCTCCTCCCTTTCATGAATGTCTTTAAGTAACGGATCGCTATTGACCATATTTATCCCTTTGTTGCCAAGATTTTGAGGGCCAATCTAATTAACTCTTCAACCTTAATACTTCTGTTAGATTGATTCAAAATTTCAGCAACGACTTTTGCTGCATCGATCTGAGAATATCCTAGATTAGCAAGACCTGAAATAGCATCCAACTCTACATTTCCAAGTTCATCTATTTCTGGTTGGCCAATTTGATCGTCACTTAATACAGGCGAGGTCCCTACACCTTCAGACTTTAGGATTTCCTGCTCATTGGTTGGCATGATGGTTGATTTCCCAGCTAATGTTAACATGCTTGGAACTTTTCCCTTTAGCTCGAGAACCAGCCTCTTAGCAATCTTTGGACCAATTCCCTGGGCTGCTTTAATTGTTTCCGAATCTTCAAGCAAAATTGCTCTTGAAAGAGTTTTTATTGGTATATGCCCTAATAACGCTAGGGCAGCTTTAGATCCCACCCCTTGTACTGAAGTCAATAGTTTGTACCATTCGCGTTCAATAGGGGTAACAAAGCCTATCAACTGCAATAAATCTTCTCTCACGACTAGTTCTGTGAATAGGGATATTTTCTGACCAACTACTGGAAGTTTATTAAGGGTAGTGCCTGTTACAAATATAACATAGCCAATGCCAGAAACATCAACCAAAATATGGTCTGTAGAGACATGGTCAATTACTCCCGTAATCTTACCTATCATTTGCTTCGCTCACAGAAATCAACTTACTCTGCATCTGCATTGAATATCTGACATGGCTAGCATGACAAATAGCCACAGCTAAGGCATCGGTCGCATCAGCTCCATAGAGTTTCGTATTAGGAAATTGCAAATTTATCATATATTCTATCTGATCTTTTGTGGCATGACCAATCCCTACCACCGCTTTCTTTATTGCATTAGGAGCATATTCTTTAACCGTCAAACCAGCAAGTGCGGGTACAACCATACATATTCCCCTGGCCTGACCCAACTTCAAAGTATTTGCTGCATCTTTATTTACAAAAGTGTTCTCCACAGCAGCCTGGTCAGGGTAATGCAGGTCAACTACTTTAGTCAACTTTTCGAAAATTGTCTTTAATCTAAAGGCAAGATCATCTGAGGCTTTGGTTTCACAAATCCCATTCGCTATTTGGCAAATATCATCACCATTTGCCTCAATTATTCCCCACCCAGTCTTCCTTAAGCCGGGATCAATTCCAATGATCCTCATTCTGCCTCGATAACCGCCTGTTTTGTCATATAGTTAACATAATAAAAAGAAAGTATAAAGAATAGAATAATCATCGACTGCTATACTATTTGTTAAATGCATTTTTTTTTTTGAAATACCTTAATGCCAAGGATGTCCAAGGTCCTTCTTTAACTATCTTAACTCGTCTGAAATTATGATTAGCATAAACCTTTTCGACTAGGATTGATTGCTTATGCGACATACCCGACAATATTATCACACCACCAGACCTTAAATTCCTACTAACACTTTTTACCATATTTTTTAGTGGTAAGAACAGAATATTTGCAAAAATTAAATCAAATTTTCCTTTTGACAAAATTAGAGGATTTCTTAATTCATTCGATCTCAAAACCAAATTCCCTATAGAAAGCTTATTCTTAGAAAAATTGGCCCGGCTAGTTTCAACAGCTATGAAATCATTATCAATTGCAGTAACAACTGTCTTCTTAGCTCTGGCAGCTACCATTGAAAGAATCCCAGTACCGGACCCGATATCAAGCACATTTTTAAATGCCCATCTTTTTCTTAAGAGGTGCATATATAAATAAATGCAAGACCGTGTAGTTGCATGATGCCCTGTACCAAAGGCCATCGCTGCCTGAATTTCTATATTTTTCTTATTAATATCGAGTTTATCCCTGTGATGCACCCCATGTATATAAATACCACCTATAGCTATCGGGGTTAAATTTCTCTGAACTTCAGAGACCCAATCAACCTTTTCCACAGCAGAGATCCTTAACTCAGTATTATAAATACCCTCTAACAAGGCTATATCGCCCAATTTAGGCTTTTTTTGAAAGTATGCCTCTATCTCCCAAGTAGAGTTTCTCTCATCGAGTTCAAAAAACCCTGTTCCTAAAGGGCATGGGTAAATGTTCTCAATTAATGAACAGATTTCTCGGGCAGAGTCCTCACTGTCAACCAATCCGGTCAAAACGTAAGTAGTCAAATAATATACCTCTTAATTGAAGAACTATTATAGCCTTTTTCAATCATCTCTTTGTATCAAAAATTTACGCCAGTACCTTGCAAAGCACAATAACCCTTAGGATTCTTTGCCAAATACTGCTGATGATATTCTTCAGCATAATAGAACTTGGTAGCAGGTAATATTTCTGTTGTTATAGAGCCAAATCTTGCTGCCTTCAGTTTACCAGAATACTGTTCTTTAGTTTCCAAGGCGGTAGATAGATCCTTTTCAGAAAACACGTAAATTCCGCTTCTGTATTGTGACCCTATATCATTTCCTTGTCTCATTCCCTGTGTTGGATCATGAGACTTCCAAAATATGGTCAATAATTCACCAAAAGAAATTATGTCAGGCCTATAATGAACTAAGACAACCTCGCTATGACCTGTTGTCTGACAGCACACAGTCTTGTAGTCTGGAAATTCAGATGAACCAGCTGAGTAACCAACAGCAGTCATTAATACTCCATCAATATCCCAGAATAATTTTTCCACTCCCCAAAAACATCCCATTCCAAACATGATCAGTTGCGAATGTAAACTTTCTTGTACCGCCAAAGGTTTTCCAAAAACATAATGTTTTAGATGGCGATCAATCAGATCAAAAACCATTAAGTCTTTTGCTTGTATAAAAGTGTTACTATTGTTTGGAAGTCTCTGTGTTTCCAGCATTTGTTCTCCAAAAAGTAGAAAGAGAGTTGATCTTACAATAAGTGATGCCCCAGGTCATCTAAAATAACTCACTAAATGCTTTTAAAAAATTGTAGTCTTATTAGGTCTAGGATTTGATGGTACAATAAAGGAAAAACTTAATGAAAGGAATGCTAACCCAGCAGCCACTAAAAAAACTACCTCAGGTTTTGATACCCATATGTAACCCAAAAAGAGGGGGAGAAAGACTGCAGCGATATGATTAATGGTGAAAGCCACTGCCGTAGTTGGAGTTATATCTTCAGCATCTGAAATCTTTTGGAAGTAAGTTTTCTGTGCTATTCCCATTGAAAAAAACAAATGGTCCAAAACATATAAACAACAAGCCACAGCTACACTAAAATCAAAAAGATAAATTCCAGCATATGCCACAAAAATTAGAATCAAACCAAAATACTCTATAATTAAAGCTATTCTTTCACCGAAATTCTTTACAAAAAGACCTATGACTGGACCAAAAAAGATATTCAAAACAAAATTAATCAGGAATAATGCGGTCAACTCATTTACTTCTAATCCAAATTTTTCCACCATCATGAAAACAGCAAAAACAATAAAGATTTGCCTGCGGGCACCCGCTAAAAATTCAAGCACATAATAAAGCCAATATTTTTTTCGCAATACAAATTGGGGCTTTGACCTTTTTTGAACTTCGAACTGCTTAAAACCTAACAAAGCAATAATTGAAATGATAAAAGTCACAATACCTGCAATGCTAAAAATGAAAGTAAAAGAAAAATTCAAAGGCTTCCAACCAAAAACTATTACTGAATAGATTACGAGGGAAGTAAAAGAACCTAAAGCAATTAATAAACCTAGAATAACGGGCGCTTTTTTCTTATTTAGCCACTGCAATTGCAAACTCTGATTAACCGTTTCAAAATAATGAAACCCTATAGAGCCCAATAAAGTAGTTAACAAAAGTCCTTGAAAACTAGGCAAAAGGGTCGTAATAGCAGTGGCAAAACCAAGGAGAAGCAGTGTCAGACAAGCAACAGTTTGTTCATGCAAAAAGAGGAGAACCAATATAACACCTACTGCTAACAATCCTGGAACTTCTCTTATGCTGTGCAGCCAACCAAACTCTATTCCCGAGAAATTAGCTGTTTCCACAACAAAATTATTAATTAAAACTGACCAAGTTGAAAATGAAATTGGCATTGCTATAGCCATAAGTATCAGAAAGAATATGGGCTTACTGAAAAAGGTGGCCCTCAATTTTCCTAGGATTTCAAACCTAAAGGTCAAAATTCTCCCTTACTTTTCCAAAATTCTGTGACTGATAAAGTTCAGAAAATGCAACCTAGAACGACCAGAGCCAATTCAGCTTTGACGTCAAAACAGGATCGACAAATTAGATATCAATTCTACTGTGATCTTTCTTAGTTTAATTTTTAGCGTAAAATTCAACTATCAAATTTGGCTCCATCACCACAGCATATGGAATATCATCTAACGAAGGGACCCTCACAAATTTGGCCTGAAGTTTTCCATGATTAACATCCAAATAGTCTGGGACATCTCTTTCGGGGAGAGAAACTGCCTCGATGACTAGTGGTAACTGCTTTGATTTTTCAATTATTTCAATTGTATCACCTTCATTCACCCTATACGACGGTATGTTCACACTCTTACCATTTACTAGGATATGGCCATGATTGACAAACTGTCTTGATGCAAAGATTGTTGGTACCAATTTGGCACGATATACTACTGCATCCAACCTTCTCTCCAATAAACCTACTAGGTTTTCCCCTGTATCACCCTTTATTCTCTCAGCATCAGAAAAAATTCTCCTAAACTGCTTTTCGGTCAAATCTCCGTAATGGCCCTTGAGTTTTTGCTTAGCACGTAACTGAATTCCAAAATCAGAAAGCTTCGCCTTTCTCCTCTGACCATGTTCACCTGGTCCATATTGTCTCCTATTCACAGGAGATTTTGGCCTACCCCAAAGGTTTTCGCCCATTCGTCTATCTATTTTATGCTTGGCAGCGGTGCGTTTGCTCACGGCTGGTTCCTTTCAATGTTTATGAAAGATGCTTTCCTTTCCTGGCTTCATATCCCAGGCGACAGGCTTCCTCTCACGAGGACCACAAACACCAAACAAGAAGGAAGTATTTATATACTGCAAGAAAGTCAAGACAAATTTTGGAGTTGGTTTATTTTGATAGTAATATTAGATTTTCTTCTGCAAGATTTTGCAGTATTCTTGGTACATTTAATTTAGCATTTGAGTTCAAATATGAAGGAGAAGCATATTAATTTGGTAAAAATGTGTGTTGGAGCCCAAACTGTATCAGATCTATATGATTGGCAATCAACAAGGTTAGTGAAAGGCTTTAATTCCAATGAACCTTTTGCTAGACACGTTACAAGAATGCGTCCCAAACGTGCAGAGGAAATCCTGAATGGAGGCTCGCTGTATTGGGTGTTCAAAGGTTTTATCCTTGCAAGGCAACAAATATTAGGCCTAGAGGAAACTCTGGGAACTGATAGCATTATGCGCTGTTCAATAATATTGAGCCCCCAGATAATGCTAACAGAACCCCATAGAAAAAGACCATTTCAAGGGTGGCGGTATCTAAAATTCAACGAAGCACCTAGAGATCTAGGGCTTTTTTCTGAGGGAGATATTCAACTCCCAGCAAACTTAGAAAGAGGCCTTCTTGAGATTGGGATCTTCTAATTTTTCAGCAGGAAAAGTAATTGATATTTTCTGACAAAACTGTTTCAGGACATTTAACAAACATGGATCCAATTCATTCTTCAAAATTGATAATTTGAGCCCAGTAGCAAATGGTTCTGAACTTTCCAAACTTACCTCAAAGTACTATTAGGTTATGATTAATTTTTTGATATGCTCAACTAAATCATTTCGTGATACCTCTGTTTGGGCAGGCTGACCTTTCCATTCCTGATTAGTCTTTATAGTGCTGGATATTCTAGATCCTAATTCCAAATCCTTAATCTGAACATTTCCCTTCTCAAATTCTTGTGAGCCTGCAATTATTGCCAACTTGCTATTTCTTTGATCAGCATACTTGAGTTGTTTTCCTAAATCTTTGGGATTTCCCAAAAAAAGCTCTGCTCTGATCCCAGAAGACCTCAACTCAATAACAATTTTCTGATACTCCAATATTTTTTCCATATCCATTATTGTAACTATAACAGGACCATTCCTTTTCGTTTCTTGTTTTTTATCTAATTGGTTAAGCGCAAATCCCAAACGATCAATTCCAATTGATAACCCAGTTGCTGGAACTTCTTGCCCAGTGAAACGTTTCACTAGATCATCATATCTTCCCCCACCAGCTACTGAGCCAATCTCTGAACTTGTAGAATCTGAATTAAGGGCTTTCATATTAAGATCAGCCTCGAATACTGGTCCTGTGTAATAACCAAGACCCCTTACAATTCCGGGATTAATTTTTATTCTATCTTCAAGATATCCAGCAGCTTCAGTCAACTCTACAATTAACTCTAGCTCTTTTATTCCTAGTAAGCCTATTGATGATTTACCAACCAAATATTGTAACTCTTCAAGAGTTCTCTTGTTACTACTTTCATTAAGAGAAATAAATTTCATGATGAGATCTATCTGATTCTCTGAAAGCATCGCTCCTTCAGTAACATCTCCGCTATCATCTAGCCTTCCTAAACCAAGCAAGTCCCTGACACCTCGATGTCCTAATCGGTCAATTTTGTCTATAGATCTCAGAACTATTCCACGAGTTTCCTTGTACCGATCTGAATCTGAGTTATTCAGAATTCCTATTTCCTCCAACACACCATCGAGTATTTTTCTATTGTTCAGGTGGATAGTGTATTGATCTTTGGAAAACCCAATTGTCTCAAAAATACTTGCCAACATCGTGCACATCTCTGAATCAGAAACAGTAGAATGAGCCCCAATGGTGTCTGCATCACACTGGTAAAACTGCTTAAACCTTCCTGGCCCCGGTTTTTCATTTCTCCAGACTGGTCCAAATGAATACCTTCTATAGGGTACTGGTAAATCATTTCTGTGCTGAGCGTAAACCCTGGCTAATGGAGCTGTCAGATCATACCTGAGAGCCAACCACTCATTTTCCTCATCTTGCCAAGAAAATATTCCTTGGTTGGGTCGATCCACATCTGGTAAGAACTTACCAAGAGCCCCAACTGTCTCTACAGCCGAACTTTCTAATATTTCAAATCCATATAGTTCATAAATTTCACAAATAGATTCTATCAAACCCTGGCGGTTAACCACATCCTCATCAAAATAGTCTCTAAATCCTTTTGGGGTAATAGCCTTAGGCCGCTTTATTTTTGATTTCTTCTTTGGCACAGTCTGAACCTAGCATGGGTTGTTAGCTTAATAAATTAAAGAAACTCTCCTTAAGGCGAACCAGAAGATATCTTAGTTTCAAATCTTTCGACTTGTAGCACTCCTGGTATATGGTTAATAGAATTTACTACGTCTTGGTTTATTCTATAAGAGTTTGGGAGTTCTAACTCAACATCAAATTCATTATCTATTACGACTAACTTAACAGGCCCCTTTTTAATGTTACTACCCTGCAATATTTCGAGTTGATTCTTTATTCTAGTAATAGCTTTCTCATCATCCACAAAAATTATTGTCCCCAAATCCTCGGTCAAAAGAAGAACTTCCTCAATCTTTTCAACCTTTCTTATTAAAATTCTTGGCTGATTATCTTCTAAAGAGGCCTCACAAGTCAGCAACAAGTTCTGACCAGGTTGAAGGTTTTGTCTAAATTCCAGTAAGATTTCTGAAAACACCGTCACTTCAAAAATACCTGTCGGATCAGAAAATTGGACAAAAGCAAATTTGTTCCCCCTACTAGAAATTCTTTCTTGCTTATTAAGCACTGATCCTGAAATCTTAATCAGTTTAGGTCCTGAACTTAATTCAGCTCTTAACTCAGAAGCTCTAATGATATTCTGCGAACTAAAAAATCCCATATATTCTGTTAACGGATGTGAAGATAAATAAAAACCTACTGAATCATACTCTTTTCGCAATTTTTCACTCTTTGTCCAATCATCGACATTTTGAAGTTCTGGCAGGGGTAACCCGTCATTCCCATCTCCAAAAAGACTATCTTGGCCTGTTTCTTTTTCAGTAAGACATGTCGTAGAAAATTCAACTAATCTTTCAATGGACATGAAAACTTGCTTACGGTTACTAATAAATTCATCAAAAGCTCCTGCCGAAACCAACATTTCTAAAGAACGTTTTCCTATCCTCCGTAAGTCAATACGGCTTGCAAAATCAAAAATGTCTTTAAACCCACCATTAGATTGTCTTTCCGTAATGATCGTCCTCATGGCTTCCGTTCCCACATTCTTTAAAGCCCCAAGTGCATAATTTATCATTCCTTTGCTGACGCTGAAGACGTTATCGGAATAATTAATGGATGGAGGTAAAACCTGAATTTTTAAATCATCCACTTCTTGTTTGTACAGGCTCAATTTATCAGTAGAATTGAGATCATTATTCATAACTGCAGCCATAAATTCGACTGGATGGTTAGCTTTTAACCAACATGTCTGATAACTTACCAAGGCGTAAGCAGCGGCATGAGATTTGTTAAAGCCATAATTAGCAAATCGTTCTAACAACAACCAAACTCTGCTAGCTAGAGATTGATCAACACCCTTCTCCATCGATCCTGAAATGAATCTTGGTCTTTCTGCATCCATATCTTTCTTTATTTTCTTTCCCATAGCACGCCTTAATAAATCTGCCTGCCCTAACGTGTAGCCTGCCATCTTTCTGGCTATTTCCATTACTTGTTCTTGATAAACAATTATTCCCTGAGTCTCATCCAGAATACTATCAATTGAAGAATGTATTAACTCTCGTTCTTGAAGATTGTTCTTCACTCTACAAAATTTAGGAATGTTTTCCATTGGCCCAGGACGATATAAGGCTACAAGAGCAATTATATCTTCTAAACAGTTAGGTTTAAGCTGAACCAATGCTGAACGCATCCCTGAGCTTTCAACTTGAAACACAGCCATAGTTTGGGCACTGGAATATAACTCATATGTCTTTAAATCATCTAAAGGAATTTTACTTATGTCAACAATCACATCCCGTTCTTTCAGTAAATTAACGGTATTTTGTATGATTGTTAATGTTTTCAATCCTAGAAAATCAAACTTTACAAGACCAGCAGCCTCAGCCCATTTCATACTAAACTGAGTTGCTGGCATGCTCGATCTTGGATCTTTATATAAGGGAACCAATTCGTCCAATGGTCTGTCACCAATAACTATGCCAGCAGCGTGCGTGGATGCATTCCTTAATAATCCCTCTACCTTTATTGAATAATCTAACATGCGACTTACTGTTTCACTGGAATTTTTTTCTTCCATTAAGCGCGGTTCATCTTTAAGTGCTTTTGCAATAGGAACAGGTTTATTAGCCTCAACTGGAACCAGTTTTGCTATTCTATCTACCTGGGGATAAGGAATCTGCAGAACTCTTCCAACATCCCTAATGGCAGCTCTAGATAGCAGGGCTCCAAAAGTAATGATCTGCGCTACCCGATCCGATCCATATTTCCTTTGCACATAGTTAATCACCTCTTCTCGCCTGTCCTGACAAAAATCGATATCAAAATCTGGCATTGAAACCCTTTCAGGGTTCAGAAATCGCTCAAAAAGCAACCCATATTTAATAGGATCCAAATCTGTAATCGTTAAGCTATATGCTACCAGACTGCCTGCCCCAGAACCTCTACCCGGCCCGACTGGTATGCAATTCTTTTTTGCCCATTGAACAAAATCAGCAACTATCAAAAAATAGCCTGGGAACCCCATTTTTTCTATTATGTCTAATTCTTCCACCAAGCGTTTTTCATAACTAGAAACAGAAGTAGCTAGAGAGCCACTTTCAATTCTATTTCTTAACCCCTCAGACGCTTGCTTCCTAAGTTCTTCTCTTTCGTTATCTGCGAATTTAGGTAATATTGGTGATCTTTTTTCAGGTCTAAAAATGCATCTCATGGCTATTTCAAGGGTATTATCGAATGCTTCAGGTAAATCCTCAAAAAGATCTCTCATCTCTTCACTTGATTTTAAATAATGCTCAGGAGTTAATTTCTCCCGCTCAGTTTCCTGATCTATATAAGCATTTTGGGCTATGCACAATAATACATCCTGTGCCTCAAAAGTATCCCTGTCCCTAAAATGAACATCATTTGTCGCTACGATTGGTATTTCATTCTTGTAAGCCAATTCCAATAGAGCATTCTCAGTCACCTCTTGGTCTTTTGTTCTTATACTTGTTCCAAAACCATGCCTCTGTATTTCAATATAAAATCTATCACCAAAAATTTTTTTGAACCAATTGGCTGCAACATTTGCAGCGCTTATATTTTTTCTAAGAATATTTAGACCTAATGAACCCTTTGCTCCTCCACACAAAGCTATTAATCCTTCTGCATGATCCTCCACTTGGACAGAGTCTAATGCCAAAACTGAATTGCTAGATCTTAGAAAATAATGACTGGATAATTTCAATAGATTGAGATAACCCTCCTCATTCTGGGCCAACAAGACCAAAGTAGAATAATCTGATTCCTTTACCTGATCTTCACTATCGATATTGAATTTGAATTTGAATTCACACCCTATCAGGGGTTGAACACCATTTCTTATTAATAATTCGGAAATTTCTAAAGCACCAAATAAGTTGCCGCTGTCAGTAATTCCAACAGCTGGCATAGAAGCTTCTTTACATAGGATGGGTAATTCTTCGGGGCGAATAGCTCCCTTAAGAAGCGAATAAGATGAATGTAATCTTAAATGGATGAAAGGATTAGACTTTATCATTTGATTCATTCTTATTTATTAAATTTTTCAGTTTCAAATAGGGGCATTTAGGAAGCCACCAGATGCTTAACCTAAAAAGTTTCTAATCTGTGAATGCATTCACATACTTACTTCTTATAGCAAATATCTTAGCCTTAAGATTTATATCAATTATGTGGTCACCGTATTTCTCCTCCAGAATCTCCACCGATGAGTTTGATAAAATGGTTTCAACTTCTTTTATAAAAGCACTATCTGCCAAAGCATGATCATTTAATGAGAAAACAAAAATACCTGGTGATTTTAGCAGAGAAAGAGCGACATTGATAGTTTCTGGATTTGCATGTCGTGGACTGATAACACCTGCTGCAATCATTCCATTATATTTTTGATCAAGCTTAACCAAAGTATTTAGATCATCATTAATTAACCTTGAATATATAGCTTTCTCTTTTGCCAAAGTGAGCATTTCTGAGGAGAGATCCAACCCATCTATTTGATGAAAGCCACGAGCATGGAGAGCCTCTCCTGATAACCCAGTTCCACACCCTAAATCTAACACCTTAATCCTGGGATTTGGACAATGCTTCATTAACATATCAGCACACCTTCTTGGCGTTACATACTTATTACCATTTAGTTCATCCTCATAAGAAGAAGCCCATTCTTTATAAAGTTGGTGAGTAGATAAATCTAAATCTGATTTGTAAATCTTGTCCAAAAATTTCTTATTCATATTTATTTTACTACCTCGCCTCAGGGCCAAACAATTGTCATCCTATAAGGCATATTATTTCACATTATTCATGGCTACACTTCTTGCAGCATGTTTACCAGATCAAATTAGTTGCTTCCCAACAACAAAAATACTAATTATTATCTATGAGGTAACAAAGCTTATCTTACCTATGACAAGAAAATATAATAAGCAGGCACCTATTAACACAATCAATAGAAAGCCAGTCTTTAGAATAATGAAAAAGTAGTTAATCCTTCATTAGCTTTCTTATTGCAGAAGTAAATAGACTATCATCGGCCTTATGAGTAACCTTAATTGCCGTTAATTTATCTTCGAATTTTTTTGAATTAGCAGCAAAAAAAGATTTTAGTTGATCATTTTGCTTAGACTTTGCTTTTTGTTCAGCCCTAAACTTCCTTAGTTGGCGTTTTACCTGGTCATCATCCATTCATACTTCATTTCATTATTGGGAATATTATCTTCTTAAAACTATACAAATCACATAAAAATCCATTATTGAAGCAGTTAAATTTGATACACGATTTAATGTCTTTTCACTCTTTCAATCATGTTGATTGTATTATATTCTGTTATTATTTAAGAATATCTCAAGTTATTCTTCTTTTTCATCTTACATCAATCTAACTTGGTTGTTAATAGCTATAACGCAGTGGCAAAAAATATACCAGGAAATCAAATCTGACTTTCTATAAAAAGATTTTGTAAAATTAATAATTTCGAGTATTACTACCAAATGAAATAGTTACTAAGAAAAGGATATTTTATTATGATGGTTTTTCAGGCTTTAAAAAAATATGCCGTGTTCAGTGGAAGAGCACCTCGATCAGAATATTGGCTGTTTGTGCTTTTATCCATTGTAGTAACTAATGTTGGAAATTTGATTAATCCATCGTTAGGTGTAATCATCATTTTTGGTCTTTTAATTCCTGCTATCGCTGTTGCGGTGAGAAGACTCCATGACATTGGTAAAAGTGGCTGGAGCTATTTATTAATATTTATACCAATCGTCGGAATTATAATAATCTTAGTCTGGTTCTGTAAGAGAGGTACAGAAGGTGATAACGATTATGGAACTGACCCTTTATCTGAGGAAAGCAATACAAATTCTGAAATAGACCAATCATCCAACGATTAAATCTGAGTTTTCCATAAGCCAAGGCTATGCTGCCTGTAATGAAATTGCCGTGTTTTGAATTTGAACGAATAAAAAAATTCTTCCTGTGTTATATTAAAGTTTTGTATCGATTAGCTTAATTCTGACTAAATTAAGTTTTCACTGATCGGCTCTAAATTTCTCGGTAAAGAAAATCCGTGAGTATCCAACCGCGACAGAAATCAATAAGAAATAAAAACCAACTTTTAATTCCATCTCAAAGACATTAGAGATTTTGCTTGAATATACCAAGAAACTAAGAAGAAATATGTCTACCATACTGAATTTATGCAAATTCATACGATAAAAGCTAGGTAAATCAAAATGTCTCAATAGTATTTTTATAATTGGAATAAAAAACCCAAATAAGATCAAAATAGTCCCAAGCAAAATCTCTCCTGATGAAAACAAACTTAGGGTTAAGCTTAATATTGAAAATTCATTCTCAAAAATCCAAAACTCACTGGTTTTGGCGATTGGTAAAGTTGCGCCCAAAAACAAAGTTAATGCCTCAATAACACTCAGTATGAGCCAAGCTCCAGAGCGACCATCCACTTTAATGAAATTCTTCAAATAAGATCCCTTATTCAATAGCCATTATTCTTGTAAGATTTTTGGACGATAATTTCCGATAGAAATCAAGTGAATTATCCTATGAATTATTCAAAAATGCTAATTGACCTCCTACTTCTTCTCTTATCATTGTTGTTGAAACTTCTTTACTAGACTCTTTTCTTGCCTTTTGGTGTATTTCTTTGGATTCAAGATAACCCTTTTCATTATTATAAATTACAACCGCACCATGTGTGAAATCATCGACCTTCCACCAGTGCACCTCTTTAACATTTGGGTTAGTTCCTTTAAAACTCGCTAATAGATTTTGCATTTTTTGCTCATCTATTTTGTTTTTGTGTTTCCAAGTAGTACTGACATAAAACATTTTGTCTCTCCTTATATTTTCAGATAATCATCCTTAATATTCGAATCAAATTCCAAAATGGACGAGCGCCTAACTTAACCATTAATATATTGCTAAACAGAATAATAAAACAAATATACAGGTATCATTCAACTGTGACGGATTGTGTTACTGCGACCGTCCTTTCTTTCAATCATCGGGAATAAGTCTTTTCCCAAAAACTGAAACATCATCTTGTTTTTTATAATCAATACCTTCGTAAAAATTACTGACTTCAACATTATCTAACCTAACTAACAGATTTACTTTGGGACAACCTAATTGTCTAAGTTTATTCTCAACCGCTACTACCAGCATTTTCCCAAAACCATTTCCCCGAAAATTGGGACTCACTGCCAAATAATTCATAACGCCACGATGACCATCATATCCGCCCATAACAGTTCCAATGATTTTATTTTCATATTCAAGAACGATAAATAGATCTTCCCCAACTCCCTTTTTCCTATCAAAATCTTTGTTTGGGTCATTCCATGGACGAGTTAAATTACAAGTTTTCCATAACTCAATAACTTGCTCTCTATCTTTTTCGTTATATTGGCGAATAACTGTCATGTTTTCATTGAGGACGGCCGTTGGAGATTACTCTACGGTCACTGATTGGATTTGACTTATGATTTAACCCAATCACCCCTTTTTCAATTTTTTTTTTAGTCCGTGAAGTCACGAATTTCTGTGTTTCACCAACTTCTATATTCTTACCTTTTTCAATCCGATAACCCAAACTCTTTTTATCTTTGTCGTTATAAATTAGTTGGTCACCCACGATATGAAGTTTGTAATGAACCTCTAGTTTGTGTCCTATCTGTTTTACCGTATTTCGATATTGTCCGATATCACTGTGGACTATTATTTTTTCCACTACACCTTTTAAGAACTCTTTTTGTTTTTTCTCATTACTCGTACTGAGTTTTAAATTCTCACCATATTTTGATACCCAATCTAACCAACTTTTTTCTTTGTTAGTGTTCTCAATTTCAGACTCTAGTTCGGAATAATATTGGTTTTGATTTTCTAACTCTGTCTCCATTCTGGAAATAATTTTCTGAACAACATTTTTGTCTCTCTCACCTGTTGTTTTTTCAATCTCTAGATCGACAATATTATTCTCAAGTTCATCAATAATTCTCTGACAATTTTGAACTTTTTTCTCCAAGAAATCTGTATGTTTCTTGATATCTTTTTCTTTAGATTCCTTTTGGTTCATTACATCAGTTTTGAATTTCTCTTTAAGAATATTTGAGTTCTGAACTGACCCTTTAACTACATCCAAAACATAATCATTGGTTTTATCCATCTGTAAGGACATCTTGTTTTTACATGGGTTTTTCTCATTACCCTTCCAAGAATATTCTGGACTTAAACAATAGTATTTTTTTGTAGGTTTCTTGTTGAGTGATGGGGGATATTTCTGAACCTTAGAACCTATTTTTGTTCCACACTCACAAACCAGTAAGTCATCTAAGAGAGAAAAATGTTGTTTGTTATTTGACGAGTACTTGTGATTCAAATCCAGAAGTTTTTGAACTCTATTGAATTGTCCGACATTTATTATTTTAGGAATTTTATAATTATAAGTCTTAACAATTTCTTTAGTTCTTTTCTTTGTAACTTCATCAATATCAATTGTTTTGTATTCGTTGACTTGATGTAATCCAGTGTAAGATTTATTTCTCAACATACTCTGAAGAGTACCAATATTCCAAAGTCCAGATTTAGTCCTTCGTGGATTTACACCTTCACTGTCCAGTTTGATTTTTATATCTCTGGTGGATTTCCCTTTTTCGTATTCATTGAATATAAATTTTACCCAATTGGATTCTTCTTTTTCAATCTTCCATAGTTGTTCTTTAGATGTATATCCGAAGAGGGGTGTACCACCTAAAAATACAGGTTTGTGTTGAGACTCTTTCTTAAGTTTTCTTAACTTTCCTCGTACAGATTTGTCTCTTCTTGTTATATTTTCAGACTGTTGAAACCTAGTAATGATGTCGAAAATTAATCTTTCATGTTCAGAATTAAATTCTAATTTAGTGGGGGAAATACCTTCATAGAGTGTAACTCCATATCTCTCCAGAAATTCATTCCTAAACTTTACTCCATCAAACATATCTCGGAAGAGTCTACTTCGATCTTGAACCCATATGTTTTTTACAATTCCGTTTTTAATATCGTCTTTAAGACCTTCCAGTACTTCACGAAATTGGGTGGTCGAACTTCTAGAACCCTCATCATAAAGGTTAAATGTCATTCCAAGTTTTTGAGAGACTTCCAGACCATCATCTTGTTGAACAAGTAGAGATTTACCATCCTTCCGTTGTTCTTCGGTACTGACCCTTGTGTAACAGTGTAAAACTTCTTTAACCATTAGTATGTAATCTCATGTAAATCTAAACCTTCGATTAACTTTCGTTCTTTGATAACGTGAGAAATCGAACCCAAACTGATCTTTTCACCAATTGTCTTTTTTATCTGTCGATAGGATAGACCAGAATTTGATAACTCTAGTACTTTTGATTTGATTTCATCGGATAGGAACTTGTTACCACCGTATGTTTTTCCGAGTTGTTTGACTCTTTCGATACCAACCTTCTGACGTTCTTTTCTTAAATTAGTTTCAAACTCAGAAAATATAGATACGAAATAAAAGAACATTCGACCCATCGAGTCATCTGTATCTAAATTTTGTTGATATGAATAAAGAGAAATCTTGTAATCATCTAATAGGGATAAGGTTTTTATGAGTTCCTTCATGTCTCGACCTAGTCGATCAACACTCCAGACGATTAATTTTTCCCACTTACGTTTCTTCATATCGTTCAACATTCGTGAGAACTCTTTACGATCTTCGTTTTTCTTTGTTCCAGATACAGTTTCTTCATAGATATACACGATCTGGAAATCTCGTCTTTTACAAAGATCAATTAATTCTTTTTTTTGATTGTCTGTTGTCTGACCTGATGTCGAGACTCTTAGTAGTAGTGATACTTTTTTCATAATGTTAAATCATAAGTTGTTACAATTTAATTTGACATTTTAACTTGGTGGAGTCAATCGAAATGATCTAACTTATGATTTAATTATTCGATTGGATACTTATTACATTTATAGATTAGTTTACCCCCCTTCCAGTTTTAGGGGGTCTTTTAAATTTAATGACGAGATAATGAAATTATGGATAATGTTTATAAAGGTAAGTATCCATAAGGAGTTAAAAATGAGATGGGAATACTACGTTGTAACAATGGGTGAGGAAAGACTTATTACTCACAACAAAGATAGAGACAATGTTGGTCGTAAAATAAATGAAATAGGTTTGGAAGGTTGGGAATTAGTATCTGTAGTTCCAGATAATAATAGTAACATCCAACGATTGTACTTTAAACGAAAAAAGGGGTGGTTTTGAATGGATCCAAAGGATCAGAAGTTTTTCAAATATCTTGGTTTTTACGTTCTAATAACCTTCGTTGGTATTTTATTAAAATATTATCTCACTTAAAAATTATTGTATTAATCAAATAGTCTATTTCTGAAATTCTTCCTTCAAAGGAGAAAGATAGATGAGATACAAAATGAATACTTCTAGAAATGACTCTATAACATCTAGTGGATAGGAAATTGAATATTGTATCCAGTCTCCATTGAACATAATGAAAAGGATCATTAGAAGATACGACCACAGATAAATCGGTCTACCTATTGGTTTAAAAAGATACAACAGTATGAGACTGATAAGGTTAGTTAAAAATGAAAGTGATATTATCACAAGAGAAACTTCGATACTTATTAGTTGATCAATATAACTTAAATTTAAGTCTTCCTCTAAGACTTCATAGTCTGAAAAAAATGGTAGAGACTCGACTGTGAGATATAAAAATGGGAAAATTATTGAACACAAAACTATTTTCTTAAAAGTATCTTTTGTTAGTTCCATTTCATCCTCTCCTTCTCTACATTGTGATTTATTTTAGGTAATTAACGATATCACTATTTGTTTTAATTGGATACTTATTACATTTATAGATTAGATTTTTATTGTCAGTTTTAAGGAGGGGGGTAGGTGTTTAAAATAATTTATCTGTCTTATTACATTGGTATTCCCATCCAACAACATTCGACCCATTAACTTTTGTTATATCCTTCAAAATCCCAGTCGTTCGATCTATTTGGTTATATGATTTAAAGTACCCTAGATCCTCACTCATATTACAATTGGAAGAGTTTGAAGGTATACATTTTCTTATCGTGAGGTAATCATCACTTTCACTGGTTAATTTATGGACAATCCATCCTTCAACTGTTGTATCGTTAATTTCTTTCATCAGTACCCTTTTAGTTTCAAAATTAATCTCCCATAATACTACGTTTCCAATCCACTCATCATCACCAAATCTTCTTGAGTCACATTTTAAGATTAGAGTTTCACTCCAACTAGGTGAAGACAGGAGTGATATGAAAATAATGGTCAGGAGTGTGATGACGTGTTTCATGGAAAAATGTTACTGTTTATAGTTTTGTTTTTGAAGAGTTGTTTTTTTGGGTAGGGTATCCAAAAACTAAGGTGTTCAAGTGTCCATGAAATATCCCTCAAAAATCCCCTTATTTTTATGACCAATGAAAATAGAAATTTGAGGTGTTCACCTGTTTACACTTGAACAGTCATTTTCCTTTTCATTAGATATTTCTGTTTAATTACAAATATGATTATACTCCTTGTGTGTAATGATTGATTTCTCATCTGAGGGTAGTTTTGGACAAATATTTCACTAGAAAAAAAGGTGAAGAACCTAGAGTGAATATGGAAGGTAGGAAACTTTTCCAACCTACGTCTAGACAGGTCTTGTATGATAAGAAGAGTAAGATTTGGATTCCTAATCGGAAACGAACATACCTCCTTTGGTTCAAATTTCTTCAACATTGTGAACGAGATGAATCCAGAACTGTGGATTGGTCAAAGTATGATGGTTGGGGTGGAAGTAAGGAAGTACTTGGTTCTAAATTTG
>JAAZYV010000029.1 GCA_014239455.1 Paracoccaceae bacterium | reverse complement strand
CGCCAATGACAATGAATCAAGAATCGAGAGTGAGGAGAATAAAATTGACAGTAGTACCTATTAAGTCGAAAGATTTGACCAGTGCAGAAGTATCTTGGTTTGCTCCGTTATGCTCAGATGATTTCCGATACCTCGGCGTGCCAGAATCAGGTATCAGGTCCAACTGGCAAAATACTAGCAAGATATTACAAACGGCAGACGAAATGGGATTTCGAAATATTCTTTGTCCTTCTTCTTACCAGGTCGGACAAGATACTCTTTCATTTGTTGCCAGTAATGCACCCCTTACCAAGAATATCAATATGCTTGCAGCTGTTCGATGCGGGGAGTTACATCCAATAATGCTAGCAAGAACTATAGCGACTTTAGATCACCTTATGGAAGGGAGATTAACTATCAACATTATTTCATCCGATTTTCCAGGTGAAAAAGCAGAAAGTAGCGTGAGGTATCAGAGGTCAAGAGAGGTGGTTCAAATTTTAAAACAAGCTTGGACCCAACAGGAAATATCTTTTTCAGGTCAACACTATGACTTCACTGGCCTAAGTACTGATCCTGTAAAACCTTATCAGCAAAACGGTGGACCACTTTTATATTTTGGAGGGTATTCCCCTCCAGCTTTAGAATTATGTGGAGAGCATTGTGACGTTTATCTGATGTGGCCAGAAAAAAAAGAAGATCTTGCAGAAAGAATGAAAGCTGTAAACTTAGTAGCCCAGAAGTATAATAGAACTATTGATTATGGTTTGAGGATTCACGTCATAGCAAGAAATACTGAAACAGAAGCTAGGGAATATGCTAAAGATTTAGTCAGTCGATTAGATGATGAAGTAGGAAAAACCATTAGAGAGAGAGCCTTAGATGCCACTTCCCTAGGTGTGAATCTTCAGGCAAAGAATAGAGAAAAGTCGGACCAAGATGGCTATGTTGAAACTCATTTGTGGACAGGCATAGGACGAGCTAGGTCAGGATGTGGAGCAGCTTTAGTAGGCTCGGTAGACCAAGTGTTAAATGAAATAGTGGAATACAAAAAAATGGGCATCCGATCATTCATCTTTTCAGGATATCCCCATTTGGAAGAGTGCATTTCTTTTGGTAAAAAGGTCTTACCTAAACTGGATACTTGCTCATTGCCTAAAATTTATGGACGTGTTCCACATGAGATCCCAAACACACCACTCGGGGTAGGGGAAAGAATATGATGGATCGAGTTTCACTGAATGATAGCCTTTCAATAAGTCGATTAGTTTATGGCATGTGGCGGCTTTGTGATGATAATGACAAATCCTATCAAAGAGTAATTAAAAAGCTAGAGATCTGTCTTGAAAATGATTTAACAACTATAGACCAGGCAGATATTTATGGTGAGGGAGGATCGGAAGAGTTATTTGGTGAGGCATTAAGCAAGTCTCCTAATCTGAGGGAAAGGCTAGAAATAATTACGAAATGCAATATTAAGCTCCAAGGAACTGACTTTCCAGACAGAAAGTTGAAATCTTATGATACGAGTGCTAAATATATTATCGGAACTGTTGAAAATTCACTAGTAAAAATGAAAATAGATTATATCGATTTGCTTTTACTGCATCGACCTGATCCACTGATGGATCATAATGAAACTGGATTCACTTTAGACAAGCTTGTTGACTCTGGGAAAGTCAGGGCTGTGGGAGCTTCCAACTTTAAACCTTGGGATTGGAACTTACTTCAATCGGCCATGAAGCATCGGTTAGCCACAAACCAGATAGAAATCAGTGTTGTGAGCACGGACGTATTTACAAATGGAGATTTGGCCTTTCATCAAAAGCAGGGAACCCCTGTGATGGCATGGTCTCCCCTTGGAGGAGGAAGTCTTTTTAATGAAAATGATCCAAAATCTAAAAGGTTATTTGTAACGCTTTCTGATATAGCAGAAACCTTAGGAGTGGATATATCTGTGGTGGCTTTGTCTTGGCTTCTTCTGCATCCGGCCAGGATAATACCGATAATAGGTACAAATAATACCGATAGGATCATTGAGGCCTGTAAATCAATTGATTTGAAGCTTAATCGAGAATTATGGTTTGAGATCTATGCTGCCTCCATTGGCAAAGAGGTGCCTTAGATAAAATTAACCAGTTAACCACCCAGCCTTTAGTTGTTTTTGATGGGCGCTAATGGCATTCTTCATAAGCATTGCTACTGTCACTGGTCCAACCCCACCTGGTACAGGGGTTACCCATCCTGCAACTTCTTTGACAGCAGATGTATCGCAATCTCCTACTATCTTTGTATTTCCATCTGCATCAAGCACCTGATTAATCCCTATATCAATTACTGCTGCTCCAGGTTTTATCATTTCCGGGCCCAAGAAATTTGGTTTCCCGACTGCTACGACTACCGCATCGGCTCTTCGTGAATGCATAGCTACGGATCTTGTCATATGATGACACACTGTTACCGTTGCTCCTTCTGCCATCATTAGAAATGCAGCTGGCTTACCCACAATTTCGGAATGACCAATCATGACCACCTCTAGGCCTTTCATGGTCAGGCCAGTTTCTTTCAAGAGTTCTACTGAAGCGGCCGCAGTGCAAGGAGCCATTGCTATATCAGAATAGACTATATTTCCAATTGACGCGGGGTTCATTCCCTCAATATCTTTAAGGGGATGGATAGCTGATTGGAGTGTTCGGATATTAATATGTTTTGGGATTGGTCTTTGTATGATCACTCCCAAAACTTCTTGATCATCATTTAAGCTTTGCAATTTTCTTTTCACTTCTTCTTGCGATGCAGTTGAGTTCCAATTGCAAATTTCGAATCTTATTCCTACCTTTTCAGCAGCCTTCTTTTGGTTCCTAATATAGACGTCTACTTCTGGTGTATCTCCTATAGTTACAGATACCAGCTTTCCAATCATTGCATTATTTGTATGCACTTTAACATATTCGCTAACATGATGAAGAATTCTATCCTTAACTTTTCTTCCATCTATGAATCGATTTTCTAATAACGGTGTGAGCATTATAGGACGAGCTCTTGTGGTTCAGCTAAGTTATGGGTTCTGCAGCAAGCCACAAGGGTATTAGCTAAAAGGCACGCTATTGTCATAGGGCCTACTCCACCAGGCACAGGGGTAATAGCCATAGCTTTTTCCTTGGCGTCTTCAAAGTCAACATCTCCCACCAGTTTTGATTTTTCGGTTCCATTTTCTGTAATTGAAACTCTATTAATTCCAACATCAATGATTACAGCTCCTGGTTTCACCCAATCGCCCTTAACAAACTTAGGTCTACCAACTGCAGCAACAAGTATATCGCTCGATTTACATATTTCTTCGATATTTTTTGTTTTTGAATGGACCACAGTTACAGTACAGTTCTCTCGGAGAAGTAAGTTAAACATGGGTTTCCCAACTATATTTGAACGCCCGATAACTGTGGCTTTTTTCCCGCTAAGATTGCCAACATATTCTCGCAACAGCATTAAGCACCCTAAAGGTGTACATGGCACCATAGATTTTTGTCCCGTATTAAGCAGGCCTACATTTGAGATGTGGAAACCATCAACATCTTTATTCGGATCTATTGAATTAATAACTAGGTTTTCATTAAGATGTTTGGGAAGTGGCAGTTGACATAATATTCCATGGACGTTTGGATCCAGGTTTAACTTTTGAATTAAATTCAATAGAACTTTTTCACTAACATCTTCTTCAAGCCTATGTTCGAATGAATTCATTCCGGCATTTTTTGTTTGAATGCCTTTATTTTTTACATAAACTTGGCTCGCTGGATCTTCTCCAACTAACACCACTGCTAGACCAGGGGTAATGTTTGCACCTTTCTTAATTATGGTAACATGATCCTTGATTTTTTCCCTTAGGGTTTGAGAAAAAGCCTTGCCATCAATTATTTTCATTATTATAGCTCCTAAAAAACTAGAATAACCCTTCAATCTGGGCTTCACTATTTAAGCAAATATTTTCGGCACTTGGTACTCGTGGTAAACCTGGCATGGTCATAATGTCGCCGCATATGACCACGATAAATCCAGCACCAGCGGAAAGGCGTACCTCTCTAATAGGGATTGAGTGTCCTGTTGGTGCTCCTCTCCGATTTGGATCAGTGGTAAAGCTGTATTGGGTTTTTGCCATACAAACTGGAAGGTTACCAAAGCCAGATTCTTCCCAAGCCTTTAATTGATCTCGTATTGTTTTATTTGCCAAGACTTCATCAGCTCTATAAATTCTTTTGCAGATAGTCTCAATCTTTTGAAATAAACCAATGTCATCTGGATAAAGAGGTGCAAATTGGTTTTTTTCTCCATCTGCAATTTCTACAACCCTTTTTGCTAACTCAGTTATTCCCTCAGAGCCTTTTTCCCAATGTTGACATAAAATGGCTTCTGTCCCTTGCTTAGCAGCGTATTCTTGAATCTTAGAAATTTCTTCGTCCGTGTCAGTTATAAAGTGATTTATAGCTACCACTACTGGAATACCAAAACTTTTCAAGTTTTCGATATGTCTTCCAAGGTTCTTGCATCCTTCGGTAACGGCAGCGGAGTTCTTTTCTCCAAGATTTTCTTTAGTTACCCCACCATTCATTTTTAATGCTCTGACAGTTGCCACTAAAACAGCAATGGCTGGTTCAAGGCCAGCCTTGCGGCATTTTATATTCAGAAATTTTTCAGCACCTAAATCAGCGCCAAATCCTGCTTCAGTCACAACATAGTCAGCAAGGCCCAAAGCAGTCTTTGTGGCTATAATTGAGTTGCAACCGTGGGCTATGTTTGCAAAAGGACCACCGTGGACTAATGCAGGATTGTTCTCAAGTGTTTGAACAATGTTCGGTTGCATTGCTTGTTGCAACAATACCGTCATGGCACCATCAGCCTTAATATCTCTACAGAAAACTGGGCTCTTATCCCTTCTATAGGCTACGATGATATTTCCTAATCTATTTTGTAAATCCTTTAAATCAGATGAAAGACAGAGAATAGCCATTACTTCTGATGCAACTGTAATATCAAATCCTGCCTGACGAGGAAACCCATTGGGTATACCCCCAAGTG
>JAAZYV010000023.1 GCA_014239455.1 Paracoccaceae bacterium | reverse complement strand
TCTGGCTTTGGAGAAGACCTTGTAGATCTAATAAAAAAAGATAGTTACTTCGAGCTAGGAGGAAAGAAATTTGAAGCTATTAATTTTGCTGAATCTATAGAAGGGCTGTTGAATGCATCAAGAAAATCATTCACCATATCTCGATATAAAGGACTGGGAGAGATGAATGCATCTCAGCTTTGGGACACTACAATGGATCCTGAAACAAGAAGACTAGGGCAGGTTACAATAAATGATGCTCAGGCTGCGGATGATTTGTTTCATGCACTTATGGGAGACGAAGTTGAGCAAAGAAAGGATTTTATAGATCAGAATGCTAAATTTGTAACAAACCTAGATATTTAAACTTCCCTTAAAGAATTCCTTGTCCATTCTTCTATCTCTTTCGAAGATTCTTTTGCATTCTCAACACTGTGAGGTTTGCCAATCTTTAAATGAATAGTACCAGGATACTTAATAAATTTATGAGCAGGCCAACAATCACCAGAATTATGAGAAATCGGCAAGACGGGAACGCCTGCTCTCATAGCAAGCTCAAAACTGCTTCTTGAATAACTTTGAACTTTGCCAGGACTAACCCTAGTTCCTTCTGGAAAAAATAAGACATAGAGCCCATTTTCTAGACGCTTTTCACCCTCAGAAAGAGCTTGCAGAAGAGCTTCTCTGGGTTTGCCTCTATTTATTGCAATAGGCTTGAGTAAGCTCATGGCCCAGCCCCAAAGCGGAATAAATAATAACTCTCTTTTAAGCAAAGTACACAATGGGTGAAAGAGATATTGCATTGAAAAAGCCTCCCATTGGCCTTGATGATTAGAGACAATTACACAAGGAGTTTCTGGCATATTTTCCAACCCTTCTATTTCTACTTTAATGTTACAAACGAGAGCAAGGAACCAGTTTGCGAACTTAGGCCATAATGAAAAGAGGCGAAGTCTTTTATTTAGATTTAAGAATGGTCCAAATAGACAAGCTATTATGCTCGCTATAAAACCAGACAATAAGTAACCAACATAAAAAACTGCAGACCTTATTATTAACATAAATAAATTATTTAGAAATTATGTAGTCAACAGCAGCTGCCAGGTCTTGAAAGCAATTGTTAATTGGTGGACGGTTTTTTGCCTTCATTGCTTTAGATCCATATCCAGTCTCTACAAGAAGCGGCACACACCCATGATTGATAGCGGCCTGCACGTCTGTTTCTTTATCACCAACAAAAAAACACTCTTTTAAAGAAATATCGAAGTGACTCTCTATATTTTTAAGGAGACCCGTTTCTGGTTTTCTACAAGAACAGACCTCGGTTGAATAATCATGAGGGCAATAAGATATGTAATCTATTTTTCCATTATATTGTTCAAGAAGCTTGGACATAAAGTTGTGTATGCCCAGGAGTTCTTTATGAGAAATTATGCCTTTGTTAATACATGCTTGGTTTGTTGCAATTGCAACCAAGTATCCAGATTTATTAAGTTTTGAAATAGCCTCTAGGCTACCCTCGATTGGTTTAAAGTCTTCTGGCGCTGTGACGTATGACATAAGGTCAACGTTAATAACACCATCCCTATCCAAGACAACGATTTTTTTATTCACTGAATTCTAAGTTAATAAATAATTTTGATAGTAAGAGGCAAGGTCTTTTGCGTCTATCCTAGTTTGTTCCATGGTATCTCTATCCCTAACAGTGACTGTATTGTCTTCAAGGGTTTGGAAATCTACTGTTACACAAAGAGGTGTTCCTATTTCGTCGTGTCTTCTATAGCTTTTCCCTATATTTCCAGAATTTTCAATAAGAACCCTTCCAAGTTGAAGCGATTGAAGAGATTTTTTTATTTTTTGACTTTTTTTAACCAGCTCATCATTATTCCTCTTCAAGGGTATAACCGCCGCTTTAATTGGCGCTAAGTGCGGTTTAAAGCTCAAAACCACCCTTTCCTTTCCTCCTGCAAGGGTTTCTTTATTGTATGCCTCATTGAGTATAGCTAAAAACCCCCTTTCTACGCCTGCCGAAGGCTCTATTACATATGGAACCTCCCATTTATTATTTTCCAGGTTCTGAACTGCTAATTTTGCATTAGAGTCGGTATTTTCATCTACCTTAGAAGCAATATTAAGCTCATTTTGATTTTTACTGTGAGAACCAAGGTCAAAATCAGTCCTATTAGCTATTCCTTCAAGTTCTTCTAGCCCATGAGGGAATTTATACATAATATCCAGGGTAGATTTTGAGTAATGAGAAAGTTCTTCTTTTGGTACTGTGTATATTTCAAGGTTTTCCTTGCTCACGCCCTGCGCACACCACCACTCAAGTCTTTTATCTAGCCACTTCTTATGCCAAGCTTCGTCTTCTCCTTGTTTTACAAAAAACTCTAATTCCATTTGTTCGAATTCTCTAACTCTAAATATAAAATTTCTTGGAGTGATTTCATTTCTAAAAGCTTTACCTATTTGAGCAATTCCAAAGGGTAGTTTT
>JAAZYV010000009.1 GCA_014239455.1 Paracoccaceae bacterium | reverse complement strand
TTCTTTTCATAAAAACTTTTTATCTTCATCTCAGAAATAATAGTAGTCCCTAAAGGAACTGCTTTGAAATTCTGCGAAATAGTTTGAAGATGGACCCAAGGATTCATGTATGCATTGCCAGCCAGTGTCCAGTTAGAACATCCCAGTAGAAAAGAAAAATTTGAGAAGCCTTCCTTTTTGGGTTGAAGCAATACAGGCAGTTTGCTGTTTTCACGGAGATACGTTAGAGGATCATCTCCTCCCCAGAAAAAACGAAAAGCCTGACAGCCATCCGACTTCAATTTTTCCCATAATTTTAAGCTAGCTTGAGGCGGAACATAGTCTTGATCAGCTATAGGATCATTTCTTCTTATTGGTACAATTGGTAGTTCTTTAGTTAAAGAAACCTCAGCATTGGCGCTTACCAATTCATTTGATTTTATTAAAGCAGTCAAACAATGTGTATCGTTTAATAAGTTTAGATCTACCTTGAAAATTTCTCTGTCATACAAAGGTGAAGTGACCCGACAATTAGCATAACCATGATTCAGCCAATCCATGCCCCATTTTTCAATAACTGGATGAACAAGGTAAGCTGAGACAGTAACTCCAGGAACAAGACCTCCCTCAAAACCATACTGTTTTGCTAATTCATCACCGTGAATCTTGTTTGAAGAATCAGGTGCTGTATTTAATGCTATTGCTGACCAAGAATCCAAACTTAATAACTCCAATTCATTCAGCGATTTTAGATTGTTTAAACTAAATAGTCAGTTTTTTTAGGAAGTCAAAAGCTCTTAATGCTTGATTTGAAGGTACAAAAACATGGTCATGAAAATAACCAGCAATTATATTTGCACTAATATTTTTCTCAAATAAAACACTTGAAATTTTAGCTGTTAAACCAACCGAAACTAAATCGGAGTGCACTCCTAAAGATATGCAGCGAAAAGTAGCCTGGAACTTGATATTAGCCTGCTTCGCTTTTTCTTTTTCGACCACTAAAGTCAAACCTTCTTTTTCTAAAAAAGATGCTATTGGTTTAAGGGAATTAAATTCTCCGTAATTTGATCCCGGCATAGAACAAAAAATATACTCTTCTTCAGATAGAACTGGAGAAAGGTTCTCCAGTAACTTCTTTAAATCTTTTTCACCCACCATTGACTTAAATTGCTTACGTTTCTTTGTTCAAACTAGGTCTTAAATAACCTTGAGTTCTATGAAAAGACACTCCTAAGACCACGATTTAAGGTTGCAGATACTGCCGAACAATGAGTCTCATCTTCTAATATTGCAGTTTTAAGAATAAGGCCTTTGTAGTTTCTGCTTTGTAAAGTTTTTGATAAAGCCTTTACGTTAGAGATCATTTTAAAAGTATCTGCTTGCTCTCCTTCTTCTTCAAGGTCTCCGATGGATAAAAATACATTTGCGCTCAGTTTATTATTATCTTTTGCATAATCTTCTTCTACTTTGAGAATATATTTGTTGTCCCACCAAATAGAAGGACTTCCAAGAACATATCGATTAAAAGATTCTGGTGAAGTAAATAGAGTGTAAAGACCAAATAGGCCGCCCAAAGAATAACCACAGTAGATCTGATCTGAACTATCTGTGTAATAATTTTTATTTATCAAAGGCTTAACTTTTTGATCAATAAATTCTAAGAATTTTTTTGCTCCCCCTGGTTCTGCCGCAGGCAGATCCCCAAATATTTTGTACATCTCTTTTTGGGTAGACATCCAG
>JAAZYV010000025.1 GCA_014239455.1 Paracoccaceae bacterium | reverse complement strand
TAAAACGTTTGGTTAAAAGTATTACACCAAAAGGTTTTGGTATTATTGTTAGAACAGTAGCCGAGGGCAAAAAAGTAGCCGAATTAGACAAAGATTTACAGGCTCAAATTTCTGCTCAAGTAAATGAACTTTTCAACAACTAGTAAAAAAAATTGGAATTAAAATTTAGTAACTGATTTCCAATTTTGATTGAATTCAAATCGATTGGAGTAATGATTGACGAAATGCATTTGCAATAACATCAATATCCTCCCTATTAAGTGTTTTTAATTCTTTTTCTGTAACCGTGGTATGACACCAATGTGTGATTGCAAACCTAATTAATTTTGTCTCTAAAACTCTTCCTTTTGGTATTAAAATCTTTTCTTGTAAATCCTAAAGATTTTATTTGCTTCGTATAACTTAAACAAATTGGCTCATTACTTTTTGATAAAGCATTTAATATTTTCTGCTCTGTTGTATTAGTCATGGTTTTCTCTATGCTTTAACCAATCATTTAATTCTTTAGAAAAAGTACAAAACTCCCGTCTTTCATTGAGAAGACTACAAATCAATTCATCAAACGTTTCTTCAGCATGATAATTGCTTATTACTTTGTAAGGTAAGCTACTTTTATTAAAACCAATAATATTAAAAGGAATAGCAGTGTAGCCAAACCATAAAATATCATTTAATTTAATTTCAGTAGTATCAAATATTTCATCTTTGTCATCATCTGAGATGTGATTAGAATAATATATATTGAATATTTCACTTTTTTTATAATTTGAAGGTATGTCAAAACCAATTAGTGCCATACCTGAAGTACCGATTTGACCATCCGCTCCAAAAACACTCAAAAAAGCTATGAAATCAAGTGGCAAGTTTTCATCTAACTGCTTAACGTCTATGTCTTTCCCTTTATGAACACTCCATTCTTCATAATAAAAATTACTTCCATCTTGAGACCATTCACTTCTTGTTTCATTTTGCAATTTCTCCAAAATAGAAAGAAGTTCTTTATATCTTTTTTGCCAATAATCTAAAGTTTTATAGGTCATGAATTAAATTTGCACCTTAGAAAGCGTTAGTGTCAAGGTAGCCAAAGAATATCCGTTTCCATATCTTGATCCAGCAGAAGATACAGCATTCCAGCCACCAATTTGGTCTATTAACTCAAGGGGACATTCCACAGCTCTCAGTCGGTCTCTCATGGTGTGTCTAAGGCAATGGCCAGTGAGACCATTAAAAGTTTTTTTGAGCCAGTTGTTCAGTGCTGCTGAAGCAAAATCAGCTTTGCATTGTCCACCTTTAATATATCTTGGGAAAAGATATTGCTGATCAGCATGATGTAAGACTAACTTCATTGCTAATTTCGCATAACCAACTAATGGCAAGGTTCTTTTACTGTTTCTCGTTTTCAGTGTTCTAATTGAATTGGGTCTGATGTGGATGAACTCTTGCTTCATATCAATATCTTCAAGCTCTAACCCTACGATCTCAGATAATCGACAACCTGTCTCACCTAGAAGAGGCATCAGGAGTTTTGTAGTGTTTTGAGACCTGATCGCTTCCATGTAACCCCATCTTAACTGTTCATGCGAAAATGTACCCCTCTTCTTAAAATCAGAACCCTCATTTGGTATTATCAATCGGCTAAAAGGATTACGCTTATCTAAATCTAATTCGTGATAAGCATAATTAATAATAGCTGATAGACTATTGATACGTCTTCTAATAGTAGCTGTTTTGTTTCCTCTAAGAGTAAGATGATGAACAAAAACCTTGGCATCTTCTCTTTCATATTCTCTGACGTCTCGATTCCCAGCTAAGGACATAAAGACCTTTAAGGCAACGCGAGGGGGTACTTCATCTATCTGGCGAAGGGATAAGTATTCATCTGCCATTTCGGAAAGACGGGGGGATCGTGGTTTAAAACTTTTTATGATAGCTGGAACATCTATGGGGTTAACTTTTTCTTGAGAACACCAAGAACTTTCAAGCGCACTTGTCACACGGTTTGCATATTTTATAGTTTCGTCTGGGCATTGTGATAGAGCGTGCCTGATGAAAGAACCATAGGCTTTTACTGCATGCTTTGGCACACGGCGATTGTAATAATAGGTCCCTGATCGGTAGATTGTGTACGGAATGTGTGACATGATAATTGCCTCCAATGATAAAATTGAAGGAATTTCAATGGGATAACTTTAGAAAGCTGGTGCCGGTGATAGGACTTGAACCTACGACCCCATCATTACGAATGATGTGCTCTACCAGCTGAGCTACACCGGCATTTTTTCAGATTACAGGCTTGTGTAAACTTTATCCAGAATTTTCAGAATTTTCTGGTTCTACTTGAATCCGTTCAATGACTCTTTTTGATGAACTTACTATACCTTCAGAAAAATCAAATTTTAGTAGTATCTCTTCATCAGACTCAAGAATTACAAAGATCGGCAAGTAATCTATCTTCTTAATAGCCTTCTTCATTGATTTGCAAGCTACTCTGTGAAGTTGTTCATTGGTTATTTTTGCTAAAGGGTCAAAAATTCTGATCTGCTCGAGGTTATCTATTTCTAGACATCTACTCCTTCCGATAATTCTACCTTCTGAATTTGTTTTTAAAACCAGCCGCGGTTTTAAATAATCTATCCCAGGAATAGCCCAAAAAGCTTTGTATGGCCAGTGAGGTCTAAATAAATCTGTCAAAGATTTAGGTAATTCTTCTGCAACAGATTCAGAAAATCCATTATAAAAAGATAGGATTCCTATAAAAGTTAAAGTGATAGTTTTTCTATATAAAGACATATAATGCGACAGTTTTTTAGACTTTGTAATTTACTTTATGTTAAGGAGTGCATAGCTTTATTATCTAAAGATTTCCACTTAAAATTTAAATTTAACAGTATTTTAATTTAAATTTCTGTTTCAAAAGCAGCCAAATATGCAACAAGTAATTGAAATCACAGCACCTTTTTTTGCTCTTATATTTCTTGGTACAATTCTCAAGTCTATAAAGTTCTTGGATGAAAAGAAAACTATTTTCTTATCCCGATTTGCATTTTATATCCTTATGCCCACCATGTTATTCTCCAATATTGCTAAAACCTACTCGACTGATTCTTTTGATTTTGATTTTCTTTTTTGTTACGAAACTGCAACAATTCTACTTATACTCATTACCGTCTTATCAGGTAAAATCTTCAATAAAAACCTGTCGGAAATTACCATTATGGGTTTAAACATTTCTTATCCCAATTATGGTTATATAGGTATTCCAATGTCTTTGGTTGCTTTTGGTCCTGAAGCCGCACTACCCTTAGCATTTATTTTGTTGGTAGACACTATAGTGCTATTGACCTGTTCTTCTTTCTTCATCGCTATTTCCGAACAAAAAACATTCTTCATTGATTTGATCTATAAACTGGTGAGAAGGATAATCTCCCAACCATTACTGGTAGCTGTTTGCATTGGCATGTTCTTTTCTCAATTAAGGATCAATATTGCATCACCGGTGGAAGTATTTATTGAAACAGTTGCTGGTGCAGCTGCACCAGTAGCATTAATTGCATTGGGTGCCTCGATAACTTTGAGATTTCCAACACATCAAAAGATAGATTTAGCCATAATTTCAGTTGGTAAATTAATATTGCACCCATGTCTTATAGCTTTAATATTTTTTCTATGGCCAACAGAAAAAACTGTGTGGCTTCAAACTGCTATATTATGTGCATCTTTACCTGTTGCTGCTAATGTTTTTGTTCTTGCTGAATATTATGGAGTCTTCAAAACAGAAAGTGCAAATTCCATAGTTCTTACAACAATCCTCTCAACATTCACCCTCCCTATTGCACTATATTTTGTGTTGAATATCACTTAGTAGAAAGTAAGGTTTTAAGATGAAAAAAAAGAACATAATAAACGAGCTTTTTAATGTCGAAGATAAAATAGCTATAATCACTGGCGGAGGCAGTGGAATTGGTAAAATAATCACTGAAGTTCTCGCTTTTTCAGGATCGAAGGTCTATATAACAAGTAGAAAACTAGAAGTAATTGAAAAGGCTTCAATTGAAATAAATGCTAAAAAACCAAGACATAAAGTTGAATATTTTTGCTCTGATTTAAGTTCAGAAGTGGGAATAGAAAAGCTAGTTAAGCATTTTGAAAAGAAAGAAGAACACTTAGATATTTTGATCAACAACTCAGGCATCTCCTGGGGCGCCCCGTTAGGAAAATTTCCGTACCATGCTTGGGACAAAGTTATGACAGTAAATGTGACAGGCCTTTTCCATTTAACTCAATCCTTGTTGCCCAAGCTTGCATCGAAAGCTACCCTGGCCTACCCATCAAGAATAATTAATATTGGATCGGTAATGGGTACAGCAGCTTTAGCTGATGGTCCCTATTCTTATTCTGCATCAAAAGCTGCAGTGCATCAAATCACCAGAATACTTGCAAAGGAATTAGCCAGACAAAAAATTACCGTTAACGCGCTTGCACCAGGGCCTTTTTTATCTCGGATGACTGAGTTTGCCGTGGGTAACAAAGAAAAAGAACGCAAAGTTTCGAAAAATGTTCCTATCGGTAGGATAGGCAATCCCAATGATATTAAAAGCTCTATTTTATTTCTCTGTGGACCAGGTGGTAGTTATGTCACTGGAGCCATTTTACCCCTGGATGGCGGAATACATGTTGCAACAGGTCCTGAAATATTTGAATGAATTTTCTTTTATTCATTCTTATAAACATCATTCTTGTTTTCTTGATCTTTTGACATTTCCGGCTTTTCATCATTTGAAATAATCTCTTCATCAGGAGAATAAGTGGGTTCTGTTTCTGATTTTCCAATAATCATTGGTAAAAGGGCATCACTTTCAGAGAAAATCTTGTTGGTTTCAGGTAAACCCCAAACATAAGTATCGAAACCACGGCATTTATGGCAAAAAGGACTCCAATCACTCACATTATTACAAGAATTACAAAACCAAACTGGAGGCCTTGATGCTGAAAAAGCTTTGGATAGCCAACCTTGAATTATTTCTTCTGAAGCACCTGATCCTTTTTCAATTGCTGCCATTAATATAAAGGTTTGACTATCGGGTTTTTCATTTATCAGCTTGACCAGGATCCTCCTCGCTGCAGGAAAATCCTCCGCTGCTAATAAAAGCTCTGCCTTCGTTACCTTTACAATATTGTTGTTATTTAAATTATTAAAAAGTACTTTAAATCTCTTGAACCTCTCAGATGGTGTTTCATCTGGTAAAAGTACTGCAAAAGATTTTGCTAAATCTGGATGAGGTTCAATCCTCCAACATGCTTTAAGCAATTTCTCAGCATTCTTGATTTTACCAGATATTTTTTCGAGCTCACTTGCCTGACAAACAGCTGGCACCAAACTAGGACTTTTCCTTACTGATTCCCTTATTTTCTCTAATGCTAAGGGAACGTCTCCTTCAGATTTTTTTTGTTTGGCATCAGCATATAATATTAATGCCTCCTGCCTCAATCTAATTTCCCTCGTGTTCTTCTCTATATTTTGCTGAGAAACTAATGTCTTTCTTGCGCCAGCCCAATTTTCAAGATCACATTGAATCTTAAAAAGTGTGTTCAAAGCCTGAAGACTCTTGGGTTTTAATAGAACAGCTTTTTCAGCAAGCTGCGATGCTACATTCATGTCACCACTTTCAAGCCTTGACCGAATTAACCCCCCAATAGCAACCAGCCTCGTATCTTTGTTTGACAACAATTTCTTATATATTTTGTCTGCCTTCTCTTGATGACCCAAGGCCTCTTCAGCTTGGGCTTCAAGTAAATTTACTATTTTTTCAAAATCAGGATTAGCTCGTGCCTTTGCCGTTTCTAAAAGAACTCGTTTGTTTTCCTTCTCAGTTAAAGCAACAATAGCACTATTTAAGGCTTTCTGGCTTTTTCGATATCTAATCTTTTTGAAAAACCTTTGGAGCGCTGTATCTTTTCCCATAAGAAAATCTGCCACTGCTAAAAGGAAACCCAAAGTTTTCAAACTTAGCCAAAAAAGAAACCCAAAAAAGACGAGAAGAATCACTGAAATTATCAAAGAAAGTTTTAATTCTTTTTCATTAATTTCAAAAATTAGAAAACCTGGAATATTTTCTATATAAACAAAAAAATAGGTTAACCCCCCTGCCAGAAGCAATATAATACCACCTCTAATGAGAGAGAAAACCATATTTAATCTCTATCTTTTTTCTTCAAAAAACTATTAAAACTTTTTCTCCATTCCATCATTACTTCTAATGCGCCTTGAGGTAATTGGTTTAGTTCATCTAACACCTTTTTGTAATCTCTCACATTAAGCGCATCTTCTGCTCTTGATAGTATAGCATCGACCGAATTTCCCTCTTGTGGTGTCAAAGATCTTTGGACAAAAACTAATTGGAATTTGTTTACAATAGAATTAATAAATCCTTCTTTCTTATTAGATTTTAAATCGTGTTTAATAGCCTTATAAGCATAGTCAGAAAATTCCTTCGCTATTATGGTGAAATCTTTTGAACCAATGTCTGAACTTAATTTCCCTGGGGTAGTTTCAGAAGAAAAACTAGTTTTTTTTCCTGTTTTGACCAACCTCTTTAAATCTAAAATCTCCTCTGTTATAGATTTTGAAAGAATTTCTAGACCTATGATTCCTGTTAAGGTTTCCAAAGATGATTTCAATTCTTTGAGTTTTCTCCTTACTTCGGGATCAAGATCATTTTTTTTAACCTGTGTTTGATCTATGCCTTGAAAAGAACTCAGGACTCCATTGACTTTCTCTTCCATATCTTTCCTAAACTTTTTGATCCCTCTGTCTAACATTAAGCCAACTTTTCCTTCACTCACTGGTTGAGGAAAACTTCCCAATTCTTTTTTAATTTCTAGAATTTTGTCTTCTAGTAAAATCAAATCAGCATTAATCCTGGATTCCAAGCTCTTATTAGACTTCTTAATTATCAAACCCAATCGGCCTTTACTTATTGGTGCGGGCATGTTTTCCAGCCTTTGAGTCAATTCCTTTAATTTATTTTCATGCCCCAAGATAATTTGATAAAACCACACACTCAATGAGAAAAAAAGCACGACAGCAATCATTAGTAAACTGCCCAGGAAAATAATTAAGGGATTTTTCTTGTTGCTTCTCAATTCCTTGTAAAAATTGTTCTTACTAGACATTTCTACATTTGAAGAATCTTCTCTTTCTCCAGGGTTATCACTACCAGTTTGTGATTTAGATATGTCACTATTTTCATCACCTTTTTGTGGTCCAGTCTCTCTTACCATCTGGACCTTTCTTCTACCATTAACAGGCTTGTTGTTATTAGCTTTCATATATTGACTCCTAAAGATAGTTAATGCTGGCTAACAACTTCTTCATGATAAACTAATTTCATGATTTCCTTTGTAGTTGGTTCAGACGCTACCCTAATGTTATAATCATCTTGTACCTGAGTTTTAAGAACCTCTTGAGCCACCCTATCACTAATACAAAAAAACAAGAAGTCCTCTGGAAATTTTTTAAAGTAATCGCAAAAACTTTTGGCTGCATTGGCAGAAAAAAAAACTACTCCTCCTACGTTTTCCCTGGAAAGAAAGTTTCTGATTTTCCCGGCCAATTTTAGTTTCTTTTGTCGATAAACTATCGTTTCATGAACTTTGTAGCCAAATTTTTCTACTTCTAGCTTAAGATCGTAAGATACTTCTTTACCTCTTAAATAATGAAGGGTGGCGTTTTTATCTCCAACTTTTAATGATATTAGTTTTACTAGGTTTGAAGCATTTCCAACTTCCGGATAAAAAACTTTATTAAAACCCCTCTCCATTGCAGCAAGAGCAGTAGATTTGCCAACACAAAATATGCTTTTACTTACAACGTTTTCAAAACTAGATATAGCTTGAATGGCATACCTCGAAGTACAAATTAAATAATTAAAATCTAATTTTCCTTGAAGTTTTCTATCAAAAACTATTTCAAACAAGGGTAGGAATCTGAAGGATTGATTAACATTTATATTAGGATAAAGCTCAAAAAAGGACTGAATGAATTCTTTATTGTCTTCATTGACCCTAGTTAAAATTATAGGCTTTTTAAAAGAAAGCGTCACCAATCTTTCCTTTTAATTCTCTACCAGCTCTTTCACCTAATTCAATTGGATTTGACGTCGAACCTTTCCAGGATCCGGATATCACCTCTGATCCATTCACTCTTAAAACTTCCCCTTTAAAAAAGATTTCACTCCCTTCCAATCTAGAAAAAGCTCCTATAGGTGTACGACACGAACCATCTAAAACGTTTAGAAAAGCTCTTTCCACCATCACTTGTATTTCTGTTTCTTTATCATTAAGAGGAGAAAGAATAGAGGTCATCTCTACGTCATTAACCCTCTGCTGAACACCAATGACCCCTTGCGCTACTGCTGGCATCATGATTTCAGGTGAAATTGGTTTGACTAGTTTATTCATGCCCAAACGTAACAAACCTGCACATGCCAAAAATGTTGCTTCAGCTACACCAGACTCCAATTTTTTCAGCCTAGTTTGTACATTTCCTCTGAATTCCACTAACCTGACATCAGGCCTTTTATGAAGAAGTTGAGCTCGTCTTCTCAAACTTGAAGAACCAACAGCTGCTCCTTTGGGTAGATCATCAAGGTTCTTATACTTTAAGGAAATAAATGAATCTCTAAAATCCTCTCTTTTAAGAAAAGTCTTTATATCTAAGCCTTCTGGAAAAACAGTGGGCATGTCCTTCATCGAATGTACAGCCAAATCTATTTCATGGCTCAAGAGTTGGTTCTCTATTTCTTCCGTAAAAAGACCCTTTCCTCCAATCTCAGTAAGTGGTTTATCTTGGATCTTGTCGCCTTTAGTGTTGATGGTAATTATTTCTATACAGTCTTCCGATATGTCACTGGATAGAGAGATTTTTTTTTTAACTTCAAAAGCTTGAGCCAAAGCTAAGGGTGATCCTCTAGTGCCGATTTTAAGATTCTGTATTTTAAAATCTCTTTTTTTTAATTCACTTACCATAACTATGGTGATATCTCGATTAGATTAAAGATACAAGAACTCACTTATGAAACAAAAAGCTTCATTAATTTTAGGAATAGAAAGTAGTTGCGATGATACTGCTGCTGCAATATTACGTTACACAAAAGGTGAAAACGGTAGTCAAACAGAAATACTTTCTTCAATCGTATTGAACCAAAACAATCTCCACCAACATTTTAGAGGCGTAGTGCCGGAAATAGCTGCTAGAGCTCATAGCGAGAGATTAGATTCTTGCACTAAAAGTGCTTTACAGAAGGCGTCAATCATGATTGACGAAATTGATCTAATAAGCGTCACTTCAGGGCCTGGTTTAATTGGAGGTCTTTTGTCAGGTATTATGTTTGCAAAGGGACTGGCTCAGGGGTTAAACAAACCCTTACTGGGCATTAATCACTTGGCAGCGCACTGTCTCTCAGTAAGAATGGTTCATTCCATTACTTTCCCATATTTGACTTTACTGGCTTCAGGTGGTCATTGCCAATTCTTGATTGTTGAAAATATTGATGTATTTACACGACTCGGAAGTACCATAGATGATTCTCCTGGGGAATGTTATGATAAAATAGCAGCATTCCTGGGTCTTGGATATCCAGGAGGTCCCCATATAGAAAAACGTGCATTAAACGGAAACGAGAATCGCTTTTCCTTTCCCAAGCCAATGCTGAATAAAAAAAATTGTAATATGTCTTTTTCCGGACTGAAAACTGCTGTGAAACGACAGGCTGATGATATCATTTTGAAACAGGGTGGGTTATATCCTTCGGACATTGATGATATTTGTGCTTCATTTCAAAAATCAACGGTGGAGGTCTTTAAAAATAAATCGGAGTATGCAATGGAAATTTTCAAAGAAAAATACGGTTTTGTTCGAGGTAACTTCGCGATAGTTGGAGGAGTAGCAGCAAACAAAAAAATAAGGAATTCACTAGAGAAAACAGCCTTAAAAAATGGCTTTGATTTCTTCCCAGTTCCACAGGAATTTTGTACTGACAATGCCGCTATGATTGCTTACTTAGGATCACAAAAATTTATTTCTGGTAATTATAAAACAGAGGATCTCATACCTAAACCTAGATGGCCTATAGATTTGAAAGCAAAACCTTTACTAGGTTTTGGTAAAAGGGGAATAAAGGCGTGAAAATTTCCATTATTGGCGGCGGAGCGTTAGGATCAGCATTAGCTTTAAATTATGCTTCAAACCAAAAAAAAGTAATTGTTTGGAACAGAACAAGAAAAACTACTGAGGAGATTCTTGAGTACAAATTTTCCAACAATCAAAGAATATCTTCTCAAAAATGCATTGAATATCTTGAAACAACAAATTCAATAGAAGATGTAGTTCATGATTCAAATTTAATCTTACTATGTATTAAAGCTCAATCTGTTTACCAATTCCTTAAAAAGTATTCTTCTTTTCTTATTTCAAAGACTGTTGTTTTCTGCTCAAAGGGCATTGATTCAGAAAGTTTGCTTTTCCAAACCGAAATTGGAGACAAATTCCTTAATAAAAGTCATCTTGCTGTTTTAACAGGGCCTGGCTTTGCTGCAGACATTATGGCCGAAAAGCCTGTCGCTCTAACTTTAGCATGTCAGAACAAAAAAATTGGTAATGAAATACAAAATCTTATATCAACATCTTCCATCAGGCCTTACCTATCATCCGACATAGTCGGTGCTCAGGTTGGAGGGTCCCTTAAAAACGTTATAGCCATAGCATGTGGAATAACCGAAGCAAAAGGCCTAGGAGACAGTGCCAGAATAGCTGTAATGACACGTGGATTCACGGAAATAAAAAAAATAGGTTTGGTACTAGGATGTGAACTTGAAACGCTAATGGGGTTATCTGGACTGGGTGATCTAACATTAACTTGCAGTTCTACTCGATCCAGAAACTTTAACTATGGTAAACAGCTGGCTTGCGAAAATTTCCAGACAAATGAAAAGACCATAGAAGGCAAGTATACTGTTGCCGCTGCATGTCTATTAGCTGATCAATTTGGACTTGATGTTCCCATAATGAAATCAGTCAATTCCACAATCACAGGAAAAATCAGCATAGATTATGCTATAAATTACTTACTTTCCAGGCCTCTTGGAAAGGAGATAGAATAATCAGTAACGATAATGTGCTGGTTTGAAGGGACCTTCACTACTTACTCCTATGTAATCTGCCTGATCTTTATTCAATTTGGTTAGAGTTGCACCTACCCTTTTCAAATGCAACATGGCAACTTTTTCATCCAAATGTTTCGGCAACACATAAACTTCATTCTTATAATTTTCATTGTTTTGCCAAAGTTCTTTTTGAGCTAGAATCTGATTCGTAAAGCTTGCTGACATAACAAAGGATGGGTGACCAGTAGCATTTCCAAGATTCAAAAGGCGTCCCTCAGAAAGTAAAATGATTTTTTTACCATCAACCATTTCAACTAAATCAACCTGATCTTTAAGATTATCCCATTTGTGATTTCGTAATGCTGATACCTGAATTTCATTATCAAAATGACCAATATTACCAACGATTGCCATGTTCTTCATCTTCCTCATATCATCAATTTTAATAACATCCTTATTCCCTGTGGCAGTTATAAAAATATCGGCACTATCTACTACTTGATCTAAAGTAACTACGCCAAAACCATCCATTGAAGCCTGTAAGGCGCAGATCGGGTCAACCTCGGTCACCAAAACCTTTGCTCCCGCTCCCTTTAAAGACGCGGCAGATCCTTTGCCAACATCTCCATACCCACAAACTACTGCTGTCTTACCACTTATCATAGTGTCAGTTGCTCTGCGGATACCATCAACAAGAGATTCTCTACACCCGTATTTGTTGTCAAATTTTGATTTGGTCACACTATCGTTGACGTTTATCGCAGGAAAAGGTAGCTGATGAGAATCCATCATTTGGTAGAGCCTAAGTACTCCTGTGGTAGTTTCTTCAGAAACCCCTTTAATAGCGACTTTTTGCTCTGTAAACCATCCAGGCGATTTTTTCAGTCTCATTTTGATTGTAGAATAAAGATATTCTTCTTCATCCGACGAAGGTTTTTCTAAGAAACTAGTGTCTCCTGACTCTGCCTTTGCTCCTAGAATAATGTACATGGTAGCATCACCACCATCATCCAATATTAAATTGGCTTGATTATCGCCAAAATGAAAGATCTTATCCACATAATTCCAATAGTCTTCTAAGGATTCACCTTTTACTGCATAAACTGGTATTCCCTTGGAAGCAATTGCGGCGGCAGCATGATCTTGGGTAGAAAAAATATTGCAGCTGGCCCACCTTACATTGGCACCCAACTCAACTAATGTCTCAATTAAAACCGCCGTTTGTATCGTCATATGAAGGCAACCTGCTATCCTAGCTCCAGTTAATGGTCTAGTTTTTCCGAACTCCTCTCTCAATGAGATCAAACCTGGCATCTCGGTTTCTGCTATTAAAATCTCTTTTCTTCCAAATTCTGCCTGGCCTAAGTCTTTCACTACGTAATCACTGCTCATTTTCAATCTCCAGTTCACAAACACGAAAATTTCATTAATATCTTTTTGAGAGGTAAAACATAGTAACCAATTATTTTCAAGTTTTATCAATTGAATGCTTTTCAAAAGGATGTTTGCTCAAATTGACACATAGAGCTTGGCAAAAAATGCTTTCTGGAAGAAGGTTAGATCTTATAAACCCATCACCTTTAGACATAGAAATAGAAGATATAGCACATGGCTTGGCTTTTCAGGCAAGATGGAATGGTCAAACCCTGGGAGATTTTACTTTTTCGGTAGCTAATCACTCCATTTTGGTACAAAAAATTTTTCAAATTGAAAATCCAAATCTTAAAAACACCTGGTATCTGGTAGCACTTTTGCATGATTCAGCAGAATATGTTATTGGTGACATGATTTCTCCAGTGAAAGCATTCTTAGGCGACGAATATACCAAATTGGAGCAAAGCTTGTTAGAAGCCATACATATAAGATTTGGACTACCTGCAAAAACTCCTGAACGGATTAAAAACAGCATTAAGAAAGCAGATAAAAGAGCTGCCTGGCTTGAAGCAACCCAAATAGCCGGATTCACTGAACTTGAAGCAAATAAAATATTTCTCAAGCCATCCGCACTAATAAATAATTCTGTAAAAATAAATTTAAAAGATCCTTTAAAATCAAGACAAGAGTTTCTAGATGTATACTGTAGTTTACGTTGAGATTCTACTTGTGACAAAAAATAGGTGTAAAGTTGAATTCTGTAGAAAGCACTATAAAAGATACGGATGATGCAAGTTTTGTAAGTGACGTCATTGAATCAAGCAATGATGTTCCGGTTATAGTTGATTTTTGGGCACCTTGGTGTGGTCCATGTAAGACACTTACTCCAATTCTGGAAAAGAATGTTTTAGAATTTAAAGGAAAAGTTAAGCTAGTAAAAATCAATATTGATGAAAATCAGACGATCGCTGGACAGCTTAGAATTCAATCCATACCTGCTGTTTATGCATTTTTTGGTGGGAAACCCCTCGACGGCTTTATGGGAGCCCAACCTGAAGCTAAAATAAAAGAATTCATAGCCAGTGTAATTACAAAAAGCGGTGGTGATTTAAATGATAATCTTAGTAATCTAATTGAGGAAGCCGAGCAAAAAATCAATGATGGCCTCAATGCCGAAGCTGAGAAAATATATAAAGAAATAATCGAGGCTGATGAGAATAATATTGATGCATACTCTGGTTTAATAAGATCTAAAATTTTAACTAAAAACTTCATAGAAGCTGCGGAAGAACTAGATTCTGTTCCAACAGATATTCAAAATAACAAAGAATTTGAAAAACTAAGGGCTGAAATTGAGTTGTCCAAAAAAATTTCAGATACTAGAAACGCAGATATCATACGTTCTGATATTCTAAAAGATCCAAATAATCTACATTATATATTCGAGTTGGCTCTATCTCAAATTTCCTCTCAAGAATATGAGAATGCGATAACAGATCTTTTAAGAATTTTCAAAGAAAATCCTGCCTGGGAAAATGGCAAAGCAAAAGATCAGCTATTACAACTATTTGAATCTTTAGGACATGATAACCCAGTGGTTTTGAAAGGCCGTAGAAAGTTGTCATCTATTATATATTCTTAGACTGGTTATACTATAAATGACTTACTTTAGTGATATGAATGATCTTCCGAAAAGCATTCCCATATTCCCATTAGCTGGTGCTCTATTACTACCAAAAGCCCGTTTACCATTGAATATTTTTGAGCCCAAATATCTTAAAATGTTAGAGGATGTTTTAGGAAACCAAAATCGCCTAATAGGCATGATACAACCACTATCAATAAAGGAGGGGAAGCCCCACAATATCAAACTTAACAAAGTAGGTTGTGCTGGTAGAGTAGTTAGCTTTACCGAAACAGAAGATTCAAGATATTTGATTACACTAGCCGGGATATGCAGATTTAATTTTGTTGAAAATATAGAAGAAAATGATCTGTACCTGAAAGGAAAGGTTGATTGGAGTTCGTTTAAAAGTGACAGGAAAACAGAAAAAATGAATGCCGATTTTAAGCGAGATATCTTTCTGGATATACTTTCAAAATATTTTAAACTAACCAATTTACAAACGGACTGGGAAAGTCTAAAAAAAGCAGAAGATGAACTTCTTATAAATTCTTTGTCTATGCTATGTCCCTTTGACCAACACGAGAAACAAGCATTATTAGAAGCCAAAACGATAAAAGACCGTGCCAGCATTTTACAAACACTTATGGACATGACCTTAAAAGCAGAAAAAAGTTTTGGTCCCTTGCAATGAGCCTAAAGCCATGAAAATAGTATTCGATGAGAGCCTGCTGAATATTGTCGTCTGTCCCAAGACTCATACTCATTTAGTATTGGATAAAAAAAACTATGAATTAATATCAAAAACTGCAGGCTTAGCTTACCCTATTAGAGATGGAGTTCCGATCCTGATAATGGATCAAGCCAGAGAAATCCAAGATAATTCTTAATTTCATTTTAATGCTTAAATGCCCTAATTCCAGTTAATACCATGCTGATACCCTTTTCATTTGCAAAATCTATTACCTCATTGTCTCTCATAGACCCGCCAGGCTGAATAACTGATTTTATTCCCTTCGAAACTGCTTTATCTAAACTATCAGAAAAGGGGAAAAATGCATCCGAAGCCATCACTGCTCCCTCCAAAGGTGATGACACCATCCCCAGTTTCTCCTTAAGTTTTTCAGATTTATCGATAGCAGTAATTGTACTGTCTATTCGGCTCGGTTGACCAGAACCAATGCCTACTGTGGCACCATTTTTAGCAAATACAATACCATTTGATTTTACTTGTTTTACCACTTTCCATGCGAAAACAAGGTCCGCCAATTCCTTATTATTTGGATTAAGATTGGTTACTAGTTTCAAATCTTTAGCACTAATTTCATTTTTGTCTCTTTCTTGAAAAAGAATACCCTGATAAACTGACCGGAATTCATGATCATTAGCAACTTTTGATTTCCAGTTCTTCCCAATTGAAACAACCCTCATTTTTTGTTTTTTTGATAATAATTTCAGTGATTTATCGTCAAATGAAGGGGCTATTATCATTTCAAAAAAAGTCTGCATAATTTTTTCTGTTACTTCCACTGAAATCCTAGAGTTACTAACTATAATTCCCCCAAATGCAGATATAGGATCACAGAGAAAAGCTCTATCGAAGGCCTCCAAAACAGTCTTTCCAGTTGCCACGCCACATGGATTTGTGTGTTTTATTATTCCTACTAACGGCCTTAAATAATCCCTGAAGCCATTAATAAGACCTATGCTAGAATCAAAATCCAAATGATTATTGTATGACAAATCTTTTCCCTGATTCTGAGTATAATTAGCCCAGCTTTGATCGTAATCTTCAGTTTGATATAAAGCTGCGCGCTGGTGAGCATTTTCCCCATAGGATAAATTTTTTTTCAGCGTTGATTTAATAAATTTTTCTTTAGGAAATTTGTTAATGCCATCACTCGAAAACCATTTATAAACTTGCCCATCATAGTTCGAAGAACATGAAAATGCCTTGATAGCATTCAACCGGCGAAACTCGTAACTTGTACTTCCATCATTTGAATCAAGATGCTTTAGAAAATCCAGAAATCCAGAGTTGTCTGAAATAACGGTAACATAATTATAATTCTTTGCAGCCGCTCTTAGCAAAGTGATACCGCCAATATCGATATTTTCAATACAAAAACTATAATCTCTTTTCTGTCTTGCCATTTCCTCAAATGGATAAAGATCACAAACCACTAAATCTATAGGTTCTATATTATTTTGTTTCAAATCTGAAATATGTTGGGGTTTTTCTCTTGACGCAAGTATGCCTCCATGAATGCTCGGATGTAAAGTTTTGACCCGTCCTGTCAGCAATGGTGGAAAACCTGTTATATCCTCCACATCTATCACTTCGATTCCATTTTTCCTTAATGTACTTGCCGTCCCACCACTAGCGATTACTTCAATGTTCCAAGATCTAAGTCCTAATACAAATTCTTCTATACCTTCTTTGTTAGAAACCGAAATAATAGCTCTTTTAATTTTCACAAAACCTTTTTTCATTATGTATTAACTCAACCTCCTTTTAGGAAACAATTTTTTCTCTTGTTATTCTTGAACTATAATTTTGCAGGAAAAACCTCCATGTAACAAATAGGTTTTGACCACTCAGCGCTCGTCGTAAGACTATTCTAAAAGCTTTCTTTATTTGTAAATCTTTAGGATCTAAGTAATTATATGTATGCAAATCACCGTTATCCTCATCAGTTTCAAAATTCCAAATCTCATTATTATTAAGTTGCAATAGAAAATAATTTGATCCTTCAGATTTCCAAACATGAACTTCTGGATGCAGAAAAAACTGAACGTTGATGTGTTCAAAATCATTCAAATCTTCATTTTCTGAATAAATAAACTCACTTCCCCATATTTCAGTTCCAGAAAATGGTATGCCCAATTTTCTGGAATGATAGATATCTACCTGATCTATACTGATTTTTTTTTTGCCTTCGAGATAATTGTTTTTATAATCTTTATAATTCTTAACTTCCATAATTTTGCTTACCCAGTGAGATGGATTAATTGAACTAGATTTCTTCGAAAAGTTTACTGAATTATAATCTTGCTTAACTTTCAGTATTTTGTCGCTATGACCTAGAAAAAAATTGAAAGGGGAATTGTTCTGAAATATAGTTCGTTGCCCAGAGGTTAGTTCAAAGGAAAAAGCTGGGCAGCAAAAGCTTTTGGCTGTGTTTTCTATCTTTCTTGATTTTCCATCAAAAATTAATTTAAGGCGACCCGAATTAATTCTGTAGAACCCCATGCTTTTTTTTCTAATTGAGAAATCATTTAACCTGGCATCGGACAATTCTTTGTCTAAATCCCAAAGGATCACTTTTCCTCCAAAATTATTGGCCCTCACTAACTGTCCTCCACCTAATCGTAAACCCCTTAAAATAGGCGCTATTTGATTTTGGAAACCCCTTAATTTTAAATCTGTTTTTCCTTTTGAAAGGTCTGCAGTAGAAGAAAACCTGATAAGTCTGTTAACCAAAAAGAAAATCTCCAGAAGTTCTCCGGGGTTACCAATATTAAGCTCCCCATTTTGCCTCATTAAGAAACCAATATCTTTAACAATTTTTCTAAGAACAATATCTCTCTTTGAGATTGTTTCTCCTAAAATTAGGCTAGCAAAAAATATTCCCGAATTCATCCTTAAACTGATTAAGCCTTTAGGTACAAAAGTCTTGCAAAGTGAAAGATAAAGAACATGAAAATGTATAAAAGACAGCATCTTAGGCTTATTATTAAAAACTTTGGATAACTCAAAAAATCTAATATTCAAACAGACAGAACAAAGTCTAAAAGCTGTTGTTTCTAGGCTCCAAATCTTGTGAGAAAATTTTCTATTCAAAACCTCTAATTCATTTGAAAAAACTTTAGTAAAATCTCTGGATTCTTGATCATTAATTCCGGATATCAAATATAACCAAGAAAACGTTTCTGGGTTTAAGCCTTCTAATAATTTGTTATGGTCAAGATTATTGTTTTTAATCTCTTTTGAGGTTCTTATTGGCTTTGAATAGCTGTTAAAATATCCATTGATTAATAATTTTCCTAAAACAAATTGTCCCGAAAACAAATTCAAAGGAACTTTTTCAAATTCCCTAGGTAATTTGAAAAATCTATTCAATAATAAAGCAATCAGAAAAAATATATGAAAGAATATATCTCTAAAATTATTAATGACCCTTATTCTTAATCTGATCAAATCGTACTTTCCCTATCACCAAAAACATTTTTTCAAATTACCAGAAGGCACAATGTCAACTATTCTTTACCAGGATTGCTGCATAAAAACCATCCATTCCACCTAAATCAAACAAATGGTCTGGCCTCAGCCTGAGACCACCTTTTGAATCCACCCACTCCTTCTCTATCTCATGTTCTTTTGGACAAATCGCTTTTTGTATCCAATCTTGGTTCTTTACCAGGAATTCTGATACTCGCTCTTCACCCTCGGCAGGAAAAAGAGAACAAGTACAATATAAAATTACTCCATCCTCCTTAACGCATTTTCTTGCCAAATCTAGCGATTCATCTTGTATTGCTGTTAAATTAAGAATTCTCTCTATTGGTAAAAGATAAGGCAAATCTTTGTTTTTAATTATAGTGCCAGAAGAAGAACATGGTGCATCAATTATGACTATGTCATATTTTTTTTTTGACTCAAATTTTCTTATATCGGAATTAATGATCTTAGCTTTCATATTCATCCTAATAAGATTTTTTTTCAAAAGTTCTAATCTCTTTTGGGAAAAATCTAAACATGTTACTTTAGCTCCTGCTGAAATTAATTGCATTGCTTTCCCTCCAGGAGCAGAAAAAAGGTCTAAAACTTCTGCTCCAGCTATTTTACCTAATATTTTAACAGGTATTGAAGACGAAGCACCTTGGACCCACCACTTGCCTTCCTTGAAACCAGGTAATGAAGAAAGACCTTTAGGATTCTGTAATCTAAGGATCCCACTAGGTAGTTTTTTTGCACTTAATTTTTGTTTCCAACAATTTATTTCCTCAAAATTCTTGATATTAATATCTAATGGCGCCTTTTTCGTCATTAGTTTTTCGATTCTCTTAATTACTTCATCCGGATAATAATTACTCAAATAAGACCTTAGTTTCTCCTCTAAAATTGACTCTAATATCAAATTATCATTCCGGACATAAACCAATATCCTTCTTGAAATAGCATTGACCAACCCTGAGAAGTACTTCGTTACGCCACTCATTTTGGATAATTGAACGGCTGAATTAACAATTGCATGATCTGGTGCTTCATCAAGAAATGACTCGGCAACTACAATACGGAGAATATTTCTGACTTCTAATTTAAGCTTCTTTTCAGCATAAAGGTTTATACAGTCATCCAATCCTCGAAGATAAACAAAAATAAAGTCTGAAATTCTTTTTGCTCTTGCAATATCACTTTCTTCATAAGAATGCCTACAAAGGTATTGCTCTTCTAGCGTCTGTGAAACAGTTTTCCCTTTCTTAAAAACTCCTATCAAAATTCGTAAGCAGAGAAATCTTGCCTTTAAACTATCGTTCAGTTTCAAAAGTCGATCCACCATTCCTTGCTACTCAACTGAGTATCATTTAATATAATGGATCTATTTGAAAAAATTAATTTTAAAGATAGTTCCAGGATGAAATATAATCACTATATAAAGAAGCCTTCCAAAGAAACAGCAGAAAAAGCATTGTTGGAAGCAGAAATAAGAAATAGAAAAACACCCCTGATAGAAAATCCAAAAGAAATAAACGGTCCATCGGATCTCGAACCAACTAGGTATGGAGATTGGGAAAGACGGGGTATCATTAGTGATTTTTAGTATTTAAAGACTTGAAAAATTAATTTTAGGTGCTATCATGTCACACAATGTTTTTGACGGGCTTTAGGCCCGTTTTTTTGTGCTAGCCGGATACCATGGAAAATTTAATAGCCCGTTCTAATGAAGAAAGATCCTTATACAAGAATATCCTGCCAATTGTTGAATGCGGTGGTTTTGAATTGGTGAGAATTAGAATATTTAATGAATCCAATTTAACTTTACAAATTATGATAGATAATAAACTTAGATCATTAACTATAGATGATTGCGCAAAAATGTCCCGTAATATTTCTTACGAACTAGACAAGAAAAATTCTTTTCAGGAGGAATATCACCTAGAAGTATCTTCTCCGGGCTTAAATAGACCTCTCACTCGACTTAAAGATTTTGACGAGTGGAAAGGACACAAAGCTATAATAAAACAAAAAATTGAAGATTTAGGAATTAGTAAATTAGAGGGAACATTGATTGGCGTGGTGAATTCAGAACTTCATGTACTTCAAATTGATAAAATTCACCATATTAAGGTATCTAACATAGAAGAGGCCGAATTATTGGCTTAAAAAACGAATAGGAAAAATAATGGCCGAACACAACCCCAACCCTAGTAAAATTGAATTACTTCAGATTGCTGATGCTGTCGCAAGAGAAAAGTTAATTGAACCGGAACTCGTAATAGAGGCTATGGAAGAGAGTTTGGCAAAAGCTGCAAGATCCAAGTATGGAGCAGAGTATGATATTAGAGCAAAAATTGATACGAAATCTGGTGAATTAACAATGAATCGATGTAGGTTGATTGTGGAAAAAGTAGAAAACCATTTTACAGAAATAACAATTGATGAAGTTATTGATTTACTTCCTGATGCTAAAATTGGCGATATTGTTAAGGATCCATTACCTCCTATGGATTTTGGAAGGATCGCCGCTCAATCTGCAAAACAAACCATAGTACAAAAAGTTCGTGAAGCTGAAAGGGCAAGACAATATGAGGAATTTAAAGATCGAGTTGGTCAAATTATTAATGGTCAAGTAAAGAGAATAGAATATGGCAATGTCATTGTAGATGTGGGTAGGGGTGAAGCGATTTTAAGACGAGATCAGCTTATCAATCGAGAAACTTTTCGAACTGGAGATCGGGTAAGGTCTTATATCAAAGACGTAAGAACAGAAACTAGGGGGCCTCAAATTTTTCTTTCGAGAACAGTTCCAGAGTTTTTAGCTGAACTTTTTAAAATGGAAGTCCCCGAAATATATGATGGTATTATTGAAATAAAAACTGTTGCCAGAGACCCTGGAAGTAGGGCTAAAATAGGTGTGATATCACTTGATAGCTCAATAGATCCTGTCGGTGCATGCGTTGGCATGCGTGGATCTAGGGTCCAAGCTGTAGTGAATGAATTACAAGGCGAAAAGATAGATATAATTCCATGGAATGAAGATGCTCCTACATTCCTAGTAAATGCTTTACAACCTGCTGAAGTCTCAAAAGTAGTCCTTGATGAGGACTCTCAGCGAATTGAAGTTGTTGTTCCAGATGACCAACTTTCCCTAGCTATTGGGAGAAGAGGTCAAAATGTCAGATTAGCCAGTCAGCTAACACAATTTGATATTGATATTATGACCGAAGCTGAAGAGTCGGAACGCAGGCAAACGGAATTTTCTGAGAGATCAAAACTTTTTATGGATACCCTTAATGTAGATGAGATGGTAGCTCAACTACTCGTGTCAGAGGGCTTTTCCACACTTGAAGAAGTTGCATATGTTGAAAAAAGTGAGATTGAAAATATTGAAGGTTTCGATGAATCCACTTCTGAAGAGCTTCAAGCCAGAGCACAGGAATGTATAGAAGAAAATAATAATAAAGCATTGAAAAGAGCCAAAGAGTTGGGAGTTGAAGATAGTTTGATAAATTTCGAAGGTTTAAATCCTGAAATGATACAGGCTCTTGCTGAAGACAATATTAAGAATCTTGAGGAATTTGCCAAGTGTGCTGATTGGGAAATTGCAGGGGGTTATACTACAGTTGAAGGAAAGAGAGTTAAAGATGAAGGTATTCTTGAAAAGTTTGATATTAGCTTAAAAGAGGCAAGGATTTTAGTTATGAATGCTAGACTCAAAATGGGCTGGATTACAACTGAGGATTATGACAAGGAAATAACAAATGAAGATCCAGTTTAATTAATAGGGCGGTAATTAGAATAACCATGAAAAACTTATGTGAAAAAAAGATTTGTCATATTACAAAAAAAATGCATCCAAATGAGCTTATGATTAGATTTGTTTTGTCTCCATCCAATGTGTTTACTCTTGATCTATTTAACGAATTTGATGGAAAAGAATTTTATGTTCTTGCTTCTAAAAAGATCTTGATAAAGATGAAAGAATTTGCAAGCAAAAAATATGAAAGAGATTTCCAGCAAGAGAATCTTGTCTCAAGGATAGATAGCATATTATTAAAGAGAATTGTTAGTTTGATAGCTTTATCTAGAAAGGCTGGTAAAGTAATAATTGGTTATGAAAAAATCCAAAGGTATTTATTAATGAATAAAATAGAATTACTCCTTCAAGCAAGAGATGGATCTGAAAATAGAAAAAAGGACCTGGCCTTACCAAAGTCCCAAGCTTCTAGAATTAATTGCTTGAATAAGAAGGAACTGGGGATTCCTTTTAGAAGAGATGTTATTACAAATGTTGGCTTCTTAAAGAGTAGTTTTACTAATCCGTTAATTTTTGATACTGCTCGCTTAGGAAATCTGAGAAGATGTTAAGGAATATAGAATAAAAGGTCGATTTAATAATGGATGAAAATGAGAAAAAAGGCACTAGCTCAAAAACATTGAGTGTCCGGGGCTCGGGAAGTTCTGTCCGAATGAATCTTTCTCATGGAAGATCCAAATCGGTCCTTATAGAAACCAAGCGGAAAAAAATTCTTAAACCCAATAAGAATATTTTATCCTCTAATCAAAACCTTAAAACACTTACTAAGGACAATACCGATTTAGACCCAAAGTCTCAACCCAATAAGAGTTACTCAGAAGAACAAATTGATAGGCGAAAGAAAGCCATAGAGGCAGCTCGGGAAGAAGAAAACAAAAAGAAAGAGGTTGATAGGAAGATTGCAGAAAAAGCTTTGCTGGAGAAAGAGGAAGTAAGCAAAAAATCTGAGAAAGAAAATTTGGCAGTTCAAAAGGTTTTAGATGTTGCTCAACCTATTGAAGAATCAACTCAAAAAAACCGGTCTAAGATTGAAAATAAATTTGAAAGTAAGTCTAGCGATACTTCTTCCGGAAAAAAATTTAAGAAAGATGATGAATTAAAAGAGGTCCGGCCTAGCAAAGGGTATTCTGAGAGAAGAAGGTCTGGCAAATTAACAATTAATCAAGCCCTTTCTGATCAAGGTGGAAGACAAAGATCCATTGCTTCTTTGAGAAGAAGACAAGAAAAAGTAAAGCGGAGACAAATATCAGATAGTGCAGAAAGAGAAAAGGTAAAAAGGGAAGTGCCAGTTCCTGATTCTATTACAGTTCAAGAACTGGCTAATAGAATGGCTGAGAGATCTGCCTCTGTGGTTAAAACATTGATGACTAATGGCATAATGGCAACCCAAAACCAAACAATAGATGCTGATACCGCCATTTTGATAGTTGAAGAGTTTGATCACATTCCTATAAGAGTTTCAGCCTCAGATGTAGAAGATGCTATCTTAAAGCACGATGAAAAAGATGCTGCTGAAAATATGAAACCAAGAGCCCCGATACTAACTGTCATGGGACATGTTGACCACGGAAAAACTTCATTGTTGGATGCTATTAGAAAAACAAATACTACTGGCAATGAAGCTGGTGGTATTACACAACATATAGGTGCTTATCAAGTAAAGACAGAAAAAGGCTCTTTATTTACGTTCTTGGATACCCCTGGACATTCAGCCTTTACTTCTATGAGATCAAGGGGAGCACAAGTAACAGACATAATTATTTTAGTAGTTGCTGCTGATGATGGCGTTATGCCTCAAACTATAGAGGCTATAAACCACGCAAGAGCAGCCAAAGTTCCAATTATAGTAGCTATAAACAAGTGTGACAAAGAAAATTCTGACCCCAACAGAGTAAGAACTGATTTGCTGAAGCATGAAGTAATTGTAGAATCAATGTCAGGTGAAGTTTTAGATGTTGAGGTTTCTGCTTCTACTGGCAAAGGAGTGGAAACTCTTCTGGAAAATATCACCCTACAAACTGAAATACTAGAACTGAAAGCTAATCCAAACAGAGAAGCAGAAGGTACAGTAATTGAAGCAAAGCTGGATGTCGGACGTGGACCGGTTGCTACAGTGTTAGTGCAAAAAGGTACCCTTAATAAAGGAGACATCATTGTTGTTGGAGACCAATGGGGTAAAGTGAGGGCCTTAATAGATAGTCAAAATGTAAAAGTGTCTCAGGTTGGTCCGTCTGTTCCAGTTGAGGTTTTGGGTTTGAATGGAACCCCAGAGGCAGGTGATATTTTAAATGTGGTGTCAAACGAAACAGAAGCTAGGGAAATAGCAAATTACAGGAATCAGGTTATTAAAGACAAGAAAGATGCTTTAGGTACCGGAAAAACATTAGATCAAATGATAGCAAAAGCAAAAGAGGATGAAGAAATTTCGGAACTTCCTTTGGTCGTTAAAGCCGATGTTCAAGGCTCTACTGAAGCAATAGTGCAAGCTTTGAATAAAATAAGTACAGAAGAAGTTAGAATAACTGTTTTACATTCTGGTGTTGGCGCTATTACTGAAAGTGATGTAATTTTGGCCGAAGCTTCAAAAGCACCGATAATAGGTTTTAACGTAAGAGCCAACGCCTCTGCTAGAGACGGAGCAAACCAGAAAGAAGTAGAATTGCGCTATTATTCCATAATATATGATTTAGTCGATGATATCAAAAAAGCAGCTTCTGGTCTACTTAAGCCAGAAATAAAAGAAACCATTTTAGGCTATGCGGAAATTTTGGAAGTTTTTAAGGTGACTAATGCTGGTAAGGTCGCTGGTTGTTTGATCACTGAAGGTAATGCTAAAAGATCAGCTAAAGTTAGGCTTTTAAGGGATAATGTAGTAATTCACGAAGGATCCCTTAAAACATTAAAAAGGTTTAAAGATGAAGTGGAAACAGTTCAGTCTGGACAAGAATGTGGCATGGCATTTTCAGACTATGAAGACATAAGAAAAAAAGATGTGATCGAAATATTTTCTGTTCAAAAAATTGCTAGAACACTTAATTGATGATGAAAAACAATTCAAAAGACCAAGACTGGCACGGTACAACAATTATAGGAGTACTGAAAAATGGTTCTGTAACTGTCGCCGGTGATGGCCAAGTCACCTTAGGTCAAACTGTGATTAAGGGTACAGCAAAAAAAGTCCAAAGATTAAAACCTGGAGGATTGGAAATATTGGTAGGATTTGCTGGATCTACTGCAGATGCTTTTTCCTTATTGGAAAGGCTTGAAAGAAAATTGGAAACTTTCCCTGGGAATTTATCTAGATCAGCAATCGAATTAGCCAAAGATTGGAGAACTGACAAATATTTGAGAAATTTGGAGGCTATGTTAATTGTTACTGATGGAAAAGATCTGTTAATAATTTCTGGTTCAGGAGATGTCTTGGAGCCAGAGGGAGGTATAGCTTCCGTGGGATCGGGTGGAAATTATGCTCTTGCAGCAGCAAAAGCTATTTACGATAATGACCTTTCTTCAAAAGAAATTTGTAAGAAAGCACTAAAAATAGCTGCTGATATATGTGTTTATACTAACCATAACATTGTTTCTGAAACCTTATCAAAAATTAAATGACTGAGTTAACACCTAGAGAAATAGTTTCCGAACTAGACAAGTTCATAATTGGGCAAGAACCCGCAAAAAGGGCAGTTGCTGTTGCTCTTAGGAGCAGGTGGCGAAGAAAAAAAGTGGAGTCGCCACTTAAAGAGGAAATTTATCCAAAAAATATTCTAATGATTGGACCAACTGGGGTCGGTAAGACCGAAATATCAAGACGTTTGTCTAAATTGGCTGGTGCACCTTTTGTGAAAGTAGAGGCTACTAAATTTACGGAAGTAGGTTATGTCGGACGAGACGTGGAGCAAATAGTTAGGGATTTAATCGATATCGCTATGATAATGGTACGAGAAAAGATGCGCAAGGATGTAGAGGTAAAAGCCCATGCTCAAGCTGAAAAAAGAGTTTTGGCCTGTTTAACTGGAGAAAACGCACGAGAACAAACAATTGAAATGTTCAAGAAAAAGCTTCGGGATGGTTTATTAGATGACAAAGAGATTGAAATTGGTTTGAATGAAACGGTAAACCCTTTGTCCCTTTTTGAAATTCCCGGTCAACCTGGAAATAGCATGGGGATGATGAATCTTAACGAAGTTTTTGGTAAAGCTTTAGGAAAAAAAACCAAAAAAATTAAAATTAGAATAGCTGATAGTTATGCTCTGTTAACTAAAGAAGAAGCAGACAAACTTATAGATGAAGATAAGATTACAAAAAAAGCCATAGAGTCAGTAGAAGAAAATGGTATAGTATTTTTGGACGAGATAGATAAAATTTGTGCTCGGGCCGAAATGAAGTCTGCGGACGTGAGTAGAGAGGGCGTCCAAAGAGATTTGTTACCTCTAATAGAGGGGACTACTGTTTCTACAAAATATGGTGCTATACGCACAGACCATATTTTGTTTATAGCATCTGGGGCATTCCATATAGTAAAACCAAGTGATCTTTTACCAGAACTCCAAGGAAGACTTCCGGTAAGAGTTGAACTATCAGCGCTAACAGAAAAAGATTTTATCAATATTCTTAAAGAAACCGAAAATTCTCTCACAAAACAATATACTGCTTTAATGCTCACAGAAGGTATAGAATTAACTTTTGAGGAAAGTGGTATAAGATCTTTGGCAAAAATAGCAGCGGATATAAATGCAACCGTAGAAAACATAGGTGCTAGACGGTTATATACTATATTGGAAAAAGTTTTTGAGAACCTAAGTTTTTCTGCACCTGATCAAAAAACAAAAGCCGTTAAAATTGATACCAATTTTGTGAAAAGTAACCTAGAGAAATTTGTCAGTTCGACAGATGTGAGCAGATACGTACTATAAGCCTATACTATTTGATTTTTCGCAAATACACGTAAAAGGCACCCTCGCCTCCATGTTTTGGGTGTGCTGACATGATTTTGAGAATTTTGGGCCACATATTTGAATTTTCAATCCAGGGTATTAAGGCTTCCTTTAATATTCCAGTATCAGTATTAGAACAATAAGGTCTGTCTTTTTTTCTAGATCTTTTTCCTTTGCCAGTAATTATCAAAATAAGTCTATTTCCATGAGCATAACTTTTCTGTAAGAAATCTAATACCTCTTTCTCTGCTTGTTTCGAGTTTAAGCCGTGCAAATCCAAGAATTTTTCTGGTTGAATTCTACCTTTTTTTAATAAGGTTTGTTTCTTTTTATCAAGATTATGATGTGCAAAAATGCTAGAAGGCTTTTCAAAACCCTTATTGGTTTTATTAAGGGAAACTACTTTGTCACTTACTAAAACTACTTTTTTTTGTGTTTGAACATTATCAGAAACAAGTTCATTATTTTCATGGCCTTGATAAAAACACCTATTTTCTTCATGACTTAAGGTTTGATCCAAAGTTTTTTTTACCTGATCCCAAAGAACTAAATCTTCGTTTGACAAATTTCTGCGCCTGTCATTTTTCAATAATTATATCTCACTTTCATGTTTTCAAATTATTCCGTCTTTACCAGATACCAATTTGGTAAATCAGAATTCATTTTTCGTGAAAAAGTCCAAATATCTCTTTGTTTTTTAATTTTATCAGAACCTCCTTCCACAATATTTCCATCTTTATTTTTCACACTAAAAGACAGTTCACATTTGAAAACCATCGTTATTTTAGCGTCCATGCTTTTAGTATCAAAATCGACTTCTTTTATTCTTATATCTCTAACACCCCCAAACTCCGCTTCTACTTTTAAGCCTTTATTAGCTCTTTCATCAATTACCGTTTTGAAGGATTTACAAACCTCTTTTGAAGTCATTTTTCTTATTGTGGATAAATCACCTTTTTCAAAGGCCATTAAGATATCCTCATAAGCCATTTTGGCACCAGAAACGAAATGGGAAACCAACCATCCCTTTTCCAATTTTTTCATTTTAGACAATGCTTTGAATGCGGCGCTATCTGACTCAACATAATCTGCTATTTCTTCATCAACTTCATTAGCCTTAAGCTCTATAATATTAGAATCCTCGTTTTTAGTTTGTTTTTCATCATTGACATTTTCTGGACTTATATTTGTTTTTTCAAATCCTTGTCTTGAACCCAAAACTGATCTCAAACGCCAAAAAAGAAAAATTGCCACTGCAGCTAATACTAAAATTTTAACCATAATAAACGTCCCTTTCAGTGGTACAATAAACCACCCTTTACAAGCTGATGTAAATACTATTTGGTTAACATCAATCCCCAAAGTGATAAAATGTTTTTAGTAAAACAATATTAAGAATAATCTGGTAATGTTAAAATCAATTTAATAATAGTAAAACTTTACCTTTTAAATAAACAATATACCATAATGAATAACCTAAAAAATGATAAAATCTTGGAAGTGCTAGTAATATCGCAGTTCATAAAAGATATGTCCTTTGAAAACTTTAGAACAAGCGAAAAATCTTTAAAGGACATTAATTATAAACTCAATATTAATGTGAATATTGAAAAAGAGGAAGATATTATATCTAATGTTGTTTTACACCTCTTTTGTGAGGCCAGTGATAAGATAGGAAGTATTTACATATTGGAAATACAATATGGGGGAAGCTTTAAAATCAACTTTCCAAAAAACGAAGACAAAAGAAGAGTTTTAATGGTGGATTGCCCTAATTTATTATTTCCTTTTCTGAGAAGGCTTGCTTATGACATAACCAAGGAGGGAGGGTTTTCTCCTCTCAATATAAACCCGCTGGATTTTTCTTCAGTTCAAGACAAAACTTGATGCAGTTTTAAATTTTTCCAAGCTTTATCACACCCTATAGTCTTCAAAAATTCTTGGTGTTTTGTTATATCAATTTGAGAAATTCTTTTAGTTAGCGGTTTAGGTCTTATTATTTTTGTACCCTTACCAGATAACTCATTCTGGCCATCTTTTTCAAAAACCAGCTTACTATCAAGACCTAAGTTTGGTTGCTTTCCTCCCAAGATCTCTAAATAGACTTCAGACAAAAGTAAGCTGTCAGTCAAAGCTCCATGCCCTTTTTCCTTTCTATTAGTGGTCTCAACATTGAACCTCTTGCACAAAGCATCCAAAGAAACTGATGATCCGGGATACTTTTCTCTGGCTAAACTAACGGTGTCTATAACTGGTAAATCTAACATTGGGATATTAATATTCTGGAGTTCATGTTGTAAAAACTTAATATCAAAGTCAGCATTGTGTATGACTAACGAACTACCTTCCACAAAAGACAAAAAATCTTTTGCAACATCCAAAAAAAGAGGTTTGTCTACGACAAATTCATCTGTAATCCTGTGTATTCTAATAGAATCTTCTGGTATTTTTCTTTCGGGATTCAGGTAGACATGAAAAAATTTTCCTGTAGGCACATGGTCCAACAATTCCAAAGCGCCTATTTCTATTACTCTATCACCTTTTCCTGGATCCAGACCTGTGGTTTCAGTGTCCAGAACCACTTCTCTTGTCATAAACCTTATCCTTAATTTTTTTTATAACTGATAATACATCCGTTTTCATATCACCTAAAACCTTATCAGAATTTATAATGAAATGACATTTGTCTCGTCTACCCACATACCTATTTTGTCTTGAAATTAACATTTTTATTTTTTTATTATTTAAATTTTTCCTCTTTAAAAGTCTCTTCTTTTGGGTTTTCTTGGAACAGTTAACTAATAATACAGCATCTAACCATGAATCAGCTTTTGTTTCGAAAAGAAGAGGCAAATCAAATACTAAGAGTGAGTGGTGGCGATGCGTGTCAATAAATTTTTCCCTTTCTGATGATAATAGAGGATGAATTATAGATTCTATCACATCAAGTGTCGTTTCTTTTTTTTGTATCATTTGGGACAACTGATTCCTGTCAATAGCAACATTATTAATTAAATTCGGAAACTTTGCTGTTAAAGCTTTGTACCCCAAACCATTCTTTTTGTATATTCTGTGAACATTTTTATCAGCATCCCATAAGGGTATGTTTTGTTCCACAAAAAAAGATGAGACTGTTGTTTTTCCCATACCAATAAAACCTGTTATACCTAGTTTAAAAGACAAATTACCTTCTCAACAAAGAATGTTCCAACAACTCTCTTAACTCTTTTGAATAAACTGGTTTCTTTTTAAACCATCTTTTAAAACCTGGCATAGCCTGGTAAACGAGCATATCCAAACCATTAATACAATTTATGTGTTCTTTCTTAGCTTTTTTCATAAATGATGTTTCCAAAGGGTTGTAAACGAGATCTATTCCAACAGCATTTCTTTTAACGCCTTTTAAAGTATGAGGAAACGGTTCGTTTCCTAAATTACCTAAGCTAGTGGTGTTTACTACTGTCGTAACACCATCTAATGCCGCTATGTTGTTTTTCCATTCAAATAAACTAATTGAATCAGAAAACTCTTCCTTTAACGCTAGAGCTCTTTCTTTACTTCTATTAATCAATCTGATTTCAGCTGTTTTTTCATTTACAAAAACTGACAATACTGCTCTTGCGGCACCACCCGCCCCGTAAATAAGAACTTTTTCTTTTTTAAAGTTATAAAATGGAAAATTGCGTAATATACTGTTCTTAAATCCAAATGTATCAGTATTATCCCCTATTATTAAATCATCTTCGAAATAAAGGGTGTTAGCTGCACCTACGTTTTTGGCTTCTATAGTTACCTTGTCAGCTAAATAAAAAGCATCAATTTTATGAGGTACAGTTACATTTAACCCTTTAAAACCAAGTTCCTTTAAACATTTAATTTTCTTTTTTATCTCTCCTTTAGTTACTCTTATTGGTATATAATACCCTTCTAATTTATTTTTTTTTATCCAAAAATTCTGAATTAGAGGAGACTTACTGTGTGCTATAGGATCACCTATAACACCAGAGAGGCTCATCTCATATTTATCCACACTCATTACTACTTTCCATTCAGTTTTCCACAAAACTAAATTAAATTATTTATCGTTGTTTTTTTATTCGCTTTATATATTTTTTATTCACAAACATGTAAAATTTTTTATTTGTTAATATCTTTATACATATATGTGAATATTTAAAATTATTATTATTTATCAAACACATAATATGTTTTTCTTATATAAAAAATCTTTAATACTATTTTTCCACAAAATACAGTGATACTACATACTATAACTATATAATAATATATATTTTTAATTATGATAAAGAATAATAAAAAATTACTTGCAGTATTAAATGGTGAAAAATTTAAAGTTCCACCTGTTTGGCTTATGAGACAAGCGGGTCGTTATTTACCCGAATATAAAAATACACGTGTTCTAGCAGGTGGTTTCTTAGACCTTTGTTACAATCCTAAACTAGCTGCTGAAGTTACCTTACAACCACTAAACCGCTTTGATTTGGATGGAGCTATATTATTTGCAGATATCTTGCTGATACCTAATGCTCTTGGTTTAAAGTTAGAGTTTAGAGAAGGTGAAGGACCAATTTTAGAAACGGTAAATGATCATTCCGATGTTTTAAAACTTCTAAAAACAAATGCTATTCATGATACCTTAAGCCCTGTTTATGATGCTGTTAGTTTGATAAAATCAAAATTAAATAAGAACATAACTTTAATAGGTTTTGCTGGATCTCCTTGGACTGTTTCTACTTATATGATAGAGGGTAGAGGATCAAAAGATCATCAAAAAACAAAAATGTTTCTGGCAAGAAATCCAGAAAGTTTTAACACTTTAATATCAAAAATTACAGATGCCACTGTTGATTATCTATCCAAACAGATAGAAGCTGGTGCAGATGTTATTAAGCTTTTTGATAGCTGGGCTGGTTCTTTACCAGGTTCTTTAGTAGAAAAGTATTCTTTAAAACCGATGAAAGAAATAGCCGAAAGGCTAAAGGAAATATTTCCATATGTACAAATAATAGTATTTCCAAGAGGTGTAGGACCTCACTACACAAAATTCTCTCAAATCAAAGCGTTTGATTGTGTGGCTTTAGATTCTAATTTGCCTTTGATTTGGGCAAAAGATAATGTTCAAAACAACATTGTTGTCCAAGGTAATCTGGATCCTTCGTTTTTAGTTTCTGGTGGTGAAATGATGATAGAAGAAATACTAAACATAAAAAAAATGTTTTCAAATGGTGGCCACATATTTAATCTCGGGCACGGGATAACACCTAGTGCTGACATAAAAAATGTTGAAAGCTTAATAGCCACCTTACATAAATAAAAAATAAAATTGACTTTAACTTTTTTTTATCATACTAGCGATAACTAAGGGCAGTTTCTCTGTTCTTTTATCCTAATTATACCGAGAGAGTTTAGAAATGGTGGATTTAAACCAGGTTGATCTAAAGACAATTAAAGAATTGTCTTTAGCAGAACTAAAATCTCAATCACCCTCTAACTTGTTGAAGCTAGCGAAAAAAATTGAAATAGATAATGCTTCCACTATGAGAAAAGGTGATATGATGTTTGCTATTCTCAAAGAGATGGCTGAAGAGGGAGTTGAAATTTACGGTGATGGTGTGCTGGAAGTTGTTCAGGATGGTTTTGGTTTCTTGCGTTCTACTGATGCTAATTATTTACCGGGTCCTGATGATATTTATGTTAGTCCTTCTCAAATTAGAAAATACTCTTTAAGAACCGGTGACACTATGGAGGGCGTAATTTGTGCGCCAAATGACAGTGAAAGATATTTCGGATTAGTTAAAGTGAGGGCTATAAATTTCTCAGAACCTGAGAAAGCTAAACACAAAATACACTTTGATAATTTGACGCCACTTTACCCTGATGAAAGATTTAAACTTGAAATAGATGATCCTACTATTAAAGATCAGTCTGCAAGAGTTATAGATTTGATTGCACCGATAGGAAAAGGACAGAGATCTTTGATTGTGGCACCACCTAGAACAGGTAAAACAGTGATATTACAAAACATAGCTCATTCTATAGAAAAAAATCAACCTGATAGTTATCTTATAGTCCTTTTGGTGGATGAAAGACCTGAAGAAGTAACAGACATGCAAAGATCCGTTAAAGGAGAAGTTATATCTTCTACTTTTGATGAACCGGCAACTCGACATGTTGCCGTAGCAGAAATGGTTATAGAGAAAGCTAAAAGGCTGGTCGAACATAAAAGAGACGTGGTGATATTATTAGATTCAATAACCCGTTTGGGTAGAGCTTATAACACTGTTGTGCCCTCCTCAGGGAAAGTTCTTACAGGAGGGGTCGATGCAAATGCTTTGCAAAGGCCTAAGAGGTTTTTTGGGGCCGCTAGAAATATAGAAGAGGGTGGTTCACTTACTATAATAGCTACAGCATTAATTGATACAGGTAGCCGGATGGACGAAGTGATTTTTGAAGAGTTCAAAGGAACTGGAAATTCAGAGTTGATTTTGGATAGAAAAGTGGCAGACAAAAGAGTTTTTCCAGCAATAGATTTGCTGAAATCAGGTACTAGGAAAGAAGAGTTACTGGTTGAAAAGAATGAATTGACAAAAGTTTTTGTTCTTCGGAGAATTTTGAACCCTATGGGTACGACTGACGCAATAGAGTTTTTGTTAAGTAAATTAAAACAAACCAAAACCAACTCTGAATTTTTTGACTCAATGAATAATTGATAAGAAATGTCCGCTACCATTTTTGCGTTGTCAACACCACCAGGGATCTCTGCGGTCGCCATTATTAGAATATCAGGTCCTGATAGTTTTAAGGCAGTAGGTAGGTTGCTGGGCAAAAAAAAACCTTTCAAACCTGTAGTTTCTCAGATCAGGAAAGTTCATTTAAGGAAAATTTTTTCTATTGAAGGCAGGTTATTAGATAGAGGGCTTGTAATTTTGTTTGAAAAAGGAAGAAGTTTTACAGGTGAGGATATGGCAGAACTACAGTTACATGGAAGCCATATAGTTGTGGGAACAGTATTAGAATCATTGGCTGGTTTAGGCTATGCTAGATTAGCAAAACCGGGTGAATTCACAAAAAAAGCATTAGAAAACAACAAAATAACCCTTTCAGAGGTTGAAGGACTTTCTGATTTGCTTGTGGCAGAAACTGAAGCTCAACAAGAACAAGCTTTAAATATATACTCAGGTTCTTTATCTGAAAAAATCAATGGTTGGAAAGAAAGAACTACAAAGATACTTTCCGTTGTTGAAGCTTCTATAGATTTTTCCGATGAAGTAGACAGTTATAGGTTGGTTAATAGTCTTATCCATGATTTAGAGATTTTAGAAACTGAGTTGATAGAGGAAAAAGAGGGTTTTAAATTAGCAGAGTCTATAAGAGGGGGTTTTGAAGTAGCTCTTGTTGGTAAGCCAAATGTAGGTAAGTCAACTCTCTTGAATGGGCTGGCTAAGAGAAAGTTGGCTATTACTTCTGAGATTACTGGTACAACTAGGGATATAATTGAGCTTAGATATAATCTAGATGGTTTACCCGTAACATTTTTAGACACAGCAGGTATTCGCCATACCAATGATAAGATTGAGAAAATAGGTGTTATTAATTCCATCGATAGGGTAAACAATTCTGATGTTCGTGTTTTTTTAACCAATGACAAAGAAGAAATAAGGAGTTTCGGAGTTAAATACTTGAAATCAGATATTGTCTTAAGACCAAAAGGTGATTTGCCTGGTTCGGAGCCTAGCATTTCTGGAAAAACAGGTAAGGGTTTTGAGGATTTACTGAGAAACCTAAAGAAAATATTTGGGGATAAGGTAAGAAAAGCTAGTACTATTACAAGAACCAGGCATTTAGAAAAGATAGTATCCAGTCTTGATCATTTAAGAACCATCCGGGTTTACATGGAAGAAAAAAACTATGAGAATGAAATAATTGCAGAAGAATTGCGAACCATACTAAGAAATTTTGATGGTCTTTTGGGAGGAGTTAACACAGAAGAAATTTTAGGAGAAATCTTCACTAGTTTTTGTATTGGTAAATAAATAAATTTAAACAGGGGTGTTTCACGTGAAACCTTTTTATGAAATTTTAGTTATTGGTGGTGGTCATGCGGGAGCTGAGGCTGCTTATATTAGTAGTAAGATGGGTATAAGAACTCTTTTGATTACTAATGATATGTCTAAAATAGGTGAAATGTCTTGTAATCCTGCCATAGGAGGTCTTGGAAAGGGGCATCTGGTAAGGGAAGTTGATGCCTTGGGTGGTATTATGGGTGTAGTAGCTGATGCTTCAGGAATACAGTTTAGATTGTTGAACAAAAGTAAGGGCCCAGCGGTTCAAGGTCCTAGAACTCAGATCGACAGACAGGAATACAAGAAGATAATTCAAAAAAGACTAAATAAAATTGATTTTTTAACAATAATAGAAGCAGAAGTCACAGATTTAGTGGTAAAAAATTATTCAGTGAGTGGTGTCGTTTTTGGAAATTCTGAAATAGTTAATTGCAAGTGTGTCATCTTAACCACAGGAACGTTTTTGAATGGCCAAATACATATAGGACAGAAGTCATATCCTGGTGGAAGAAGCGGAGATGTGGCTTCAATAAGATTGGCTGATAGACTTAGGGAAATGGATTTACCTATGGGTCGACTGAAGACAGGGACGCCACCAAGACTTGATGGTAAGACAATTAACTGGTCTATTCTTGAAAAACAATATGCTGATTTGAAGCCGCATTATTTCTCATTTCTAACAAAAAAAACCAGACTAAAACAGATACCGTGTCATATTACTTACACCAACAAGCGAACTCATGAAATTATAGAAGAAAATATTAGCAGATCATCCATCTACAGCGGTAAAATACTGTCGGCAGGCCCTAGATATTGTCCATCTATAGAGGATAAAGTAGTTCGGTTTGCTGAAAGAGAAAGTCACCAAATATTTTTGGAACCTGAGGGGTTGAATACTGACGTTATTTATCCAAATGGCATCTCAACTTCTTTGCCAGAGGAAATCCAAGAAAAATATGTCAGGTCAATAAAAGCATTAGAAACTGTTAAGATATTACAGGCCGGGTATGCCATAGAGTATGACTATATTGACCCAAGATCATTGAAGCCATCCTTAGAAATGAAAGCACTAGGAGGTATTTTCTTAGCAGGACAGATAAACGGCACTACTGGCTATGAGGAAGCATCTTCCCAAGGCCTTATCGCAGGTATAAACTCGGTGATGTTTGTTCGCTCTAATGAACCTACCATCATTCGAAGAGATCAGGGTTATATAGGTGTTCTTATTGACGATTTAGTCACTAGGGGTGTTAAGGAACCGTATAGAATGTTTACATCTAGGGCAGAGTATAGACTGACTTTACGTGCCGATAATGCAGATCAAAGACTTACCCAACTGGGTTCAGTTATGGGCACCATAAACTCAAATAGAAATAAAGCTTTTCTTAATAAGATTAGCAAGATCAAAAAAGCCAAGTCCATGCTTAAAGAATGTAAAATAACTCCCTCGAATGCTATTAAATTAGGTTTTACGGTGAAACAAGATGGGAAGATTCGATGTGCTTTGGATTTTATATGTGATTCAAAGCTGCCACTCAAAAAAATCCAGTTTCTTTGGCCAGAACTCAAGTGCATTGAAGAAAGTATTTTATTACAAGTAGCACACGATGTCAGATATGATGTGTATATCAGAAGACAGAAAGTAGAAATAGAAGCAACCAAAAAGAACTCTAGAACAAAAATACCTGAAAAATTTGATTACAAGTTAATCAATGGCCTTTCTAACGAAATTCAGTCAAAGTTAGAACTAATTCGACCTATTGATTTACTTCAGGCTTCTAGGATAGAGGGCATGACCCCGGCTGCTTTGACCCTAGTACATTTATGGGTAAAAAAGTATAGTGGTGCAGAAAGAGATCATGGCAATTATGAACAACGTCCCTATGGTACAAAGTCATCATTGTAAAGATATCTTTCTTTTAGATAAAATAGGTGTTTCACGTGAAACATGTGAAAAACTACATTACTATTACCGCACGCTTTTCGAATGGAACACAAAAATTAATTTAGTTTCAAGGAAATCCATAGGAATTGCTTGGCAAAGGCATTTTCTCGATAGTTCTCAATTATGGTTATATGCGCCTCAGAATGTAAAAACATGGTTGGATTTTGGTTCTGGAGGAGGATTCCCTGGTTTGGTGATTGGTATTATAGCTCAGGAATTGAATCCTCAACTAAAAGTGACATTAGTGGAAAAAAATAAAAAGAAGGCATTTTTCCTGGAACAGGTTGGTCTAAAACTTTCTTTGAACGTTCGCATTTTATGCAGTAAGATAGAGAATATAAAACCTCAGAAAGCAGATGTTATTTCTGCTAGGGCATTTGGGGCTTTAAAACTCTTGATTGAAATAGCTTACATGCATAAAAACGATAGAACTATTAGTCTCTTTCCAAAAGGAAAAACATTTTCAGTAGAAATCAAAGAATCATTAGAGTATTGGAAATTTGAGATGAGGGAGATTAGTAATTTGTTGGAGGTAGATTCTTCAATATTGGAAATAAGGAACATCAAAGTTGCTCAATAAAGTAGAAGAAGTTGGAGGTCAGACGAACCTTATTACTGTAGTGAATCAAAAAGGTGGTGTAGGCAAAACAACTACTGTCCTTAACCTCGCCACATGCCTGTCAGCTGCAGGAAAAAAAGTTTTAATTATTGATTTAGATTCTCAGGGTAATGCGTCGACAGGATTGGGAATTTTACCAGAAGACCGTAAAATGAGTTCCTATGACTTGATTATAGCTGAAGAAAAGCTATCAAATGTTTTAAAAGAAACAAAAGTACCTAATTTATTCATTGTTCCAGCAAACTCAGATCTTGCATCAGTGGATATGGATTTAGTTAACACTGAACAAAAAGCTGTGAGATTAAGGAGATGCCTAATAAAGGAATTATCAGAAACGAGAAAATTTGATTATGTTTTCATGGATTGCCCACCTGCTTTAAATTTACTTACGGTTAATTCATTGGTGTCTGCTAAGATGGTTATTATTCCCTTGCAGACAGAATTCTTTGCACTAGAGGGTTTGTCGCAACTTATGGTAACGATTAAAGAAATACGGAATACTTTTAATAAGGAATTAAGAATATTAGGTGTTTTACTTACTATGTTTGATAAACGAAACAATCTTTCAATCCAAATAGAAGAAGATGTTAGGTCAACATTAAGTGATCTTGTTTTTAATACAATGATTCCTAGAAATGTTAAATTAAGTGAAGCCCCTTCTTATTCTTTGCCCGGTGTTATATATGATAGAAAGTGTCTTGGTTCTATAGCATATCAAAAACTAGCTGCCGAATTTCTAAAACGGGAAAGAAATACGTTGTCATCTACAGGATAAACAAAAGAGGTTATGAGCATTGAACAAAAAGAAAGCATTAGGAAGAGGATTGTCTTCATTTTTAACTGATAATATTGAGGATATAAATCCAAATGAAAATCAGATCGAAAGTAATTTGAGGAAAGCGGGAGAGTTATTAATACCTATAGAAAATCTAAGGCCTAACCCAAATCAACCCAGAAAGAGCTTCAATCCTGAAGAGTTAAGAAAGTTATCAGAAACTATTAAGGACAAAGGTATTTTACAACCTTTGATTGTGGTTAAGGAAGGCAAATCAGAATATAAGATAGTGGCCGGTGAAAGACGCTGGCGAGCAGCCCAGATGGCACGTTTACATGAAGTTCCGGTAATAGTTAAAGAATTAACCCCTAAAGAAATCATAGAAATAGCTATCATAGAAAATGTGCAGCGAACTGAACTAAGCCCACTAGAGGAAGCAGAAGGTTACTTAAAATTAGCAGAGGAATTCAAATACAAACACGATAAAATTGCTGAAATAGTTGGAAAATCAAGACCTTATATTTCTAATGCAATAAGAATTCTGTCATTACCTCAGGAAGTAATGGGGTATGTTAGAAATGGAGAACTTAGTGCAGGTCATGCTAGGGCGCTGTTAAATTTTCAAGATCCTATTTTGTTATCCAGGTTAGTAATTAAAAAGGGCTTGTCTGTTAGGCAAACAGAGTTTTTTGCTAAGAGACAAAAAATAAACACTGATGAAAAAGAAATAAGAGGTGGGTCTTCTTCAATAAAAGACCCTGATACTGTTGATTTGGAAAGATCCCTCACTGCTCATATAAGATTTCCAACGAGAATTTCCCATGATAAAAAGAAAAATTCAGGAAACGTTTACATTTCATATAAGAATCTGGAAGAACTAGATGCCATATGTGACATTTTAAAAACAAAAAAATAAAATTCATGTTAATAACTCTTTAGTTATATAATTCAATAAGATCTTTCCTTTTTGTAAGACTTTAAGGCGGGTACCAACAATTTCTATAAAACCTAACCGTATTAATTGTTGAAGTGTGTTGTCGTCAAATGTCCTGCCGAAATTTTTTTGCATTTTTGATAAACTCAGACCCTCACTAAGTCTTAATCCCATAATAACGAATTCTTCAAAATGATCCAAATCAGACATTCTTGTTTTAACATTTATAGCAGAATCTCCACTGAATGATTTATTAAGCCAGGACTCAGGATTCTTTATATTCTTATATGAGAAACGTTCTTGATTGAATTGGTATCGACCATGCGCCCCAGGTCCTATCCCAAGGAAATTACCGCACTTCCAGTAATTCACATTATGCTTACACTCGTGGTTATCTAATGAAAAATTGGAGATTTCATAAGGTTTATATCCGTGGGAATAGCATATATCATTGGTGGTTATAAAAAGCTTTCTAGACAATTCATCATTAGGCAAACCTTTCAATTTTCCTTTATCAAACAATCTACCAAAGGCGGTATTGTTTTCCACAGTTAGTTGGTAAAGAGACAAATGTTGACTCCGTAACGAAATAGCAAATTGCAATTCTTTTTCCCAATCCAGCAGGTTTTGAAATTGTCTACCATAAATTAAATCAATGCTTAAATTTTCAAAAATGCTTGAACCAGTGTCAATAGCAGATAGAGCTTCATTGGCGTTATGGCGCCTACCTAGTAATTTGAGATCCTTATCTACAAATGACTGAACACCTATAGAAATTCTATTTATTCCGGCAGAAGCGTAATCTCTAAATTTTTTTATTTCGACAGAACTAGGATTGGCTTCAAGAGATATTTCTATATCTTTAGAAATCGAATAATTCTTATAGAGATCTTCTAAAAGATCTGAAACTATATTTGGCTCCATCAAGCTGGGTGTTCCACCACCAAAATAAATGGTTTTAACTTTCGGGTTGTTAAAAACAGAAAACCATACCCGGATATTCTTTAGGTAACCTTGCAACCAATCCTCTTGCACAATTTTTTTTCGTACATGGCTGTTGAAATCACAGTATGGGCACTTTGATTCACAAAATGGCCAGTGCAAATAAATTGAAATATAATCCACGTCAATCAATTTTTGGTGAAATTTTCTGATAAAAATTTATAAATTTTCTCAAAGCTTCATATCTATGGCTAATTTTATTTTTTTGATGTTTTTTCATCTCACCAAAAGTCTTGGAATAGCCTTTTGGTAAGAAGATGGGATCATATCCGTGACCTTCGGCCCCCCTTATGGGCCATACAATTTCACCAGTTACTCTTCCTTCAAATATTTTTTCTTCACCGTTAGGAAAAGTTAAAACTAGAGTGCAACAAAATTCTGCGGTGAAAGGTTTTTGTTTTTTTGTCAAAGTTAATTTAGTCCATAAAAGATTCATCGCTTTTTTGAAGTCTCTTCCGGTTTTTGTTTCTGCCCAATCAGCAGTATGTACGCCAGGTTGATTATTAAGGGCATGGACTTCTATACCGCTATCATCAGCTAGACTAGGTAAGTTACTCGCTTGGCAAGATGATCTAGATTTAATTCTAGCATTACCCAAAAAGGAGTTCTCTATTTCCTTTGGTTCAGATAAATTAAGATCCTTAGAGGACATGATTTTCAGATCCAAATCACCTAAAATTGATTTAAACTCTTCAAACTTACCTGGATTGTGGGTCGCTATAAGGAGTTTTTTTTCAGAAAAAGAAATCATAGACTTAGAGAATATTTTTGGACTTCTATTAATTCTCTGATTCCTAATTCTGCTAGGTCAAATAATTTCTCAAATTCATTTCGGGAGAAAGTTTTCTTTTCTGCAGAAGCTTGGACCTCCACAATAGCACCATGCTCATTCATTACGAAGTTAGCATCAGTACTAATATTTGAGTCCTCTTCATAGTCTAAATCTAAAATAGCTTGCTCTCCCAACATACCACAAGAAATTGCTGCTATATGGGAAATAACAGGTGTTTCTTTGATGGATCCATTTCTAATTAATAGATCCGTAGCTTGTTTTAAGGCTATCCATCCACCTGTTATCGCAGCACATCTTGTTCCACCATCAGCTTGGATAACATCGCAGTCAATTATAATTTGCCTTTCACCAAGTAAAACTCTATCTATGCAAGCTCTTAAAGATCTACCTATGAGCCTTTGAATTTCAAGAGTTCTTCCCCCTTGTTTTCCTCTCGATGCTTCTCTTTTCATTCTACTATTGGTAGATCTTGGAAGCATAGCATATTCAGCTGTGACCCAACCTAACCCAGTTTTTCTCATGAATTGAGGAACTGATTCCTCGAGAGTTGCAGTACATATTATGTGTGTATCCCCACATTTTATAAGGCAGGAACCTTCAGCATTTTTGTTGACGTTAGTTTTTATAGTGGTTTGACGTATTTGGTTGAAATTTCTTTTTGATGGTCTCATAATTTTTTCATTCTGTTAAATGTTAATGTTATCAAATTTTCTAGAGATAAATTCGTCCTTAGTAAATAGTATTGAAAAGAAATGTGGAGAAAATGATCGGTAAAACGCAAATAGATAAATTAACTGAAAGAAGTAGAGAAGTATTCAGATGTTTGGTTGAAACATACATCAATACTGGTGAACCAGTTGGTTCTAGAACTTTGTCGAAGAGTTTAAACGAAAACCTTTCTTCATCCACAGTCAGAAATATCATGCAGGATTTGGAAGAAACAGGTTTACTAGGTAGTTTTCATAGTTCTTCAGGTCGGTTTCCAACTCAAAAAGGATTAAGGTTGTTTGTAGACGGCTTGTTGGAAATTTCTGACATGGGCAAAGAGACGAGAGAGGAGCTAGAAAAATCCATCAGCGGTGATGAAAAAGAAATTCATCCAATTTTGGATCGAGTAGGTTCCATACTTTCTGGATTAACTGCAGGAGCAAGTCTTGTTTTGGCTCCGAAATTAGAATCCGCCATAAAACAAATAGAATTTGTCTCCTTATCAGTTGATAGGGCTCTTGTAGTTCTAGTGACATCAGACGGGCAGGTGGAAAATAGAATTTTTAAACCACCTTTGGGTTTAACACCTAGCGCGATGCGAGAGGCTGGTAATTTCCTTAACTCTATCTTGGCTGGTCATACTCTATCAGAGGTTCGTAAAATAATTGTCCAAGAAATTGTGCAAAATCAGAACCACCTGGATAAGATCACTCATAAATTAATTGAATCTGGAGTGGCCTCTTGGGCACCAGACGTTTTGTCTGGTCGTGACCGGCTAATCATCAGGGGACGATCTAACCTGATAGATGATCTAGAAGACAAAGATAAGATTGAAAGGATAAGGATATTATTTGATGATTTGGAAAGAAAAAGGGATTTAGAGCAATTATTGGATCTCACAGAGGAAGGCGATGGAGTTAGAGTTTTTATTGGTTCAGAGAACAAATTATTTTCTTTGTCTGGCTCGTCACTTGTTTTTTCACCATACATGAATAGTGAAAGCAAGATTATAGGAGCTGTGGGGGTAATAGGGCCTACTAGACTCAATTATGGAAGGATAGTGCCAATAGTTGATTATACAGCTCAATTAGTTGGTAAAATGATTTCAAAAAGAAATCGCTAATCACCATATTTAAAAAGGGTAAAAGGAGCTTCATTTTGATAAAGGCTAGTTGTTGTGTATCAAATCAAAAAGAATACAGTCGTGATGTTATAAATCTTATTGAGTGGGGGGGATTAATTCAATGAATTCAAATACAAAAAATACCCCAAAGGTTAAGGCTCAGAGTAGTATTACTCCTTTGATGGAACAGTATTTGAAAATCAAGAGAAGTCATCCAGGAGCATTACTATTTTTTAGGATGGGAGATTTTTATGAACTTTTTTTTGACGATGCGTATTTAGCGAGTGACATCTTAAATATCACGCTTACCAAAAGAGGGAAATTAAATGGAAAAGATATACCGATGTGCGGAGTGCCACATCATGCATCAGATCGCTATATAGAGACTTTAATAAAAAAGGGCCTGCATATTGCTATTTGTGAACAAACAGAAACCCCAGAAGAAGCTAAGAAGAGAGGTTACAAAGCGATAGTAAACAGGGATGTAATAAGAATTATTACACCAGGTACTGTAGTAGAAGATAATTTGCTTGAAGGTAAAATAAGTAATTTTCTGTTATCGATTAATGAGATTCGAGAAGATTTATCTATAGCATGGACCGATATTTCTACAGGGAATCTTTTTGTTAGAGGAATTTCTAAAGGAGAACTCGAATCCTCTCTGGCAAGAATAAAACCTAGTGAAATATTAATTTCCAATAATTATGCAGAAAAAAATCTTTTAGGTTTAAAGGAAAAAAATTACAAAGTAACAGTCCTGTCAGGATCCAGCTTCAACACTACTAACTCTCACGACAAGTTGTTGAACCATTATGGTGTCAAAAGCATCAAAAGCTTTGGCAATTTCTCTTATTCAATGATAGGAGCGCTTGGAGCCATATTAGACTATATTCTTGTGACCCAAAGTGGCACTAAAATTCAATTGATGAGACCAGTTCTAGAAAAGAGGGATTTAATTCTAGAAATAGATCAACATACTAGAAAAAACTTAGAAATTAACATTTCTTTGGCAGGGGAAAAAAAAGGATCTTTAATTAGTATCTTGGACAAAACCGTTACAAGTTTTGGTTCGAGGCTTTTATCAATTAGAGTAAATGCACCTTTATCTGAGAAAAAATCAATTATAGAAAGGTTATCGGTCACACAATTTTTTTCTACAAACCCAGGATTTTCTGAATCTCTAAGACAGGTTTTGATAGGTTGTCCCGACTTTGAAAGAGCTCTTTCTAGACTTGCTTTTCATAGAAGTAGCTTCCAAGACCTAATAACTGTTAAAAAGGGTATTGTGATAACTAGTAAAGTTAAGAAACTTTTCACTAATATAAGTACGCAAGAAACTCTACCTAAAAAATTAGATTCGATATTAGATAACATTTTTAATTTTAAAGATGTATTGATATTTCTAAATCAAGCTCTTTCAGAAAGCCCTTTAGAAATATTTAATAAGACAAGTTTCATAAATTCAGGTTATGATTCGGAGTTAGATTATTTAAGAAGTCTACTTTATCAAAGCGAAACCATTGTTAAGAAATTAGAAGAAAATTTAATTTCAAATACAAGTATTTCAAGTTTGAAAATCAAGCAGAATAATGTCCTTGGTTACTTCATAGAATTAACATCTAAGAATGCTGAAGCTTTGTCCGAAACTGGTGTAAATGAAAATTTTATACACCGTCAAACCACTGCAAATACCGTACGTTTTACCACCAATGAGTTGATTTCTTTAGAAAGCCAAATAAATACGTCTACCTCAAAAATGGAAGAGTTAGAAAAAAAAGTATATAAAGAAATCCAGAAAACACTCTTAGATCTAAGGTCTGAGATAAGAGTTTCTGCGGGAGTACTGGGTGAATTAGATTTTTTCTCAAATTTGGGTTTAATATCAAGAGAGGAAAACTGGATTAAACCAGAGATTTCAGATAAAAAAATATTAGAAATCTTGGATGGAAGGCATCCAGTAGTGGAAAAAAACGTTAAAGAAAAAAGCGACCACTCTTTTATACCAAATGATTGCAAATTAAATGAAAAAACTACGACAAATTTAATCACTGGGCCTAATATGGCTGGTAAATCAACTTTTCTTAGACAGAATGCATTAATAGTTATAATGGCCCAAATGGGGAGTTTTGTTCCTGCAAAGAAAGCGAAAATAGGGCTAACTGATAGAGTTTTTTCTCGCATAGGTGCATCAGACGATCTGTCCCAAGGTCATTCAACATTTATGGTAGAAATGCTTGAAACTGCAACTATTCTTAACCAGGCCACAGAAAATTCATTTGTAATCTTGGATGAAATAGGAAGGGGTACGTCAACCTTTGATGGTTTGTCCATAGCTTGGTCAACGCTTGAACACCTGCACAATCAAAATTGCTGTCGAACACTTTTCGCAACCCATTATCATGAATTGACAGTTTTAGATAAAGAACTACCTTTATTGTCAAACCTTACAGTCAAAATAAAGGAATACGAAGGTGAGTTAATTTTCTTACATAAAATCGTTGATGGTTTTTCAAACCATTCTTTTGGTATTAAGGTAGCAAAGCTAGCAGGCATACCAGAGAAGGTAACCGATAGAGCTTTAGATATTTTGAAAGTTTTAGAAAATAATTCTGAATTCAACAGAAATAAAAATGGGGCTGTACGAAACATACCACAAACACAAGATAAAATGAGTTTAAATACAATAGATCAACCGCAAATCAGAGACTTATTGCAATCTTTAAATGTTGACGATCTTTCCCCCAAGGAGGCTTTACATTTTCTTTACAAAATACAGAGAGAATTAAAACGTTAACTCAAAATCAGAGGATCTTTAAATTAATTTTTTTACTAATTTTCTTCAGGTTTTGGGTTATCAATAATCTTAATTTTTCCTGATGACACTGCAACATGTGCGGCTCTCAAAAGTCGATCACTAATAGAGAAACCGATAGATAAAACTTGCATTATCGTACCTTTTTCTACAGTATTTGATGGGCCTTCGAACATAGCCTGATGTAATTTTGGATCAAATTTTTCCCCTAATTCGGGTTCAATCTCGTCAATCTTGTTCCTTTTGAAGGTTTCAAGAAGATCCTTCTTGGTTAGTTCAAGTCCTTCTATCATAGGTAACGATTTTTCATCCAAAATATCGTCCGCAAGATCTAAAGCTCTTTGTAGGTTGTCATAAACAGCTAATATGTCTCTTGACATCTTGGTGATGCCATATATTTCGGCTTCCTTCTTTTCCTTTTCAGCCCTTTTACGGATATTTTCATTTTCTGCGTAAGAGCGTATTAATTGATCTTTAATTTCATCCCTTTCAAGAGTAATTTTCTCAATATCTGAAATTACGTCCTCTTCTAAATTATCAGAATCTAGTTCTTTGAGGATGTCATTTTCTTGTTCACCTTCTTCCTCGACCAAAGCTTCATCAAGTAAAGCATCTTTAAGGGGTTCATTTTTTTCTTCTGTATTTACCATAATCTGACTCTAGCTATTAGCACTCCAAAATTTCTTAACCCTACCAAAAAAATCCTGGTTAGCAGGGCTATTATTTTCACATGACTTTTCAAATTTCTTTAGCAAATCTATTTGTTCTGAATTTAAGTTTACAGGAGTTTCAACGATTATTTCTATATATAAATCACCTTTAGCTCCTCCTCTTATAGCTGGCATACCCTTTCCTCTTAGTCTAAGTTGTTTATTGTTTTGTGCACCTTCTGGTATTTTGACTCTGGTTTTGCCACCATCAAGTGTCGGTGCTTCTAGGTCTCCACCTAGAGTTGCAGTGGTCATGGCGATAGGTATACGGCAATAAAGATCTTGACCTTCCCTTTCAAATAACGAGTGTTTTTGTACTTCTATAAATATATATAAATCTCCAGAATGACCTCCGCGTATACCGGCTTCTCCTTCTCCAGTTAAACGAATTCTAGTTCCAGTTTCAACTCCAGCAGGTATGCTTACGCTAAGCTTTTTTGACTTTTCTACTCTACCTTGGCCATTACACAAACGGCAGGGATTTTTAATTATTTGACCTCTCCCGGAACAAGTTGGACAGGTTCTTTCTACTGTGAAAAACCCTTGTTGTGCTCTAACTTTTCCTACTCCTGAGCAGGTGGGGCATGATGTAGGGCTAGCACCACTCTGGGCACCTGTCCCACCACAGTTGTTACAGGAAACAGAAGTTGGGATGTCTATATTGGTTTTCTTACCCGAATAGGCTTCTTCAAGATTTACACGCATATTGTATCTTAAATCAGCCCCTCGATTGGCTCTTTGTGTTGTATTAGTTCGACCTCCGGAGTTTCCCATGAAGTCACCAAACAGATCTTCAAAAACATCTGAAAATGCTGAGGAAAAATCCCCCCCACCTGCTTGCCCAGAATTAAAACCCCCGCCCATATTACCTTCAAAAGCGGCATGTCCATAACGATCATATGCGGCTCTTTTATTAGGATCACCAAGAATTTCGTAAGCTTCGTTTACTTGTTTGAATTTTTCTGTAGCAGAATCATTTCCAGAATTCCTATCTGGATGAAGCTCTTTAGCCTTGGTTCTGAAGGCTTTCTTAATTTCCACTTCAGATGCTGATTTTGAGCAACCTAAGAGATCGTAATAATCACTTTTGGGCATTTTTTTATCCTTTAGATTTTATACTAGAAGACCAGAGATAAAATAGGATCTAATATATAATCATTTGTCAGGTTTGTTTAAATCCTCAAAATCAGCATCAACAATATCTTCAGCATCGGAGTTGGTAGCAGAACCATCATTTTCTTCATTAGTTTGACTTGATTCAGATTCTGCTTTGTAGATGGCCTCACCTAATTTCATTGCAGATTCTGTAAGATCTTGAGCACGTGCACGGATTTTATCGGCGGATTCCTCTTCTTTTTCGAGAGTTTCTTTCAGTGCCTTCATAGAAAGCTCAATGGCTTCGACAGTAGAGGGGTCAATTTTATCAGAATGTTCTTCGAGCGATTTTTCAGTACTGTGAATCAAACCCTCAGCTTGATTTCTGGCTTCTATAAGCTCTTTCTTTTCTTTATCAGCTTCGGCATTTTCTTCGGCATCTTTAACCATTTTTTCTATATCTTCATCTGAAAGACCGCCAGATGCTTGAATAGTTATTTTTTGTTCTTTACCTGTACCCTTATCTTTAGCAGAAACTGACACTATTCCATTAGCATCTATATCAAATGTTACTTCAATCTGCGGAACACCTCTTGGTGCAGAAGGTATATCTTCCAAATTAAATTGCCCCAAGACTTTATTATCTGTGGCGATTTCTCTTTCCCCCTGAAAAACTCTAATAGTTACTGCACTTTGGTTGTCTTCGGCAGTAGAAAAAACTTGGCTTTTCTTTGTTGGTATCGTTGTATTTCTATCAATAAGACGAGTGAATACGCCACCAAGCGTTTCAATACCCAAAGACAGGGGAGTAACATCTAGCAATACCACATCTTTTACGTCACCTTGAAGTACTCCTGCTTGAATTGCCGCACCCATGGCAACTACTTCATCCGGATTTACCCCTTTATGCGGGTCTTTACCAAAGAATTTCGTGACTTCTTCTATCACTTTTGGCATTCGTGTCATGCCCCCTACCAATACCACTTCATCAATTTCTTTTTTTGTTAAACCAGCATCTTTTAAAGCTGCTTGGCATGGTTTCAAAGATTTATTAATTAAGTCTGACACTAAACTTTCAAGCTTGGCTCTGGTTAGCTTTATAACTAAGTGCAAGGGTTGGCTAGTTTTTGGATTCATTGAAATAAATGGTTGGTTTATTTCTGTTTGTGATTGAGACGAAAGCTCAATTTTAGCTTTTTCTGCTGCCTCTTTTAGTCTCTGAAGGGCTATTTTATCAGATTTCAGATCAATGCCACTTTCTTTTTTAAATTCGCTAGCCAAATAATCTACGACCCGCATATCAAAATCTTCACCGCCTAAAAAGGTGTCACCATTGGTTGATTTAACTTCGAAAAGGCCATCATCAATTTCTAGAATTGAAATATCAAAAGTACCACCACCTAGATCAAAAACAGCAATAGTTTTTCCTCCCTCTTTATCAAGCCCATAGGCTAAAGCTGCCGCGGTAGGCTCATTAATGATTCGTAAAACCTCTAAACCAGCTATCTTTCCAGCATCTTTAGTGGCCTGTCTTTGGGCGTCATTAAAATAGGCAGGAACAGTTATCACTGCTTGTGTAACAGGATCACCAATATAGTCTTCAGCAGTTTCCTTCATTTTTTGTAAAATAAAAGCAGAGATTTGGCTTGGGGAATACTTTTGTTTGTTCACTTCTAACCATGCATCACCATTTCCTTCATCGACAATAGAATAAGGCACCATGTCTTTATCTTTTTCGACCATGGGATCATCAATTCTTCTACCTATTAATCTTTTTACTGCAAATAGGGTGTTTTCTGGGTTTGTTACGGCTTGTCTTTTTGCAGCTTGTCCAGCAAGCCTTTCGTCATCGGTGAAACCAACTACTGATGGAGTGGTTCTAGCACCCTCAGAATTTTCTATGACTTTTGGATCCTTTCCATCCATTAAGGCTACACATGAGTTTGTAGTCCCCAAATCTATACCGATTACTTTGGACATTTCTTTTCCTTCCCATTATACTTATTAGTGTATTTTAACTCATTCTTTAAGAGATCTCTTGATATATGGGAGTTCTATTTCACACTGCAAGGATTTAAAGAAGTTTTAATTGAATTTTTGAAAAAATACTATAGTTTTGGCTTTTCCAAATATATATTTTTCAAATATATATTTGATGGTTTTAGTTAGTAGATTTAAGATTTTGGTTTAATTATTTAAAATATGACATGAAAAATCTTTTAGTTATTCCTGCAAGATATCAATCATCTAGGTTCCCGGGAAAACCTTTGGTCCCTATAAGAGGTTCAGATGGAAAGGAAATATCTCTAATAGAAAGAACTTGGTTGCTTGCACAAGAAATCAAGAGAATAGATAAGAAGATAATAGCAACTGATGATAAGCGTATAAAAGAGTTTTGCGAGAATTTTGGGGCTGAAGTCTGTCTTACTTCTGAAAAACTAAGAAATGGCTCTGAGAGAGTAGCTGAAGCACTTAAAATGCAGCAAAATGAATATGACATTGTGGTAAACCTGCAAGGTGACGCACCTCTTACTCCTTCCTGGGTGATAGATGAATTGATTAATGAACTTAAGAATAGTGATTACAATGTAGCGACACCTGTTTTTAAATGTGACGAAGTAGGTTTGACAAATTTATTGCGAGATAGGAAATCAGGTAGGGTAGGGGCTACAACTGTAGTTTTTGATAAAAAAGGCAAAGCGCTCTATTTTTCTAAAGAAGTGATACCTTATACTCACGAAAATGATATGAAGGCAAAACAAAAGAAAGTGTATCATCATATAGGTGTTTATGCGTATAAGGCTCCTGCTTTGAAATCATATCTACAATTGCAACCAGGTTATCTTGAGGCTCAAGAAGGGCTTGAACAACTAAGGTTTATAGAAAATGGTATTTCAGTTAAATGTGTTGTGTCTTCTCTAAAAGGGAAAGATTTCTGGGAATTAAACAATCCAAGTGATGTCAGGATAATCGAGAATATTCTTAAAAGGTATTAAGTAAAATTTAAGAACAAAATGATTCAAGCAGCTTGAATTTCAGCTTCTGTTGTAAGAATTGAAAAAAGAGCAGATTTATCTATTGTAGAGCGCAATTTTTCACAGGTAGCGCTACTGCGCAATAGCCGTGAAACTTTGGCGAGAGCTTTTAAATGATTCGCCCCTGATTCATAAGGAGCAATTAAAACAAAGACAAGATCAACACTCTGACTATCCATTGCTCCAAAATCGAGGGGTTTTGTTAGTCTAGCAAATAATCCATGAACTGATTCTACCGAATTTATCTTAGCGTGTGGTATTGCTACTCCATGGCCCATACCGGTAGGTCCCAGGCTTTCACGTTCTTGCAAAGCAGAGAGCAACTCTAACTGTTCCAGATTATAAATGTTAGCTATACTTATTGAAAGTTCTTGTAAAAGCCTTTTTTTGCTAGCAGCTCGCATACACGGCAATACTGCTTCAGGTACCAAAATATCTGATAAAAACATCTTAAATATTGTCCTTCATTTCCCCACAACTGAACAACATCAGGGCCTGACTCCTAACACATTCGATTATAATGTAAAGTCCAATAATCATGATATTTTCACATTTAATAACAAATATTAAACACCAAAATCTTATTTAGCAGTAGTATGGTTTCTTATCTTACGCTTGTGGCGGCGAAGTATTTTTTCTAATCGAATAATGGTTTGATGATAGCATTTATAAATTTGATTTGCACTTCCAGTACAGTAAGCAGTTAATCCGCTAGGAAGATGCAAAAAAGCCTCACATTTATATTCATATTTCCTCTTAGTGAAGGTTATACTAGCTGTCACAGGTCTTAATAGGTATTTTTCGCTAAGTTGCGCTAATTGGCTTTCAGCATAGGAAATCAAGGATTTTCCTATTTTTACTTGTTTTCCATTAATATGAATATTCATAATTTGCCCCTTATGTAAGTTATCTTCTGCTCTCAAAATTTTATATTTATATTATTTAGAATCGAAACTGATCTCCGAGGTAAACTTCTCTTACGTTCTTATTATTCACCACCTCCTTTGGTGTTCCTTTCATTATTATTGAACCTTCATGTAGTATATAGGCTCGATCTACAATTTCGAGTGTTTCTCGGACATTATGATCAGTTATCAAAACCCCAACACTACGCTTTTTCAATTGTGCTACTAATTTTCTTATCTCCCCTACTGCTATGGGATCAACTCCTGCGAAAGGTTCGTCAAGTAGTATATATTTTGGTTGACTTGCCAAACATCGAGCAATTTCTACTCTCCTCCTTTCTCCACCAGATAAAGTTACGGCAGATGCCTGTCTTAGATGGGTTATAGAAAATTCACCTAAAAGTAGATCAAGTTTCCTTCTTCTTTCTTGTCTGTTTGAAACACTTATTTCTAATACCGCCAAAATATTCTGCTCAACAGTTAAACCTCTAAAAATACTTGATTCCTGAGGTAGATAACCTAACCCTAATTGTGCTCTTCGATACATTGGAAAGTTTGTGACGTCTTTATTATCAATGACCACCTTACCTGAATCGGGAGGAGTTAAACCTGCTATTGCATAGAAGCATGTGGTTTTACCTGTTCCATTGGGTCCAAGCAATGCTATGACCTCACCTCTTTGTAATTTTAAGCTCACGTCTCTTAATATTGGTCTTTTCCGGTAACTCTTTCTTAAACCCTGAATAACTAAACCATGTTGTTCCCCATGTAAGAGTCTTTTTTTTGATTCAGAAAAGGAGTAAAACTTTGTCAATTCTTTATTTCCAATAATATGCTAGATGAAACATCACCTATAAAATTAGATGTCCCCGAGTTAAGGTCGATAATCATTTTCTCCGAAGTTATTCCAGCTTTTTCCCCGCTTACAATTTTAACATTTCCTGTTAGACTCACTTTATTCTTTTTCGGGAAAAAAGTAGCAAGATTACTAGTTATTATTTGATCTTCACGTTGAAAAAGTACATTACCTTCAGCAGAAATTTTCCTTATCTGGGACATTTTATGGGGTGGGGCATCTTTTGTTTTTTCAAATATCAAGGTCATTTCATCTGATTTAAATATCATATTCTTGAAAATTAAATGAACTTTTTCTTTTAGTATTATTAATCCAGATTTTTGGTCAAAACTGGCACTTTCAGAACTAATTATGATTTCTTTTTCAACATTCTGGTCGATGGAATTTTCTGCTCCAATCGAACTCTTGGCAAAAACAAAAAACAAGACACATAAAGAAAAAGGAATTTTTCTATAAAAATTTTTGAAAATCATTGGATTGATAATAGCATTAAAGGATCAAATAACAAATAAATCTTTGATTCATAGAAAATATTTAAATTTTACACCATTTTCCAACAAGAATTTAAAATGTAAATTATTGGAATCTGATTTTAAGGCTTCAAGTTTACCAGCTTGTATTTCGGTGTTTGGTAGGAAAATTTTTATCGCTTTATTACTATGCAGGGAATTTTTTTTAAAATTTATAGTAATAGAAGATCCTGTTAGCTTAAAATTGTCATTTACCAGCTGTAATTTACCCTCGAGGTCAATCACACTATTCTTTGTGTGAATACTGGCTTTTTCTGCTTGGATTTTTATAAGCATTTCTGATGTAAATGTAATAGAGCCTAAAATGTTATTAACTGAAATAATAGGCAAATTATTATTAATGGGGTTGATTTTACTGGCTCTAAAATTAAATCGATTTCCGTCTAAATCCAATCCAGTTAGTTGAGCACCATCGACCTGAAAACCAGAGCTAAAATCTAAATCCCTTGTTTCAACTTCAACAGGTTTCCCAAAATTATTCTCTGAAGAGATCATAAATATCATAGTCATCAGGACTAATGCAACAAGGCTGGATAAGATCTTCACAAATCTTATTATACTGGTGTAAGAGATTACTACCCCCGATATTCTTCAAATTTTATAGTTTAATTTTAAAATTAATGCGACCATAAATATTTGACTATTATTGTTTCATAGTAAGATCCTTATATCAACGAAAACCCTATTCTTAATTTTCTTAAAGGCAGAAAAAAGTTCTGATTGATTTCAATTGATTTCTGGTCCAAAGGTATTCTTGTTAGACTAAGAATTAAGAAATTTTTGCGCCTGGATTACAATCCAGGTATTGGGTTTAATGCGCTAAAACCTGATTAGTATCCCAGCCTTCCAAATCTAGAAAGGCTAATTGAGGCAAAAAATCAAATAGTTTTTGTGCGATTTTCATCCTTCCCTCTCGAATTAAGAGGTCATCAAGATTCATTTTGAGTTGGTGTAGATATAAGACATCACTAGCAGCATATTTTAATTGAGATTCGGTCAATTCTCTTTTACCCCAATCAGAGATCTGTTCAAATTTATAGAGATCGATAGCAAGAAATTCTTTGACTAAATGTTTTAAGCCATGTTGGTCTGATGAGGTCCTGGTAAGTTTTGATGCGATTTTTGTACAATAAACAGGAGCAATATCGCATTCGAAATGTTTTAATAAAACTGCTATGTCAAATCTACCGAAATGAAAAATTTTCAATATGTTTTTATTCATAAGAATTTTAGAAATATTGGGAGCTTGTGATTTTCTTGAATTTATTTTTATTAAGTGAGCCTCGTCGTTTCCTGTACAGATTTGTATTAAGCATAATCGATCTCGAATTAAGTTTAAACCAGTTGTTTCTGTATCGATAGCTACGGACTGATCAATATTTACTGACTCTGGAAGGTCATTTTCATGCAAGAAATATTTCATATTCTTTCCTCAAATTTAAAGAAGTGGTTTTTTGATTTGAAGTTCCACAAAGGAAAACGTATATGTTACTTGTCAAAGAATCCATACTAAGAAAACTTAAATTGATATAAGAAGATAGCATTAACTATTGCGCGGTATTAATAATGGGTGATTTCTCTTCAAATTCACGAAAGGCTACTATTTTTGGTGGTACGGGTTTCTTAGGTCGCTATATTGTCCAACGTTTGGTTCGTCAAGGATGGATAGTTGATGTTATTACCCGCAACCCGAACCAAGGTTTGTTCCTTAAACCATTAGGACTTATAGGACAAATAAATCTGATTGAGGGAAATTTTCTCAATCATGAACATTTGAGAGGACTGCTGAAGGGTTCGGATGTTATAATTAATTGTGTTGGGGCTTTACATGAAAGTGCTAATCAAAACTTCAAAATACTACACATCGAAACTCCCGCAAAACTGGCTAAATATGCGTCTGAGTTGGGGGTGGATAAGTTCATTCATCTTTCATCGATAGGGGCGGATGAAAGATCAGAAAGCTATTATGCAAAAACTAAAGGGCTTGGGGAAAGGAGAATACATGAATCTTTTCCTGAAGCAATAATACTAAGGTCATCTGTTGTTTTTGGGGCAGAGGACAAATTTTTTAATCTTTTCTCTTCAATTGCCAGTATTAGCCCAGTAATTCCGATAGTGCGGGGGCAAACACTTTTTCAACCAGTTTATGTAGATGATATAGCCTGTGCGGTCGAGAGTCTTTTGCAGGATACTAGCTCAACTAACAAAGGAATTATCTATGAACTAGGGGGGACAGAAATTTTAAGCTTTAGGGATTTAATTTTGAAAATGTTGTTCTTAATTAAAAGAAAAAGAATTATATCAGAAATCCCTTTTTGGGTTGCGGATATCATGTGTCCACTAGTATATATGGCAAACAAAATCACGCTGAATACTATACCTTTACTAATAACAAGGGACAGCATTAAACAATTAGAAACGGACAATATTGTCGCTGAAAATATGCCTGGATTTAAAGAATTAGGTATCTCACCGAGAGTAATGGACTCAATTTTGCCTAATTACTTAAATCGTTATAGACCTAAGGGGCAATTTTCTGATCTTTAGGTTTGATTTATTACTAGGTATAAACAAACCATAACAAAAGAAATCCTAGAGAAATTCTATAAATGATGTAAGGCGTAAATTGAAATATATATATATATTTTAGCAGTACCACTAAAGCCAAGAATGCTGCAAAGAAAGACAATATAAAACTTACTAAAATCTCAAAAAAAGAGACATCGTAGGATCCTTCCATTAGACCTGGTACAAGCAAAGCACCAGAGGCCATTATCGTAGGGATAGACATGAGCATTGATAACCTAATTGCATCATATCTCTTGTATCCAAGAATTCTTGATCCTGAGATAGTAATCCCTGATCTGGAAACACCAGGAATAAGGGCCAAGACTTGAAAAACTCCCATGAGAATAGAATCCTTGTAGGTCCAATCCCAAATCTTTTTTTCTTTTTTTCCTAGCCGGTTTGCAAAATAAAGGAAGATTCCAAAAAAAATCATGGTCCAACCTATAATTTCGATGGACCTTAATAAGTCATCAATGTCATTGATTTTGAAAAAGAGTCCCATCAATAAAACCGGTATAGAAGCAGTGATCAATTTCATCAACAATTTTGTTTCTTTTGATCTTAAATCTAATTTGACTAAATTAATACTTCCTCTAATTAAAGATACTGTGTCTTCCCTAAAAAATATCAATAGTGCAAAAAGGCTTCCTAAATGTACAGAAATATCAAGAATTATCCCCTGATCTTTTACTGCCAGGACAGCGGGTAAAATAATTAGGTGAGCAGACGAAGATATAGGCAAGAATTCAGTTAAACCCTGAAGTATTGAAATAAGAAAAATATGTAAAGATATCATAAGCTTACAAATATTTTTTTCTGGTTAAATATTGATTTTCTTATTAATAATAAATCAATTCATAAAAACGTATTTTTAAGCTAACATAAAAAGACTTTTTTAAAAGGAAACAAATGAAAAAACTGTATCATTTTTCTCTATCACCATTTTGTAGGAAAATTCGTTTAGTACTTGGGGAAAAGAGAGTAGAAGTAGAGCTAATTGAAGAGAAATTCTGGGAGAGACGATTACAATTTCTCAACATAAATCATGCGGGCGCAGTTCCAGTTTTGGTAGAAAACGAAATTATTTTGTCAGATAGTTCTGCAATATTTGAATTCTTAGAGGAAACTCATGCTGAACCATCATTATTACCAAATTTACCATTCAAAAGAGCTGAAGCAAGAAGGTTAAGCAATTGGTTTGATGACAAATTCCATAAAGAAGTGACTCAAAACTTATTATATGAGAGGGTCTATAAAAAAATCACACAAAGTGGATATCCCAATAGTGAAAAAATAAAATTGGGAATAAAGAACTTTAGGTATCACCTAGATTATATGGATTGGCTTCTTGAAAAAAGGAAATGGTTGGCTGGAGATGAAATGACTATAGCTGATTTCTCGGCTTCGGCTCATTTGTCGTCATTAGATTATATGAATGATGTTAATTGGGCTGGTTTTCCGTGTGTCAAGGAATGGTATTCCAAAATCAAATCTAGACCAGCTTTTAGACCCATATTGTCTGATCTACTGACAGGTTTTAATCCCCCAGATCATTATGGGGATCTCGATTTTTAGATAGTAATGAAAAGACAAGAACTTACAAAATTAAAAAAACAGTTGATCAGTGAAGCGAAAAAGGAAGGATTTGCTGAAATTCGGTTCACAGATTCAAAAGTAGAACCAAGAGCTTTTGAGAATTTAAAGAAATTTCTCGATATTGGTCTTCATGGTCAAATGGGTTGGCTGCAAAATAACTTGGATTGGCGAGGTGATCCAAAGTTGATGTGGCATGATGTAAAATCTATCATAGTGCTGGCTGAAAATTATAACTTAGGTATTGATCCTCTGAAAGAACTTAGGTTCAAAAATAAAGCGAATATCTCTGTTTATGCGAGAGGAGTTGATTATCATAAGATTGTGAAGAAAAAACTAAAAAGCGTGGCTTCTAAATTGGTTTCTATCAATAAGGGAAAAACTGAAGTCAAAGTTTTTGTGGATACGGCTCCTGTTATGGAAAAGCATCTAGCCCAAAGAGCTGGCTTGGGTTGGCAGGGTAAACATACAAATCTGTTGTCTAAAAAGTTGGGAAACTGGATTTTTTTAGGATTTATTTTTTCGAATCTTGATTTTCCAGTTGATAAGCCTCATGAAAATCACTGTGGAAGCTGCAGGAGTTGTTTAGATATTTGTCCCACAAAAGCTTTTATAGCTCCTTATCAATTAGATGCCCGACGCTGTATATCATATCTAACTATTGAGCATAAAGGGCCAGTAAAATTGGAACTGAGACCGCTTCTTGGAAACAGAATTTTTGGTTGTGATGACTGTTTAGCGGTATGTCCTTGGAATAAGTTCTCAAAAAGAGCTACTGAAATGAAATACTCAGATCAATCAAAGGAGAATCCAGATCTTGGGGATTTAGTTGGCTTAGATGAAAATGCATTCCGATCAATGTTTGCAGGATCCGCAATAAAAAGAATTGGAAGAGATCGCTTTGTAAGAAACGTCCTATATGCCATAGGTAATTCAGGTAATTCAATATATAAAGATGTAGTGAAAAAATTGATGTATGATGGAGACAAGGCAGTTTCTGATGCAGCTTGTTGGGCTTTGAATAAGTTAGGAAAAAATAATGGATAAGAGGTTACTAATATTTGGTTTTGGGTATTGCGCTGATTCCTTGTTATCAAATCTAAGGAATAAACCCTGGGAAATAAATGTAGTAACTAGAAATATTGAAAAGATTAATGACTTGAGAAAAAGAGGAGTCGTAGCATTTCGGTGGTCTGAGAAGAAAAGAATTCAGTACTCTATACAAAAAGCCAACACTATCTTAATCACTGTACCCCCTGTTGGCTTTAGTGATCCTGTCAAGGAAAAGTTTTCAGAACTATTTTCTGAACTTCCGGAGAATAGCAAGTTGGTTTATCTATCTTCAACTGGAGTTTATGGAGATCACAGAGGTAATTGGGTTAATGAAAAATCAAATCTCAACCCAAAAACAAGCTTAGGGGTTTGTCGCCTGAATGCCGAAAAATTGTGGCAGAAAATTTCAAATGAATTAGGATTAACTCTTATAATTTTGCGATTGGCTGGAATTTATGGTTCAGGCAGGAGTCCAATTGAAAAGTTAAAAAAAGATAAAGTTACTGTTGTAGGAAAATCCGGACTTTTGTTCTCAAGAATTCATATTGATGATATAGTTGAAATTATTAGCCTTAGCCTTGAAAAATATGGCATTTCTGGTGTATACAATGTATGTGATAATAAACCGGAATCTTCAGAAAACGTGATGCAAGAGGCCTGTCGTTTGCTTGGGTATAAGTGTCCTGAAGCCATTCCAATCGAAAAGTTAAATTTGTCCAAAACAGCTTTAGATTTTTATTCTGAATCAAAAAAAGTTAGTAACAAAAAATTATTAGAGGATTTTAGTTACCAAATGATTCACCCTGATTATTTCTCCGGCCTCAAAGAAATATTGGCTAAAGAAAAAAATAGACCACAACAAGTTAAATCAAACGGACAGTAGTACCAACTTCTACTAAAGAAAAAAGTTCTTCAATGTGTTCGTTATAAAGACCAATACATCCAGAAGAGCTCTGACGCCCAATTTTTCTTGTGTCAGATGTGCCATGGATCCTATAATTAGGCCAACTCAGATATAAAGCGTGAGACCCAAGAGGATTGTCCGGACCTGGAGGCATGAATTTAGGTAGCTTGGGATCTCGTTCTCTCATGGACTTTGTGGGGCGCCATTCTGGTCCAATCACTTTGCGTACTACCTTAGTATATCCAGTTCTTGTGAGTTCAGGAGTTAGTGGTACCGAGGTAGGATAAATTTTATGAATATTTTTTTCTTGATTCCAATAATGTAAGCAACGGGAGGCAGTATCAGAAAGTATAGCGCCATTCCTTATCGATTTAAAATGATCTTGCCATCTTTGATAGCGATAGCTTGAGATATTGTGTCGAGGTTCTCCATTTTCATTTTTACTAACGGCCTCTTGGGCAGAAGCTGGTTTAAGTGGCAGTGGTACAATGGAACTCAGTAATAGGCCAACAAATAATTTTCTTCGATTCATCATTTTTAGAAATCTTTATTCTTCTTGATCAATCTTTAGTACAGAGAATAGATAATTCTTTCAATAGTAACTAATGTGAATTTTGTTTTTGAATGATTCGTTGAATTGTCATATATCATAATCAACATGTTAAAAGATAAATTCATCCGTAAACCTTTTTTCATTTTATTAAGTTTGCTTATCTTAATTATAGGTTGCGCAACTAATAAAGAAGGGGTTTATGAAAGCTATCAAAAATCGGGTAAAATTGAATATTATAAACCGACTGAAATTCGCCAAAGACATGTGGATTCTTTAAATGCTTTGCGACTAGAAAAAGGTTTAAGGGAAATAGTCATTTCACATTCCTTAAACTCAAGTGCAGCTACCCATGCAAGAGACATTTATCTTCAACAAAGGGCTTGGAATTTTGGATCAGACGGTTCTTCACCCCAGGAAAGAGCAGAGGTGGCAGGTTTTATCGGAGTGGTTATTGGTGAAAATGTTTCAGAGACCTTTGAAGGAGAGTTCTTATTGTTACAGGTTTGGTTGGAAAATTCTTTTCCTAGGAGTATTCTATTTGATCGGAATGCTAGTCACATAGGCTTAGGATGGTTTCAAGAAGAAAGTGGAAAAATATGGTGGGTACAAGTTTTAGGAAAAGAGCCTAGCTTATCTTAGGCATTTTCTTAGTTAAGAAGTAATATATACAGGTGTATTTATTAGCACTATATCATAGATTTCATCAATTTCGGGATCTGTAACCGCTATACAACCTTCAGTCCAATCAAATAGAAGGTGTTTCAAAAAGTTTGTTGGTCCCCCGTGAATAAATATATCTTTCCCAGGACTCACCCCGTGTCTTTTTGCTAAAAGTTCGTCATTCTTATTAGGATAGCTGATTCCCAGACTTTTGTGAAAAGCGCTATTAGGGTTTTTATGAGTAATCCAGTAATTTCCTTCTGGCGTGCGCCCATCTCCTTCCTTTCTCTTGGGACCTACAGGGTTGAATCCGAGTCTTATTCGGTAAATTTTGAGGGGCTTTTTTTTGCTAAAAAGAGTTAAACGTCTCTTGGATTTCCATATCACTATTTGATCAACATGTTTTTTTTTGATTTCAGTTGCAAAGGCAGAACTTGGCATTGTGAAAGATCTTGCCATAATATATCCAAGAAAAAAATTACCAAAAATTTTTTTCAATAACGTTCTTCTTTTAATATTAGCCAATAGAAATCCTATATATTATATGGTTTGGATCTGGAGAAAGGTTGCTTTTTTTGGTTTTATTGAGCTTGATTTCAATTGCCCACATGCCGCAAGAATATCTTTTCCTCGCGGCTTTCTAACAGGAGAGGAATAGCCTGCCTTTCTCAGGATGTTTGAAAACTTTTTGATCTGTTCTGGACTTGAGGGTTCAAAATTAGAACCTGGCCAGGGATTAAAGGGTATAAGATTTATCTTTGCTGGAATTCCCTGAATTAACTGTACGAGTCTTTTAGCATCATCTAAGCTATCATTTAGATCCTTTAACATAACATATTCAAAAGTTATCCTTTCTGAGTTACTTAATTTTGGATAATCTTTCAAGTTAAGCATAAGTTCAGCAATGCTCCATTTTTTGTTTATTGGTACTAACCTGTTTCTGATTGCGTCGGTTGTGGCATGGAGGCTAATAGCCAGAAGGCAACCTATTTCTCTAGCAACTCTGTGAATATTTGGAACAACACCAGAGGTTGACAGGGTTATCTTTTTCCTAGACAGGGAAAGTCCCTCATTATGCATAATGATATCGATTCCATCTTTAACATGATCAAAGTTATATAATGGTTCTCCCATCCCCATCATAACGATATTTGATACTAACCTCTTATTATTTTTATTGCTTTCACACCAATCCATCAAATCATCTTTGACTGCAAGGACCTGGCCCACTATTTCAAAAGGTTCTAAGTTTCTGACTAATTTTTGTGTTCCTGTATAGCAGAAGGAACAATTTAGAGTACACCCTATTTGAGAGGAAAGGCAGACAGTACCTCTATCATCATCAGGTATAAAAACGGTTTCAAATTCTCCTATATTATTTGTTTTAAGGAGATATTTTCGTGTTCCATCTTTACTAATTTGTTTTCTTATAATTTCCGGTCTTTCAACACTAAAATTTTTTTGTAGAAACATACGAAAATTCTTAGATAGATTTGTCATTTCACCGAAATTCATTTCGCCATGAGTGTAGACCCAAGACCAAACTTGTTTAACACGCATATTTACGTTTTTCTCATGAGTTCCAAGCTTTCTTAAAGATTCTGCTAATGCATTTTGGGAAAGACCTAGAAGCTTTATCTTATTAGCTTTGGTTAGGCTCTCTTCAAGATTGTCAGTTTTTTGATTTTCCAAATTATTCATAATCTGATGAGTATAAATCGTTCTTTTTTTGTGAAATCAATCACATAACTCCATTAATCTTTCAATGGCTTTGGTAAATCCCGTCAATATGAAAGTGTCCTTAGTAATTGTACCTCGGTGTGAAATAGCTTTCAGAACTGCTTTGCTTCCTACCTTCAATTTATTGACAAGCTTAAGATCGTCATTACTTTGTGTCCATGCCCAGTATTTTTCTGTAGAGTTTTTGGGTTTGGGGTGTGCAAGAAAAACAAACTTGGCTTCATTATCAATTGTGAGGCTAAATTTCCCCCCGATTTTAAGGGGATAACCAGCATCAAATGCTCCTTCAAAACCTGCAGGACTTGATGGACTCTTTTTTATGAACAAAACTCCGCGGTCACGATTAACATTGGATAGTTTTTCCCCATTTCTAAAGGCTTCGTCTTTTACTGATTGGGATGCAATAAAACATTCTTTCTTATCCTCAGGTACGAACACGCTCCAATTTTTTTTGCTAGATTCCATGCGGATTTCTTCTGAAAATGTTACGAAGCCCCAGCTGGATAAGACTAACGAAATGAAAAACCATGAAAAAAGAGATTTTCTCACTTAGATTTTACCTATTATAAAATATTGCCTGTAATATAGATAGTGCTAATTATAGTCGGAAAGAATCAGAATTGATAGTATAAATATTTTTGGCAGGAGTAGTGATCATTGGCTAGCAGAAATTTTGGGGCTGAAAAATTAGTCGAGATTCTTAGGGGAGATATGGTAGAATCTTCACATTATGGTCATATGGCTATTTCCGACAATAAAGGAAATCTAAAATATTCCTGGGGCAACCCTGAAAAAATTATTTATCCAAGATCTTCTTGTAAGATGATACAAGCATTACCTCTTTTGGAAAGTGGATCAGCTGATAATTACAAACTTGAATCTAAGCATTTAGCGTTAGCATGTGCTTCACACAATGGTGGGTCAGTTCACCTCGAGGTTGCAAAGGATTGGTTGCAAAAGTTAAACCTTGAACCGAAACATCTGTTGTGTGGGGCTCACAAACCTTATGATATTGAAGAATTAAAATATTTGAAAGACAATGGGTTAACACCTACACAACTTCACAATAATTGTTCTGGAAAGCATTTGGGGTTTTTAACTGTTTCTAGAAAGTTTCAAAAAATTAATCATGAAAAACTAAATTATATTGACATTGAACATCCAGTACAAGTAATGGTCCAAAAGGCTTTTGAAGAAATGACCGGTTCAATTAACCCAAAATTTGCACTTGATGGCTGTAGCGCTCCAAATTTCACCTGCACTGTAGAAGCTTTAGCTAGATCCATGGCAAATCTTGCGAGACCAGACGGTTTTGGTCAATCAAGGAAACTAGCAATAAAGAGACTCCGAGATGCTGTTTTACAGAACCCTCATTTAATAGCAGGAGAAGATAGACTGTGTACCAAATTGATGAAAAGATCAGCTGGCCGTTTTATAGTTAAGGTGGGAGCGGAGGGTGTTTACACAGCCATTTTAATGGAAGAAGGTTTGGGAATAGCTCTTAAGATAAGTGACGGGGCAAGAAGAGCTTCAGAATGTTTGATTGTAACAATTCTTGCAAAATTGGGGCTTCTAGACAAAAAAGATCCAGAAATAAAAGATATTATGGAGGCACCTATAATTAACTGGTCAAAACATCCTACTGGTGTTTTGAAAGCAAGTGAAAATATTTGGAAAGGCGGAAAACCTCTAATATTATGATGCATTTATCTAGTGTATTTCTATATCTTTTGTGTTAATTGCATATCTGGTTTGCTTGGTATCCGGGATTAAATTTAGAGGTTTATTAATGATGTCTGGAAAAAAAACTCTATATGACAAAATATGGGACGAACATTTGATATCAGAAGAAGCTGATGGAACTTCTCTAATATATGTAGATAGACATTTAGTGCACGAAGTGACAAGCCCTCAAGCATTTGAAGGATTAAGGCTAGCTGGTAGAAATGTTAGGGCTCCAGAAAAGACTATAGCTGTGCCAGATCATAACGTACCTACCACAGTCGACAGAACAGAAGGAATTAGTAATAAAGAAAGTAGAATACAAGTAGAAGCATTAGATAAAAATGCCAAAGAATTTGGAATTATATACTATCCTGTTAATGATATTAGGCAGGGAATAGTGCACATAATTGGCCCTGAACTAGGTTGGACATTGCCTGGTATGACGATTGTTTGTGGTGATAGTCATACAGCAACCCATGGGGCTTTTGGTTCTCTTGCGCATGGTATAGGCACTAGCGAGGTTGAACATGTTTTGGCAACACAAACCCTCATTCAGAAAAAATCGAAGAATATGAAAGTAGAAGTTTTTGGGAAACTTGGTAATGGAGTCACTGCTAAAGACGTTACTTTAACAATAATAGGAGAAACCGGTACGGCTGGAGGCACAGGTCATGTAATTGAATACATGGGTTCAGTAATCGAGGACCTCTCGGTTGAAGGTAGAATGACAGTCTGTAATATGGCTATAGAAGGGGGCGCTCGTGCTGGGCTAGTTGCTCCTGACCAAAAGACCTTTGATTATTTAAAGGGTAGGCCCCATGTTCCCAAAGGATCAAACTGGGAAATGGCTTTGCAGTCCTGGAAAGAGCTTTTTTCTGATGAGGGTGCTTTTTTTGATAAGTTTATACATATTAATGGTGGAAAAATTGCACCAGTAGTGACCTGGGGAACAAGCCCAGAGGATGTACTTCCAATAAATAGTATTGTACCTCACCCTGGAGATTTTGATCAGCAAAAGAGTTTAGCGGTCAAAAGATCTCTGGATTATATGGGTTTAAATCCAGGACAAAAGCTGGAAGATGTAGAAATAAATACTGTTTTTATTGGCTCTTGTACAAATGGTCGTATTGAAGATCTGCGTGAAGTGGCGAGAATTATGGAGGGCCGTAAAGTGAAAGATGGTCTTAGAGCTATGGTCGTGCCAGGGTCAGGGTTAGTAAGAGAGCAAGCAGAAGAGGAAGGAATAGCCCAGAGATTACAAGAAGCTGGATTTGAATGGAGGTTAGCAGGTTGTTCTATGTGTTTAGCAATGAATCCTGATCAGTTAAGTCCTAAGGAAAGATGTGCTTCTACATCTAATAGGAATTTTGAAGGTAGACAGGGGCGTGGAGGTCGAACGCATCTTATGAGTCCTGCAATGGCAGCAGCGGCAGCAGTAACGGGTTATCTAACTGACGTAAGAAATCTAATGTAATTAGGAAAAAGAGAAATGGAAAAATTTTCTAAGATTAAGTCGGTTGCAGCTCCTTTACCCCTTATTAATATCGATACAGATATGATAATACCCAAACAATTTCTCAAGACTATAAAGAGGTCTGGGTTAGGAAAAAACTTGTTTGATGAAATGAGATATGATGAATGTGGGAAAGAATTAGAGAACTTTGTGCTTAATAAGAAAGCATATAGGAATACCAATATTTTGGTGGCAGGAGATAACTTTGGGTGTGGCTCATCTAGAGAACACGCCCCATGGGCCTTAGTAGATTTTGGGATAAAGGTTGTTATTTCAACCAGTTTTGCCGACATCTTTTTTAATAATTGTTTTAAGAATGGTATATTACCAATAGAGCTTGAAAAAGATAAAAGAGATACATTGATGTTGGATGCTGAAAAAGGATCTAATGCTATTTTGATGGTAGATTTATTTGATCAGGAAATAACGAGGCCAGACGGAAGTATCATTCAATTTGAGGTAGATTCGTTTCGTAAACACTGTCTTCTAAATGGCCTTGATGATATCGAGTTAACTATGAAAAAAATAAAAAAAATCAACGATTTTGAGCAAACCTATTCCACAAAGATGCCTTGGCTGTGATGTTGTATTAACGTCTTTAATTTAGCTGACTGGGTATTGTTTTGTGGACAAAAAAAAATTATATTTTTGGGAAGGATGTTTTTATGAAAACTGGTTCTTTATTAATCTTGCCTGGGGATGGAATTGGCCCAGAGGTGATGGATGAGGTATGTAGAATTATTGATTGGTTTGAATCAAAAAGGAATATACGATTCGATAAAAGTTTCGATCTTGTGGGTGGAGCTGCTTTCGACCAATACAAGACCCCGCTTTCAGATGATACTTTAGCAAAGGCAAATGAAGTAGATGCTATACTTCTAGGTGCCGTAGGTGGTCCAAAGTACGATAAATTAGATTTTTCCTTAAAGCCTGAAAGAGGTTTACTGAGATTAAGAAAAGAACTCGATCTGTATTCAAATTTACGGCCTGCACAGTGCTTTGATTCTCTATCTGAATATTCATCATTAAAACCGGAAATAGTATCTGGTTTAGATATTATGATAGTAAGAGAACTTAGTTCAGGTTCTTACTTCGGAGAACCACGAGGAATAAAAAATAAAGAAAATGGAGAACGTTATGCCATCAACACAACCTATTATTCTGAAAATGAGATAAGGAGGGTTGCTCGATCGGCTTTTGAAATCGCTGTCAAAAGAACAGGGAAAGTTTGTTCTATGGAGAAGGCAAATGTTATGGAGGTAGGAGTTCTTTGGCGGGAAGTTGTTCAAGATATTAAGGATAATGAATTTCCACAGATCGAACTTACCCACATGTATGCTGACGCCGGGGCAATGCAATTAGTTAGATGGCCCAAGCAATTTGATGTAATTGTTACAGATAATTTATTTGGAGATTTATTGTCTGATTGTGCCGCGATGCTTACAGGTAGTTTAGGAATGTTACCTTCAGCCAGTTTAGGAAATAAGAATGCTAACGGTAAACTAAAGGCTATGTATGAACCTGTACATGGATCTGCACCAGATATTTCGGGAAAGGGTTTAGCCAACCCAATAGCATGTATACTAAGTTTTTCAATGGCTTTAAGATATACCTTTGATTGTAAAAAAGAGGCTGATATTTTGGATAAATCAGTAGAAAAAGTTTTACGAAATGGTATTCGTACAGCTGATTTGCTTCAGAAAAAAAATAAAAAACCAGCAAGCACGAGTGAGGTTTGTGATGAAATCATACGTGAGTTAGAATTGGCAAATTAAACTAAAGAGGTAGTTTAATGAATTGTTCATTAGTAGTAGTTGGCGCCACCGGTAATGTAGGACGTGAAATCTTAAATATATTGTCTGAAAGAAAGTTTCCACTGACAAAGATTGCAGCAGTGGCCAGCCGTAAATCTTTGGGAACGAAAGTTAGTTTTGGGGATCAAAATATAAAAGTTAGAGATATTGAAGGTTTTGATTTTCGAGAATGGCAGATAGCATTATTTGCAATTGGTTCTGACGCAACAAAAAAATTTGCTCCATTGGCTGCAAAATCAGGATGCTTAGTAATAGACAATTCTTCCCTATATAGGTACGATCCTCTCGTTCCACTTATAGTACCAGAAGTCAATGCTCAGGAAATTGATAATTGCATTAATAAAGGCATAGTAGCAAACCCTAATTGTTCAACAGCACAGATGGTGGTCGCGCTTAAACCACTTCATGATCGAGCTAAAATAAAAAGAGTGGTTGTATCAACTTATCAATCTGTGTCTGGCGCAGGAAAAGAAGCAATGGATGAACTTTGGCTTCAGACCAAAGGGGTTTTCGTTCCTGGCCAGGAAGTATCACCTAGAGTGTTTACTAAGCAAATAGCGTTCAATGTTATTCCTCATATTGATAAATTTCTGCCTGACGGTCAGACGAAGGAAGAATGGAAAATGGCGGCGGAAACAAAGAAAATTTTAGATAAATCAATTAAGATTACGGCAACCTGTGTCAGAGTTCCAGTATTTGTGGGTCATGCAGAAGCAATCAATATAGAGTTTGAGGAATTTCTAGACGAAGATGAAGCAAGGGAAATCTTAAGAAATTCACCAGGGATTTTGGTCGTCGATAAGAAAGAAGATGGAGGATATGTATCTCCGATAGAGTGTGTGGGGGATTATGCCACATATATTAGCAGGATTAGGCAAGACACAACTTTAGAGAATGGAATTAATCTTTGGTGTGTGTCCGACAACCTTAGAAAAGGGGCTGCTTTAAATGCGGTGCAAATAGCGGAATTATACTCTGAGAATATGGACAAATTAGAGAGTAAGAGTAAGTAATTGATTCAGGCATCAATAAAGAAAATTGACCCAAATTTGATCACTGCTGCTTCCTTGGATCAATCTACACCGATATTTTTCATCCGAGAGTTAAATGAATTGAGAAAACTAATTCCTGGGACTGATTTTAAATACCTTAAAGCTATTAATTTTCAGGGCTTCTATGGTGAGAGGATAATATTATCGGAACCTGATGGGAAAATTGGAAAAGTAATTATAGGCTGCAAACAAAATGAGAAAATTAAGCCGGTATTCTGTATAGGAAGTCAAATTTCGAATTTACCTGACGGTATATATAGTCTTAAAAATTTTCCAGATTATATGGATATTAGAGAATTATATTTAGGATTTTATTTTGGTTTTTATTCCTACAATCTTCACAAGTTATCAGGTAAGAACACTGGTAAATTATCAAAACCCAGAATATGTGAAAGTCCCCTAACTGATCATTCGAAATTTGTTTATTTTGCTGAAAGTGAATTTATAGCCAGGGATTTAATAAATTCGCCAGCCAATTATTTGGGTCCTTTGGAGCTAGAAGAGTACGCAAATAGTTTTGCTGATTTTCATCAAATGAGTTTTTCAACTATCCGCGGAGCAGATTTAATAGGAGAGAATTTACCTTTGATTCATGATGTAGGAAGAGCATCTGAGCAAGAACCTAGGCTCATAGAAATGGAGTGGGGGAGGAACAAAGGTGCTTTTGGTGTAACACTTGTTGGAAAAGGGGTTTGTTTTGATAGTGGTGGTTTAAATTTAAAAAGTCCCACTGGAATGAGAAATATGAAAAAAGATATGGCGGGAGCAGCTGTTGTTTTAGCTCTGGCTCATTATCTAATTAGTTCTGGTTTAGATCTGCATTTAAGAATACTGATACCGTGTGTAGAAAATTCTGTTTCGAGCAATGCTTTTAGGCAGGGTGATGTATTAAAATCAAGAAGTGGGAAGAGTGTAGAAGTACAAAATACCGATGCTGAAGGGAGACTCATACTAGCAGATGCTTTAACTTTGGCTTCTGAAGCAAGTCCGGATCTTTTAATAAGTTTTGCTAGTTTAACTGGTTCTGCTAGAGTTGCTATGGGTCCCGATCTGACCCCCTTTTTTTCCACTGATGATTATGTCGCAAATTTGGTTCAGTCTAGTGGAAAGGAGTTATTGGATCCAGTATGGCAGTTACCTTTTTATGAAGGATATCAAGAATACTTGGGATCAGAAATTGCTGATTTAAACAATGCCCCTTCAGGTGGAATGGCCGGTTCGATTACAGCAGCGTTGTTTTTGAAGCAATTCACTAGTGACCACAAAAAGTTTTTACATTTTGACATATTTGGGTGGAATCAAAAACCAAGGCCAGGAAAATCATATGGTGGATTATTACAGGGCGCTAGGGCTTTGGCGGGAGGAATTGAAAAAATTCTCAAAAGCCACGCTCAATCGTAAAACGAGCAGCGGCCTTGAGTATATATGATTTTTGGCCAAAACAATTTAGGGCCTCACAGGCCTCTTCACATAATTGGAATGTTCTTTTCTTTGCTCCATCAACCCCTAATAAGGATACTAAAGTTGCTTTGCCGGCCAAATTATCTTTTCCCACTCGCTTACCTGTTTCTTCCTCAACTCCCTCGTAATCTAATAGATCATCTTTGATTTGAAAAGCCAGACCAATCGCATTTGCATAGTTGCAAAGTGCTTTACTACTTGCTCCTCCTAAAATACTAGCAGCTTCAACGGACCATTTAAACAAAGCACCAGTCTTTAGTTTTTGCAGTTCCAAAATATCATCCAAACTTGATTTTCTTGATTTTTTCCCAACATCCAAATCCTTAGCCTGACCTAAAACCATACCGTGAAAACCTGCTGCCATGGTAAGGTTTTTAATCAGGTTAATTCTTACTTCTGGGTTAGGATGGGTTTTTTCTGAGCAAAGTACTTCGTAAGCATAGGCCTGTAGACAATCACCCACCAAAATGGCAGTGGCTTCATTCCATTTTATGTGGACAGTAGGTTTTCCCCTGCGCATGTCATCGTTGTCCATTGAAGGTAGATCATCGTGAACTAGTGAATAGGCATGGATTAGTTCAACAGCCGCCGCAGCCTGCAGAGCTTGCTCCCTTGGAACGTCGAAAAGCTTGGCAGATTGTAAAGTCAAGAATGCTCTAAATCTTTTTCCTCCACTAAAAATCACGTAGTTAATAGCTTCAAATAATTTCCCCTTTGCAGCACTTGGGAGAAGTCTCAAAAGTTTTGCATTTGTTTCTGAAGAAGAAACAATAAGCTCTTCCAAGAATTCTTTTGATTCAGAGCTTTTATTTTGTTTATACGTCTTCAATTTTCAAGTCCTCAGAAGCTTTTTGTGATAGGCTAATTCGCTGTATTTTTTCTTCAGCAGATTGTAATTTTAGTTCACAGTGTTTTTTCAATTCTGATCCCCTGTCATATAAAGCTATCGTTTCTTCAAGAGGGACTTCTCCAGATTCAAGTTTTTCAATTATGATTTCTAATTCCTGGAGGGCTTCTTCAAAATTCATGTCCGCGATTTCTAATTTTCCCATATTTTACTCCATCAATACTTTTATATGTGCCTCACAGCATTCTCCTAAACTATTAAGCTCATATCCGCCTTCTAGAGATGACACAATTCTGTTCTTACAATTTTTTTCTGCAAAACTTTTAAGTTTTTTTATTATATAGGTGTAATCTTCTGTTAACCAGCAGGTTTGAGAAATTTGGTCACTTATGTGGCCGTCAAATCCTGCGGAAATAAGTAAAATGTCTGGGTCAAATAAACTCAATTTAGGAACAACTATTTCATCAAATAAAGTTCTTAAATTAGATCCTGATGAAAAAGGTGATACAGGAATGTTTAAGATATTATTATTTACACCTGTCTCCTCCTCAACTCCTGTGTTAGGGAATAACATTTTCTGGTGTATTGATATAAAGAGGCAGTTTGGTTCATTCCACAGTAATCTCTGGGTTCCATTTCCATGATGAACATCAAAGTCTACTACTGCAACTCTTTCAATTCCCTTCTTGCTAAGTGCATATTTAGCTCCAATCCCAACCGAATTAAGAAAGCAAAATCCCATTGCTTTTTCCTTTTCTGCATGGTGGCCAGGAGGTCTGATTGCACAAAAGGCATTTTTAATAGTATTATCTAGCACGCCGTCTACGGCAGCTATAATAGCTCCAACGCCTCTTTTTGCCGATCGCAGTGTTCCAGGTGACATGAAGGTGTCCGCGTCTAATTTTATTATTCCAGAAGTTGGTACGAGATCATAAAGGTTTTCCAAATAAGTTTTAGAATGGCCCAATTTTATTAGATCATCATCTGCTAGCTTTGGTTCCATCAATTTGAGGTTAACTAAAGTCTTTGAATTTAGCTTACCCAAAATTTTATTAAGCCTGGTTTTATTTTCTGGATGCCCTGTTGGCACCAGATGATTCAGACAGTCCTCATGATAAAAAAAACCAAGTTTTCCCATGATTATTTTTCTCAATTAATAAATTACATAAAAAGGTTTCATATTGTCAAAGCTAACTATAATCTTATTTAGTAGAATTGAAATAATCTTTTGTTTTGGAGACTTTTTTGCCTGAATTACCAGAAGTAGAAACAGTTTGCCGTGGGTTGAGACCTCATGTCGTTGGTAACCGCATTTTAAGATATCATCAATTTCGGGAAAATTTAAGATGGCAAATACCTTTTGGAATTAAAGATAAGTTGGAAGGTTCTATAATTGAGGAGCTAAATAGAAGGGGAAAATTCTTACTTTTTAAGCTTAATACGGGCAATATATTAATAATGCACCTTGGGATGTCTGGTAGGATTTTAGTTTCAGACACATCAAAGGAAAAAAAAGACTCAAAAAAACCAAAAGAGATGGGGGTTTTTTTTCACACGGTTAAACCTACCGGACCTCATGATCATATTATAATTGATTTTTCTGACCAAAAACGGATAACTTATAATGATGTGAGACGATTTGGTGCTATTGATATATTCAAATCAGAGATAATTAGCTCACACCAGTGGCTTTCTAAACTAGGCCCAGAACCACTTACGAATCATTTTTCTTCTGAAGTTTTGAAATCTTCTATAAAAAATAAAAAATCCTATATAAAAACAGCTCTCATGGATCAGAAGTTATTGGCGGGGTTAGGTAATATTTACGCATGTGAGATATTATGGGAATCAAGAATTTCCCCTTTCAGGCTATGTTTAAAGATTGATAATTTTGAATGTGAGGTGTTAGCAAATTCGATTAGAGAGATATTGAGGAAAGCAATTGAAGCAGGAGGATCGTCTCTCAGAGACTTTAAAAAGGTAGGAGGAGACTTGGGTTATTTTCAGAATAGCTTTAGTGTCTATTCTAGAGAAGGTATTAAATGCAAAAGAGATGAATGTGGTTCTAGTGTTCAGCGAGTAAATCAGTCAGGAAGGTCGACTTTTTTTTGTTCAGAATGTCAGAAATAATACTAAGCAATATTTCTTGCAGGTTTTGGCCCCACAAATTAACTTATTCATTGTGATAAAGATTGTTGAAATTAAAGAGGATTTTTAAGAAAAAAATGGCATATGAAACAATATTATTAGAAGATCATGATTCTGTTTTGTTGATCAGGTTGAACCGTCCAGAATCACTTAACGCTATAAACAAAAAAATGCTTTCTGAACTGTGCTCAGTGCTAAGCAGTGCTGACAAGGACTCTAAGGTTAGAGTTGTAGTACTTGCAGGAAAAGATAAATTTTTTGCTGCTGGCGCTGACATAAAAGAAATGGAAAAAAAAGATTCTGTAGAGATGTTTTTGGAGGATTTTTTTACCGAGGAACATGATATCATTTCATCATTTAGAAAACCTCTTATAGCTGCGGTTTCTGGTTATGCATTAGGTGGTGGTTGTGAACTAGCAATGATGTGTGACATCATTTTATCTTCTGATACGGCAAAATTTGGCCAACCTGAGATCAATTTGGGGGTGATGGCTGGCATTGGAGGAACACAGAGATTACCTAGGGCAGTTGGAAAATCAAAAGCAATGGACATGCATTTGTCGGGCAGATACATGGGCGCTCATGAAGCAGAGAGAGTGGGATTAGTTAGTAGAGTAATGCCAGAAGAAGAATTGGAACTAGGCGCCTTGGATTTAGCGAGAAAAATATCAGAGAAATCTTTATTAACTATCCTAGCTATAAAAGAGGCCATCAAGCTTTCAGAGCAAACTAATATGTCGACAGGTATACTATTTGAGCGAAGGAAATTCCACTCACTATTTGGTAAAGATGATCAGAAAGAAGGCATGGCAGCATTCATTGAAAAAAGGAGTCCTAAGTTTACGGACAAATAGTTTATATTGATTGACTTGATCTAAAAGTCTGTGTAAGCACCACGTAATTGTTTACTGACAGAGAGTTTATCTATGGCAAATTCCGTTTCTGCAAAAAAAAGAGTTCGACAAACAATTAAGCGAACTGAGATAAAAAAATCTAGGAGATCGAGAATAAGAACTTTCATTAGAAGAGTGGAAGAAGCAATTGAGGCAAGAGATCCAAAGGGTGCTGCAGAATGTTTAAAAGCGGCGCAGCCAGAAATGATGAGAGGAGTGACTAAGGGGTTATTCCATAAAAACACTGTCAGTAGAACACTCTCTCGTTTGTCATCTAGAGTGAAAGCCATAGCCAAATAGATCCTCTACATTCAAATAAATTTTAAATTTTTTTGATGTTCGCTATTCGGTCCTATTGCTCCTACTGTTAGCAAAGTTTAATCTTAGATAAGGGAAAACGATTCTTTTGAATTTTTCCTGTAAAAGGATTTTAATCGAAACAAAATGTTGCTGAATTTAAGAACACAAAAATGTCATGAATAGGAGCATTGGTTGGATAATCAGTTGAATGATCAAAAATCCCAAAATGGCATCGATGAGATAGACCCTGATAGGGCCTATGAAAAACTAGTGGGTTGCAAGAGTAGCTTTTTAGTGGATGTGAGAAGTCATGCAGAGTGGAACTTTGTTGGCATTCCTTATTCTTTAGACATGCATAACGAGGTCATATTTTGTGAATGGGCTAGCTTTCCAGAAATGAAAAAAAACCCAGAATTTTTGGAAACTTTTTTGAGGAGAGTGAACCTTGATAAGGCCAAGAATATATATTTCCTTTGTCGTTCTGGTGCTAGATCTTTGCAGGCAGCATCGGAAGTGAACAATTTTATCCAACATTCTCATAAAGAATTTGATGACATATTTTGTGTGAATGTTAGATATGGATTTGAAGGGGATCTTTCTGAAGGTTTGAAGAGAGGAACTCTTAATGGTTGGAAGTATTCGAATTTGCCATGGAAGCAACTATAAATCGAATTAAAGGGTGTTAAATGGACAAAAATTGGCAAAATGTTCGATCTTTACTTCAAAAAGAATTGGGTGCGGGCATATTTAATAATTGGATAAACTCTCTTAACTATATAAAATGCGAAGGAGGCAAAGTCACATTTCATGTTCCCAGCAGTTTTATCGCAAACTGGATAGAAACCAATTATAGTGAAATAATAATAAAATGTTTTAGTAAAGAAAGCCTCAAAGTAGATACCTTAATTTTCGAAATTGAAAATCAAAAGGGAGAACAAAAAGAGTTAGAAAATTCTGCAGAAGAAATTACTCAAAAGAGAGATAAGGTATTGGCTAAAGCAATTTCTACTAATTCTACTGATATTGAATTACCATCTTCGCCCCTTGATAAAAGGTTTACTTTTGATCTTTTCGTTGTGGGAAAGCCTAATGAGTTGGCTCATGCTGCAGCAAGGAGAGTTGCTGAAGGAGGTTCGGTAACATTCAACCCGCTTTTCTTATATGGTGGTGTTGGGTTAGGCAAGACGCATCTTATGCATGCAATAGCTTGGCAAACACAAAATAGAAATCCAAATGCAAGAATGTTATATCTTTCCGCTGAACAGTTCATGTATCGTTTTGTTCAAGCGCTAAGATTTAAGGACATGCATGGGTTTAAGGAGTTGTTTCGCTCGGTCGATATTCTTATGGTTGATGATGTTCAGTTCATTGCTGGAAAGGAAAGCACCCAAGATGAGTTTTTTCATACATTTAATGCCCTTGTTGAACATGGAAAACAAATTGTTATTTCAGCGGATAGAGCACCAGGAGAAATAGACGGTCTGGAAGAACGGATTAAATCAAGATTGGCATGGGGGCTGGTAGTAGATTTGCACCCAACAGATTATGAATTGAGGCTGGGTATTCTTCAGTCAAAGGTTGAAGTTCAAAGTAAACTTCACCCTGGTATTCAGATTGGTTCTGGGATTTTGGAATTTCTAGCTCATCGGATTTCTTCGAATGTTCGTGTTTTAGAAGGTTCTCTTACTAGGCTTTATGCTTATGCTTCATTAGTAGGTAGGGAAGTAGACATTGATATGGCCCAAGAGTGTTTAGCTGATATTCTAAGAATATCTGAAAGGAAGGTTACAATAGATGAAATTATTAGAAAGGTTTCAGAACATTACAATCTTCGAATGAGCGACATGATTTCAGCAAGAAGATCAAGAGTAGTTTCTAGACCTAGACAAGTGGCCATGTTTTTAGCAAAGACACTCACTTCTAAATCTTTGCCCGAGATAGGCCGGAGATTTGGAGGCCGTGATCACACCACAGTAATTCATGCTGTTAAGAGAATTGAAGATTTAAAATATAAAGATCTGCAAATAGCCGAGGAAGTAGAAATCCTCAGAAGAATGTTAGAAGCTTAAGTTAGAATTCAATTGAAAATAGGTTAATTTTAGTAGTAGAATCTGAGTGGGATTTTTGGACGGTATGTTATGAAGGCTAGTATTGAACAAACTGAACTTTTCAAAGCTATGGGAAGAGTACAATCCATTGTTGAAAAAAGGACAACAATTCCCATTCTTTCAAATGTGTTGATTGAGGCTCGGGATGATCAATTATTTTTGCGTACTACAGATTTAGACATAGAAGTTTTGGATAAAGTGAAGGCGGTTGTTGAAATTCCTGGGGCTTTAACTGTTGGGGCAAATACCTTTCATGAAATTGTCAGAAAACTTCCTGATGGATCCCTAATACAATTAATTGGGGATGCAGGTTCTAATCAGTTAGAAATTTCAGCATCTAAATCGCGTTTTTTTCTTTCTACTTTGCCGAAAGAAGATTTTCCAGTTATGGCTTCTGAAGAATATGAAAACGAATTTGTTGCTGCCGCTAAAGTTATCAAGAGGCTTTTTGATAAATCAAAGTTTGCTATGTCTTCAGAAGAGACTCGATATTACCTAAACGGTGTATATTTTCATCCATGTGAAGAAGGAGGGAGTCATTTTTTACGGGCAGTAGCAACAGATGGCCATAGATTGGCTCAAATAGATGTTGATCCGCCTGAAGGTATGAAGTCATTCAGTGGCGTAATAGTTCCTAAAAAAACAGTTTCTGAATTAAGAATGGTACTGGAAACGGGAAACGATGAGATCTCTATTTCAGTATCAAATAATAAAATCAGATTTTCAAATCAGAATTTGACCCTAACTTCAAAAGTTGTAGATGGAACATTTCCAGATTATAAGAGAGTTATACCTGTAAACAATGAAAAAAAATGAAAGTTAATGCAGCAGAGTTTTCAGAGGCGGTAGATCGTGTTTCAACAGTGAGTTCAGACAGGTCCCGTGCGGTAAAATTATCTCTCAGCTCAGGCAAATTACATCTTTCAGTTAATTCTCCAGAAAATGGAAAAGCAGAGGATGAATTATTGGTTGATTACTCAGATGAACCATTAGAGATTGGTTTCAACGCTAGGTATTTACAGGAATTGACCTCGCAGGTTGATAGCGAAAGAGTTGAATTTAGTTTCCAATCGTCAGGTGACCCTGCTTTGATGCAGGATGTTGATGATACTGGTTCTATCTATGTAGTAATGCCTATGAGAGTATAGAATAACTTGAAGGCCGACTCGTGGATAATCAGCATTTAAGAAGCTTGAGGTTGAGAAATTTTCGGTCCCATGAGAGCTTGAATTTGGATTTCAACTCAAATTTTATTTTTTTTTCTGGGCCTAATGGGATAGGTAAAACAAATATTCTAGAAGCAATATCATTGTTTTCTCCTGGCAGAGGATTACGTTTTGCTAATTCTGATGAATTAAGAGCCATTTCGAATTTAGGCAATTGGAATGTTTTTTCTTTATTTGAAGTTGAAAAAGAGTTTCTTGAAATAGAAATAGGTGAAGAAAATAATGGCAAAAAAATTGTTAGAGTAGATGGGAAAAGAAAACCTTTAATTTATGTTGGAAGTGTGTTGAAAATCATTTGGCTAACGCCTGCAATGGATCGTTTGTGGACTGGCAGGTCCTCTGAAAGACGAAGATTCCTAGACAGAATAGTGATGAGTTTTTTCCCAAACCATCCAAAAGATTGTCTATTCTATGATCGTGCTTTGCGCCAACGGAATCAACTTCTCAAAAATAATGAAACTGATACTTCTTGGTTTTTAGCTATTGAAAAGCAATTAGCTGAAGTGGGATATAGAATTGATAGTAATAGGAGAAAAGTTATTGATATTTTACTTCAAGCAAAAAATATCAAAGAAGTGGAATCATTTTTTCCGTACCTGGAAATGCATTTAAGCCCGCCAGAAATTTCAAATTCTGAAGATTTTCTTGAAGCTTTAGTCAATGGCCGGGCAAAAGACAGAATTTCTGGTAGGACACTAATAGGTCCCCATAGATCTGATTTATTAGTAAGACATAGTGCCAAGAATATAGAAGCCAAATATTGTTCCACCGGAGAGCAAAAATCACTTTTGCTCTCCTTGTTTGTTGCAAATGCTTTAGCGATATGTAATCAATTTGGTAAACCTCCAATTATTTTGTTGGATGAAATAGTCGCCCATTTAGACCAAGCTAATCTAGCAAACTTGTTTTGTCAGTTGCAGAAAATTAAGGCCCAAATATTTGCTACAGGAACTGAAAGGCGTAGTTTTCAAGACCTAAATCTTGATTCTCTTTTCATTGATTTGAAATATACAGCAGAAGGCATAGGCTGCTTTATTAACTAAAACTTTTGCTAATAAGAAATAAACGGTTTCTGAGGAGTGACATAGCAATAGAAATTGTTTACGATGATAATGAGGAATTTATAGTGAAAAATGAGCAGATAGATAATAGTTACGACGCAGATTCAATAAAGGTCCTGAAAGGACTGGAAGCTGTCAAGAAACGTCCCGGAATGTATATAGGGGATACAGATGATGGATCTGGTTTGCACCACATGGTGTATGAAGTCGTGGATAATTGTGTAGATGAAGCTTTAGCAGGACATTGTAATGAAATTACTGTTTCTCTAACGGGAGGTTCTAATGTGACCGTCGTTGACAATGGACGTGGAATCCCCACTGATATCCATCCTGAGGAAGGTGTTTCTGCTGCAGAAGTTATCATGACGCAATTACATGCTGGTGGTAAATTTGATCAGAACTCATACAAAGTTTCTGGAGGCCTGCACGGAGTAGGAGTTTCTGTTGTAAACGCTCTATCAGAGCATCTGGAACTTAGAATTTGGCGGGATGATAGGGAACACATAGCACTTTTTGAAAATGGTGCAACTGTGAAACCCTTGGAGGTTGTTGGTCCAGCTAAATCAAGGTCAGGCACCCAAGTGACTTTCCGCCCTTCTGCAGATATTTTTTCAAACATCAATTTTAGTTTTAAGACATTGGAGGCAAGACTAAGAGAACTAGCCTTTCTTAATGCAGGATTAACAATTATTTTGGTAGACGAGCGGCAGAAGGAAAATAAAAATATCAAGATGCAGTATGATGGGGGGGTATGTGAATTTGTAAAATATATAGATAAATCACGCTCATCTTTGATTATGGAACCTATCTTTGTTTCGGGCACGAGAGATAACATCCAAATTGATGCCGCACTTTGGTGGAATGATGGTTATAATGAAAATGTTTTCCCTTTTACTAATACTATACCACAAAAGGATGGAGGAACACATTTGGCTGGGTTAAGAGGTGCATTAACTCGCACAATCAATACATATTTTTCGCAAATCGGGTCCGGAAAGAAAGATAAAGTGTCTTTATCTGGTGATGACTCAAGAGAGGGCCTCACGTGTGTTTTATCAGTAAAGGTTCCAGATCCAAAATTTTCATCTCAAACAAAAGACAAACTAGTTTCTTCGGAAGTTAGACCTGCGGTAGAAAGTTTTTTGAGTGAGAAAATTTCAGAATGGTTTGAAGAAAATCCTTCAGAGGCAAAGATTATCATTTCAAAGATAGTTGAATCTGCATTAGCAAGGGAGGCTGCTAGGAAGGCTAGAGAACTTACCCGTAGAAAGAGTGCAATGGATATAGCTAACTTACCTGGTAAATTAGCTGACTGCCAAGAAAAAGATCCTACCAAATCTGAATTATTTATTGTTGAAGGCGATAGTGCTGGTGGTAGTGCCAAGCAGGGAAGAACAAGAGTAAACCAGGCAGTATTGCCTTTAAGAGGAAAAATATTGAATGTCGAAAAGGCCAGAAATGATCGAATGCTTTCCAGTCAAGAAATAGGCACTTTAATTACAGCTTTAGGTACTGGTATTGCAGATGAATTCGATATATCCAAACTGAGATATCATAAAATAATAATCATGACTGATGCAGATGTCGATGGTGCTCACATTCGGACTCTACTATTGACTTTTTTTTATCGCAAAATGGAAGATTTAGTAAAAGAAGGCTATCTTTATATAGCCCAGCCACCATTATATAAGGTTAACCGAGGGAAATCAGAAGTTTATCTTAAGGATGATGCAGCACTCCAGAATCATCTAATAGAAATGGGTGTTGAGGAAGCAACGCTGAATTTTGGTGAGGGTTCAAGTGTAGCGGGAGCTGATTTAAAACGAGTAGTTGTATTGACAAAACGAATTACTAAGCTGTTAACCAATTTAAATCCGAAAGTTCCAAGGTTTATTTTTGAGCAAGTTGCAATGGCCGGTGGTTTGAGACCTGATCTTCCTCCGGTGGAGAAAAAGGACATAGGGAAAAAAATTGCTGCCCGACTAGATTTAATTTCAACAGAATTTGAGAAGGGTTGGATTTGCAACTATAATGAAGAAAATGAATTGGAAATTCATCGCACTCTCAGGGGAGTAACTCAGAAATATATTCTTGATAATGAAACTTTAACTCAAAAAGAAGCCGACATGCTTCACAGACTAAAGGATGAAATGCTTGAAATATTTGAAAAAGAGGTAATCTATCAGAAAAAAGAGAAAGACTGCAAAGTTAATTCGCCTTCAGAGTTATTAAACTTAATTTTGAAAGAGGGTGAAAAAGGTTTAAGCTTACAAAGGTATAAGGGATTAGGTGAAATGAATGCAGATCAATTATGGGAAACAACCCTTGATCCAGCTGCGAGAAGCCTTTTACAGGTGCAAATAAGACACACTACAGAGGAAAAGAGCACTTTTTCTGATTTGATGGGCGATGATGTTGAACCAAGGCGTATTTTCATACAGGAACAGGCCTTAAATGTTTCAAATCTAGATTTTTAGATTTTTGGTGACCTTTGATATTTGTATTAATGCGATTGCTAACATTAAAGTGATTATGCCCAAAATATCGTTGGTTGTAATGTTTTCAGCTAAAATTAATACAGCTATTAAAACTCCCATAGGTGGATTTAAAAAGTGGAATGAAGATGCTCGAATTACGCCTTCTTCTCTGACCAAGTTAAACCAAATTATAGTTGCAATTAAACCTGGAAATAAACAAGTATACAGAAAAGCTAGAACAAACGAGGTTGAAAATTGGACATTCCAAGATTCTATAATGAAGGATATTAAAATTAATGGAAAACCTCCAACAAGCATTTGGAGACTGACTATTCTTAGGAGCTGACTTTTCTGGGAGATGGTATTTCTAACTAATAATGTGGCCAACGCAAGAGCCAGTGCGCCTATTGAGCACATAATTATTCCGATTAGGTTTGAATGAATTAAGATTTTCTGACTTAATATGATCCAGCACCCAATTAAACCGCAAAGCATTCCAACAATTCCTAGGAAACCAATTTTTTCTATTCGTGTAATCCATGAAATTATGGCCACAAATATAGGTAGCAAGCTTGCTATTATGACGGCCAAGAAGGCATCAATATTTCCCATGGCAACAAAATTAAGACCCAAATATATACTGTTTTGACAAATACCAAAACCTATCAAAGAAAGCCATTCAAGCCGGTTCAAGCTTGTTTTTGTAAAAAAAATTCTTGAGATAGTTAAACCAAATAGACCAGTCAAAAAAAACCTAACCCCTAATGCTAACAAGGGGGGTGCATATTCCACGATAATTTTAGCTGAAGTGAATGCACTTGACCAAAGCATGACAAATACCAGGCCCAGAAGCACGGATTTTGGTTCCATGTATTTTTTGTTTTTTGAAGCAAATTAGATGCGAAAAGCCACGTGTTAATGTGGCTTTTCTGGATATTTGAATTTTAAGGATTAATTACGTCTTTGAGTGCTTTTGCTATTGAAACTTTAACTACTCTATCAGCAGCCTTTTTCATCTGTTCTCCAGTAGCTGGATTTCGCACCATTCTTTCTGGGCGGGCTCGGCAAGAAAACTTTCCTATTCCTGGTAGGGTTACGGCACCTCCGCCTGCAACTTCTTTGCTAATTATTGCAGATAAGGCATCGATCATTCTATTTGCTGATGCTTTGTCAGAACCAGTAGATTCTGCTAGATTGGCTACAAGTTGGCTTTTAGTCATTGGTTTGTTTGTCATTTTTTCCACCCTTTTTAAACTCTCTTTAAGACTTTCAATCTAAGCCTTACTATTGAGTACAACGAATTTGAGGGTAATTTCAATCCTTCTTTTTAGTATAGTGTTATTTTTTCTTCTATTTATATGAACTGTTATTGAATCTGTGATTTGAAGGCCACAAATTAGGTTTAAAAACAAGTGAAACTGCGGTTTAGCTAGGGAATTTCGTGTTAAAAAAAGATCTTCGTAAAAACATTAATTGCTAAAGATTGGAAAAACGCAAAAACAACAAGAGTTGGTTTTAGTAAATTAAATTACGGCTAAAGCAAAAGAAACCCCAACGAAGAGCTGGGGGTTTCTTGGAGAAGAAGT
>JAAZYV010000027.1 GCA_014239455.1 Paracoccaceae bacterium | reverse complement strand
GGGGTTTAAAATTTTTGTCTAAATGGGGCTTAACTAGACCTTTCCAAATACGATAGCCATTTTCATTCATATGAAGACCATCCTCTACAAATAAACTTGGGTTAGCTTTTCCATCTTCTAAAAGCATTTCATCCCATACATCTATATAGATTAGGTTTTTCTCATTCTCGGCAAGTTCTGCAATTAAGTTATTTATAATTAATTGTTTATCTCTCAGATGATATCTTGCAATGCTCGGTTTTATGCCTATAGCAAATATCTTTGTGTTCGGCAGAGTCACTTTTACTTTCTTAAAGAAAATAAGAAAATCATTAAAAACTTCGTCTGTAGATTTTAATGCCGCTAAATCATTGGTACCGCAGAAGAAAACTATTCCTTTAGGCTCATAAGGACTAACCGCTTCAGAAAAATGATTGTTTATATGCGCAATATGCGCGCCTCCAAACCCCCTGTTTAAAACTTCATGAGGAAACATATCTTCTTTCAAAGTCTTCCAATAAACAATGCTAGAACTGCCTATGAATAGGATGGAGTTTTTCTTAGGAAAGTTTTTCAAATCAACTTTCTTAAATTCTTCTATGGTCGCTTGATAAAAATTAGGTTCACTCCACTTGGATAGATAAATGGCCCATTTTTTAATCTCCACTTCAGTCATAGTCTGATTGGTGGCTTTTAATTCTTGGCGAACCATTTCTTCATACTCATAAACTTGCTCTGAGCAAGAGAAAAATAACAGGCTAAGAAATAAAGTTACTAAAATCTTCTGCATGACTTTATTAAGCGTTGCCAAAATCAGGGCTTACCATCCTTAAATCAAAGCCTACTTTCTTTGACAAGGCATCAACTTGATCTTTGGCTGGCGTATTAAAAATTATATCGTAGTCAGCAGGGGATTGAATCCATACATTTTCCGCTAATTCTTCATCTAATTGTTTTGGATTCCAGCCAGAATAACCTAAAGCTATTAAGTAATTTAAAGGGCCATCCCCAGAAGCAATAGACTCAAGAATATCCCCGGATGTAGTTAAAGCAATTTCTTCAGTTACTTTTACTGTGCTATCCCACTTTAAAGGTTTGCCATGAAGTACAAAAACGGCATCCGGATTTACTGGGCCTCCCAAAAGTAAATTTTGTTGGCTTAAATCCGATACCGCTTTTAATTTCAAACTGTTAAATAAGTCTATCGTTTTTATGTTTGTAGACCTGTTGACGATAATCCCCATTGATCCTTCAGAATTGTGATCACAGATATAGATCAAGCTGTCGGTGAAGTAGGAGAAATGTTTTTCACTTGGTGAGAAGTAAAGTAATTTATCTTTACAGGTTTCAGGATTTTCAGACGGCATAGTACTTATTATTTCTCAAATTGGTCCAGCAAGTAAAAAGCTGAAACGACTAATGAATGATCAATTTCTCCATCTGCTATTAAATTTGGAATTTTGTCTAAATCAACTTCTATCACTTCAATATCTTCCATGTTATCCAATTGCTGGTCTCCTATCTTCTCCACATTATAGGCAACGTATGAATAAGTGTGGTTAGACATTAAAGCTGGGTTAGGAGAAATTTTTCCTATTTCATGCACTTTATCAGACCCGTAACCAGTTTCTTCCTTCAATTCACGTATAGCAGCTGATAAAGCATCCTCTCCTGCATCTACCATTCCCCCTGGAATTTCTAATGAGATGTCTTGGCTACCAAATCTATACTGTTTAATCATGATTACCTTCTGCTCTTTTGTAATGGGAATGATATTTATCCAGGTCGGTGCATCCATGACCCATACTGGATGGGTGTTTTCTGTTTTGGGAGATAAGACTTTATCTTCTCTAAGTCCAAAAACTTTGTTTCCAAAAATTTGTTTGGTATCCAATGTCTTCCATTTTTTGGGCATTGACCTTCCTTTTTATTTTTTCTAAAGAGATAATAGCACTAGTTTATTACAGGAGAGAGCATGTCAAAGCACGCAGCATTAGATCGTTTTG
>JAAZYV010000005.1 GCA_014239455.1 Paracoccaceae bacterium | reverse complement strand
AATTTCGACACCAACCTCACCAAGACTTCCGGTAATAATATCCTCTACATTGACGAAGTATTTTTCAGGGTATAGGGTAATTATTCTTTTAAAAAGAAGGCCGGAAGCAGCCCCCTCTAACTCATAAATCGTAGAGCCAGCATCACCACTAAAGGAGGTGCTTTTAGTAAAATTTGGCTTTAAATAACCTTGAGTTTTTGTAAAAAATCCACTGTTTGCAAAATAAAAATTAGTACCAGTAGGGCCAAATAAACTGAAAGAGGTCTCTCCATTCTTAGAGTTTTTTATCTGTTTAAGAGTTGAAGAAATAAACCTGCCCGTAGGGCCGTCAATGCCAACGGAAAGTATGTCGTTTTCAACAACTAATAAATTATTTTTCTCTGCATTAATAGAAATTTTAGTTAGAGGGTTTATTGTGATTTGTTCCTCTTTTTCAAGAGGTGAAAGTAAGTCTTCACTATCATTTTGATCTATTATTTCATTGATTAAAATATCATCACCCTGCCCTACAACTGGGCTTGAAGAGGGCCATTGCAAAAGAAGGTAATAGAGCACCACCCCTATGCAAACCATAAGACCAGTCTTAACTACATCCATTATGTTTTTCTCCTGGTATTGGATCTATTCCGCTGCCGCCCCAAGGGTTGCACTTTAATATTCTTTTTGCAGACAAGAGCCCTCCTTTATAGGCGCCAAATTTATTTATAGCTTGTAGGGAATATTCTGAACAAGTTGGATGGAAACGACAACTTGGCCCCATAAGCGGGCTTATAAATTTTTGGTATGTTGATATTAAAAATATAAATACTTTTTTCATCTAAGACTCTCTAATTTTATCCCAAAGTTCAGTCAGTTCCTTTTTTATAAGGTCTTCGCTTGAGGATATATTTCTTCTCACAAAAACCACATAATCTAAAGGAGGTAAGTTTAAAGTGTTTAATTCAAAACTCCCCTTAATTTTTCTTTTAATTTTATTTCTTTGAACCGCAAGTTTAATGTCCACCTTTCTAACTGCAACCCCTATTCTGGCGACGCCCAATGAATTTTCTTTAGAGAGAAGCAGAAAATGTTTGGTTGATACTTTTTTCTTGGGATTAGAGAATATCTCTGCAAAACCCTGAGAGGCTGGTATGGAGCGCTTTACTCCCATGAAAAATTAGACCGTAAGAGATTGTCTTCCCTTTTTCCTTCTATTGCTAAGAATCCTTCTGCCGCCCACTGTAGCGTTTCTGGCCCTAAAACCGTGTACTCTGGCTCTTTTTATTTTGCTAGGCTGATATGTTCTTTTCATGCTCTTACTCTGTTTAAACTAATAAACGGGTGAGCATAATAGGTTTTTTGGTACAAATTGACAAGAAAAAATAAAGAAACAATATATGCACAGGTTATACACAATAAATAATTGTTGTTATGCTGTGGATAACTTAATAAATGTATATATAATCAGATTTTATGTCTGAGTTATATTTTTGGAATGAGTGTAAGAAAACTCTGGAAAAAGACCTTCCTATTGAAGAGTATTCAACTTGGATAGCCCCCTTGCTTTTAGAAGAAAACTCTGGCTCTACGCCTCTTTCTTACACAGTTTTGTCTCCTAATAAGTTTATTTCAGATTGGGTAGAACAAAATTACGGTATATCTATAGAGGAGAGGCTTTCTGCCATAACAAGCAACGCAGATCTTAATTTAGCCTTCGAGGTGACATCAAATAGGCCTCTTGCGGCTAATAACAACGGTATAAAACAACTAAACAGTCAAAAAAATATTGAAAAAGAGTACAAGAGTATTAAAAGCAATCTTATCGCTTCCTTTAACTTTAGTACCTTTGTTGAGGGAAAATCTAATCATATTGCTTTGGCCGCCTCTAGGCAAATAGCCAGTGGGTTAAAAAATTCTTATAATCCACTCTTTATCTATGGAGGTGTGGGGTTAGGAAAAACTCACCTAATGCATGCAGTAGGGAATCAGCTTAAACAAGAAGACCCTACAAAGAAAATAGCATATGTTCATTCTGAGAAGTTTGTGAGTGATATGGTAAAATCGCTTCAATTAGGAGCAATTAGTGAATTTAAACAACACTACAGGTCTTTAGATGCTCTTTTAATCGATGACATACAATTTTTTGCAAAAAAAGAACAATCCCAAGAAGAACTCTTCCATACATTTAATTCTTTGTTGGAAAAGGGCAGTCAAATGATTTTGACTTGTGACAGATATCCTAAAGAAATAGACGGTCTAGAAGATAGATTAAAATCAAGGTTAGGATGGGGACTACCTGTAGTTATTGAACCACCAGAGCTTGAGACTAGAGTTGCCATACTCTTAAGCAAATCAAAGCAAATGGAACAAGAACTTGATGAAGAGTCTGCTTTTTTCATCGCTCAAAAAGTAAGGTCCAATGTTAGAGAACTTGAAGGAGCGCTAAAGCGCGTTATTGCTAATTCAAATTTCACAGGTCGCCCCATAACAGTTGATCTT
>JAAZYV010000024.1 GCA_014239455.1 Paracoccaceae bacterium | reverse complement strand
GCGGTGAATGATGTTTCTATAGGGATTAAAGAAGGCGAATTTTTTTCACTACTTGGTCCTTCAGGATGTGGAAAGACTACTCTGCTTAGAGTAATTGCTGGATTTGAGGTTCCTGAAATGGGGGATGTTTTAATAAATGACAAAGTTGTAAATTCTGTTCCACCTAATAAGAGACCAACTAACATGGTTTTTCAAAATTATGCCATCTTCCCACACCTAAACGTGGCAGAAAATGTAGGGTATGGCTTAAGAAATAGTAAATTGGATAAAAACTTAGTACAGAAAAAAGTAAGGGAGACACTAAGTCTAGTAGGTTTAGATGGACTTGATAATAGGTCATCAACAGCACTGTCTGGAGGTCAAAGGCAGAGAGTGGCCTTGGCTCGTGCCCTAATATTAAAACCTAGAGTGTTGTTGCTCGATGAACCTTTATCTGCATTGGATAAAAATCTCAGAGAACAAATGCAGTTTGAATTAAGGCAGTTACAAAAATCCGTTGGTATTACCTTTGTCTTAGTCACACATGATCAAACAGAGGCTCTTACCATGAGCGATAGGGTTGGGGTGATGTTTGATGGAAATGTGGATCAAGTAGCAACACCGGAAGAAATTTACAATAAACCCAGAACTAAAAGAGTAGCATCTTTTATAGGGAGTATGAATTTTTTTAATGCAGAAATATCAGGAAGAAAAGACAATTCTATTATAGCGGTAAATCAGAACTTGGGAACAATCAGATTGGAAAAAGAAAGTGTTTTTGGCATGGAGGGCTCAAAACTTTCAGTTGGCATTAGACCCGAGAAATTCAAGTTAATTGCCCATGATGATAAAGAAGCAGATAGGGCAGTATCTGCTATAGTTTACGAAAAATCATTTCTTGGCGAAACAAAATTATTTAATTTGAGATTCAAAGACGGGGAAAATGCTATAACAGTTTCTACCTCTGATTTGAAGAATGCTCCCAATCCTCAAATTGGGGATGAGGTTAAGTTTATATGGGATGAGGAAGATCTTGTGGGTTTTTTTGAGGAATAGGTGATTTTTATCACCTATTCCCGTTTCTAAGGTTAGTTAAAATCCAGATTTGATTAGTTCAAACTCTTTAATCATTCTTTCTCTCAATTCTGGAGCAGATGGCTTTTGAAACAAAGAACCTTTTGTATAACTCTCTAGAGGTTCCCAACCGTTTTCTTTTCCGACGGTTGCCATGACTTCTTTGTTTGTATGACCGTAACCCCACTCAGTTAGCATGTAAGCAGCAGAGGCATCTTCTAACCATGCATCTAGAAAGTCATAAGCTTTTTGTTCTGAGCCTGGAGCATCCTTCATCATAGTATAACCGCAGACCCAAGTCGATGATCCTTCTTTGGTTCCTCTGTTAAAGACAACTTTAGGAGCATCTTCTTCCCAACCAAGAGTAAATGCAACTTCATTCCAAGTCCATTCTAAGAGGATTTCACCACTCTTCATGAGTGCTGAACCTTCTGCTCCATCGGCATGGTACTGCCTTACATTCTTATGAACTTTTCTTAAGAAGTCGGAAGCTTTTTTAAAGTCATCATCGGATGCTTTGGTCCAATCCATTACACCTATTGCTAAAAAACCAAGAGCATAAGCATCGTCGACGTTATCAATGATGGAAACCCGACCTTTGAATTTTGGATCAGCAAATGCATACAAGGAGCTTGCCTCAGCTTCAGTTACTTCATCCGCATTATATGTTAGGGCAGTTGCACCCCAGTCAATAGGAAGTGCCCACTGAACACCGTCTACTTGAAAACCTTCCATCCCCGCAAATCCTGGATCTACTTTTCCCCAGTTCTTTAGTCGACTAGTATCAATTGGAACAATGATATCGGCATTGCGCCATTTTACTACTGACTGGGAACAAGGGTGACCAAGATCAGCTCTAAATCCAGCTCTCACCTTTTGAAAAGCTTCCTCTTCATCAGAAAAGAAAGAATAAGTAGGTGAATCCCCATACTTTTCTACGTAAGTTCCAAAAAAGCCGGGGTCTTCATATCCACCCCAATCAAAAACAATCAGCTCACTATCTGCAGCTACTGCTAGGTTCGCAAAAAATAATGAACTAATAAATGCTAGAATACTTACAGGTTTTAAATTCATATTCTCCTCCCAAATTACGAATAAAAAATTTTTCAAAATGAAATATTTATTATACTTACATAAAGTATTTTCATCATGAAATTTATTGAAAATGTTTTTCAACCTCCAAAACTGCATCATCTAGAATGTCGAACATCAAGTCAATCTCTGTTTTTGTAATAATAAGTGGTGGTGAGAATACACACATATTAATTATAGGCCTAAGTAGTAAACCTCTTTTTTCAGCGGCTTTGTCAATAATTGAACCAAAGTGGTGGTCAAAAGCTAAACGATCACCCTCATTGAGGTTTTTATCACTATGACCTTCTAAGCAACCTAAAAGTCCAATCCCCCTTGCATGTTGAATGCAGTTATATTTTTCTCCAAGATCCTTGATGCGTTTCTGAAAATGGGGAGTTATTTCTTGAACATGCTTCAATATTTCCTCGTTCTCCATAATTTCAATTGTTTTCAGTGCTGCTGCTGCTGCTACAGGATGTCCGGAATATGTAAAACCGTTGGCAAACAAAAGCTCATTATTATTCTTACTTGCTTTTATATCTTTCATTAGAGAGTCGGAGATAATTGTAGCGCCCATTGGAATATAACCCGAAGTTAAGCCCTTTGCACATGTTATAATGTCTGGAACAAAGTCAAAGATTTTCTCTGAAGAAAACCAGTGTCCAAGTCTTCCGAAACCAGTTACGACTTCATCGGAAATATACAATATATTGTACTTTTTACACACTTCCCAAGTCATTCGGTGGTAACCTTCAGGAGGCAGTATCACTCCTCCCGAAGCTAACACGGGTTCAGCTACAAAAGCTGCCACTTTGTCAGGGCCAACATCTAAAATCTTTTTTTCCAGTTCTGAGACTTTTGCCTCACACCACTCTTTTTCTGAAGTTTCAGAATTTCTTAGATTGGGATTCACATCTGATACAAATTCAATTCCTGTACCTATCGTATCAAGGTATCTTTTATCCCGCTCCTTTCCAGAAATGCTTGATGAAAGCAATGTTGACCCATGATAACCTTTTTCCCGTGCAATAATTATTTTTTTTTCGTTTTGGTTTAGGCAGTTGAAATAAAAATGTACAAACCTAATTGCACTATCCAAGGCTGTTGAACCACAGGTGGTGAAAAATACTGTGTTTAGATCTGAAGGTGTAAGGGTTGATAGTTTGTGAGATAGGCGAGCCGCCGGTTCTGTACTAGAAAACCATGGGCTAGAATATGGTAGTTTCTCGCATTGGGATGCAATTTCTTTAGCTATTTCTTTTCTTCCATAACCAATATTTACGCACCACATCCCCCCTGGTCCATCGATATATTTGTTACCATTTGCATCGTATAAATAGATGCCTTCTGACCGGACAATCATATTATAATCTGACGATTCAGAACTACAGTCTTGCCATGGATGCAAGAAATGCTTTGAATCCAAATTCTTTATTATATCAGTGGCAGAGGTCATCTTAATTTAATTATTTTGCTTTTTTGCCGTTCATGCCTTATCTAACGATTAGTTCGATTTATTCAGTTTTATACAAGAAAGTCCATCTATTTTGCCTTTTAGGTCTATATAGAGAAAAGTTTTTCTAATATTTTATGATAAAATTAATTCCAACACTTCCCCCTTTCATTTACGATTAAGAAAAAAAGAGTTAGCAGAAGAAGATGAGTAAAAATGGTGATCAGGCTTTCAGGGCCGAAAATAATCAAGAAAAATGGCCTGAAATGACTTATGGTGGGGTTTTAAGTTTCCTTAGACGAAAATATTCGCGTAATTTGGAGGGGGTAGATGTTGTGGTGTCTGGTCTACCTTATGATACAGCAACTACCAATAGACCTGGAACAAGATTTGGTCCTAGAGCTATAAGAGAAGCTTCTACACAGTTGGCAGAGTTAAAATCCTTTCCTTTCGGTTTTGAAATAACGAATTCTCTCAATATAATTGATTGGGGAGATTGTATGCTAGATCCGCATAGACCGGATTCTATTGTTACTTCTATTCAAGGGCATGCTGAAAAAATTTTAGATAAAGGCTGCAAAATGTTAACATTTGGAGGAGATCATTTCATCAGCTATCCTTTAATCAAGGCTTATGCAAAAAAATATGGCCCCATAAGTTTGCTACAATTAGATGCCCATTGTGATACATGGGAGGATGATGGCATAAGATTAGATCATGGAACAATGTTTACTCGCGCCGTCAAAGAAGGCTTAATAGATGTAAATTCTTCGACCCAAGTGGGTCTTAGGACTTTCAATGACAATGATTTTGGCTTTGAGATTTTGTCTTCGCCTTGGGTTCATACTAATGGCATAGGTAAATGTCTTGAAATAATAAAGCAAAGAGCCAGAGAAAATCCACTATATATTTCATTCGATGTTGACGGTTTGGATCCTGCTTTTGCTCCTGGTACTGGGACACCTGTTTCCGGTGGTTTAGCTAGTTGGCAAGCTTTGGAGATTGTCAGGGGATTAGGAAGTTGTCATTTGGTTGGATTGGATGTTGTAGAAGTTTCACCCCCTTACGACCATAGTGACATTACAGCGATATTTGCGGCGACTATAGCCCATGATTGGCTATGCTTATTGGCAAAGAAAAATGGCGCTCAAGAGAGTATAATTGGTCGAATCTGAAAGGGACATCATGTTAAAAAAACCCAGCACTAGATTTCCTAAAGCCTTACAAGGTTGGCTTGGTAGTAAAAAGATAGAAGAAGTTGAATGTGTGATTTCAGACATTGCTGGAGTAGTAAGAGGGAAAGCCATGCCGCTTTCAAAGTTTGATCGGTTAGAGAATGTGTACATGCCATCCTCTATTTTCTATCAAACTATTTCAGGTGATTATGTAGATTTACCAATACCAAACCAGTGGACTGAGAATGACATGGTTTTAACGCCAGATATTTCAACGGCCATATGTTCTCCCTGGGCGGATGATATTACTGTGCAGGTAATT
>JAAZYV010000008.1 GCA_014239455.1 Paracoccaceae bacterium | reverse complement strand
GTTGTTTGGAATGCTTGGATATTTTTCTATTCCTGCTGCTGAAACAACATGGAATCCTTTCGCAGGTGAAGGATTTAACGCATTAGGCATAAGGAATAATTTACGGGTAATTTCCCAACTTGGAATAATTGCTCTTGGAGCGGGACTGCTTATTATCGCTGGTGAATTTGACTTGTCTATAGGTTCAATGATTGGTTTTGCAGGGGCTTGTATGGCTATGACCTTGCGTTGGGGTTTTTCTATAATTGTCCCGTACTTATCGTTTGAAGGTGGAGCGCATTTAGAATTTTATACATTATTGCATATTCCAGATATTTCGCCTAGCTTAGCCATTTTTATAACCTTATGCTTTACTTTAACCTTTGGCTGGATCCAGGGCTTTATTATTGTGCGTTCAGGTTTACCTTCTTTTATTGTTACACTTGGTGGACTATTCTTTTTGCGCGGTTTAACAGAAGTTTCATTACGTTCTTTTAATCACCGACCAGACCAATCTAAGGGTGCTACTACAGTTACCGAAATACCTGATCTTAAGAATGTCATTAATTTACCAGGGCACGGAGAAATGGAGCGAGAAGCTGCTAAGTACTTGCCAGAAGCAGATCTTATATCGATTGTTAAAGGGTTGCCGGCAGATACAGTTGCTAAAATTACTGAACGCTTGGAATATACATTCCAGCGTGTAGCTGGAGCTAAAACTGACTTAATGATTGCCAAAGGTGTTAAGCCTTTAGAACGCGCTTTGGAAAATGCTTTAGAATCTAATAACGAATTTATGGTAAAGACTATTCAAGACAAGATAGCAAACTTTAAGATAGATCCGGTTGTTCCAAAGTCTCTGACAGAAGTAGATATAGCTCGGTCCTACATTGATACAATAAGCACGGTGCAGCCTGTAGCAGATTTCTTCGGGGGTAATATCCTTGAATCAATTTTTGATTGGCTTTATTTCCCAATTGACTGGAATACTAATAATTTTGGTAATCAGTTTGCGCCAGGCTTATATTCTTGCGTAATGATTTGGGTGATCTTGTCCTTGGTTTGCTATATTGTTCTTAGTAAAACGCAAGTTGGAAATTGGATTTATTCGACCGGTGGTAATTTGAGTGCTGCCCAAGCAAATGGCGTTCCTACCAATAAGGTTAAGATCTCGCTTTTTGTCTTTTCTGCTTTCTGTGCAACCCTTTTTGCGACCTGTCAGGTTTTTGAAGTTAATACTTCGGATGCTGCTAAGGGAAACCTAAAAGAGTTAGAGGCAATAGCTGCAGCTGTGATAGGTGGGATCGTTATGACAGGTGGCTTTGGTACTGTACTTGGTATAATAGTGGGGGCCTTTATATTTGGGTTGGCAAAGGAGGCATTTTTCTACATTCCAGGCATTGATGGATCATTCTACCGTGTCTTTCTTGGTTTTGTGATTATAGTTTCTGCGCTTTTAAACGAAAATATAAGAAAACGAATAATGGGTAATATTTAAAATGGTAGACGCTTCCTCTCAACCTTTAATAGAAACACAGGATTTAGTTAAGAAATTTGGCAGTTTTACTGCTCTGAATGGTGTGTCATTGAAGGTGTTTCCTGGAGAGGTACATGCTCTTCTTGGTGATAATGGAGCTGGTAAATCTACCCTCATTAAGGCGTTATCGGGGGTGCATCAGCCAACTTCAGGAAAAATATTCGTGGAAGGGAAAGAAACAAGATTTAATTCTCCACGTGATGCTTCGGAAGTTGGGATAGGAACTGTGTATCAAGATTTGGCTCTTAATGCTCTTACTTCGGTTACAAGAAACTTTTTCCTTGGCAGAGAAATGAAGTTTGGGAAAGGTCCTTTAGGTATACTCAAAATTAATCAGATGCATGACATAGCTATTAATGAAATGGCGAAGATTGGGATTAAAATTGAGGATCCAGAGCAGCATGTGGGAACTATGTCAGGGGGGCAAAGACAGACGCTGGCAATAGCTAGAGCCATCTATTTTGGGGCCAAAGTACTCATTCTTGATGAACCGACTTCAGCCTTGGGGCAGCTTCAGCAGATGGAAGTATTAAAAACAATCAAAAAAGTACAACAACTTGGCCATATTGCCATAATTTTAATTACCCATAATGAAATCCATGCCCGTCTAATTGCAAACAGATATACTTTCATATCTTTGGGTGAGGTAATCGGTAGTGGAACTTCTAAAGACTTGGATGGTGATGATATAAGAAGATTGATGGCGGGAGGAGCAGAGGTTGGTGATCTTGCTAAAGAGTTAGCTTAATAATGAGTTGACCAAAGTTGATCAGATTACATTTTTTTTCAGCTCAATCATTACTTAAAAATGGAGGGGTATCAGTAATTTTGTGTTCGGAATGTCTCAACTTTCTTTGTACTTTATTATTAGTACATAACCACTGTAGATACCAATAATCCCAAAAAAGAATGCCCAACCTTTGGAACCAAAAATAGCTTCAAACAAAGCCCAAGCGATACATAGAAGTGGGATAGCTATACGGATCCATAGGCGTCGATAAAAAGGGTGAGAAGTGTCTATCATTCAAGATACTTTCTTGTTCTAGCAATGTTCATTCTATGATTTTGTAACCTGCCTTGGACAGAGATTTGGAAAGAGATACGTATCCTTTGCATGCAAATTCAAATGGAGGAGCTAATTCAGGATCTTGCTCTGCTTCCACAACAAACCAACCTTCATATTTGATGTTCATAAGTTGTTGAACAAGTTTATCAAAATCCAATGATCCATCTCCAGGAACAGTAAAAGCACCTTTCAAAACGGCATCTAGGAAGCTTTCGCTGTCTCTTCTTAATTCAGAAACAACATTGATTCTCACATCCTTAGCATGAAAGTGAGATATTCGATGCCCATGCCTTTCTATTATTTCATAAACATTGCCATTAGCGAATGCCATGTGACCAGGGTCATAAAGAAGGGAGACGGTTTCATCAGAATTTCTCATGAGGAGGTCTAAGTCTCTTTCCGTTTCAACAGCAGTACCCATATGGTGATGAAAAGCTATCGGCATACCTTCATGCTCACACCATTCAGCAAATAGAGATAACTTTTCGCCATAAGGCTTAAATTCTTCTTCATTCAAAATTCTTCTGGAACTAAGAGGAGCATTTCTAATATTTTGTATTGTACCTGAAGTCTCACCATAAACCAAACACGGAGCCTGAAGTTGAATGAACAAATCTAATTGGTTTCGGACCTTTTGTTTTTCAATCTCGAGATCATTATCTAGCAAGGTTCCAGAATACCAACCACCGCAGAGCGAGATCTCATGATCATTCAAAACTAATTCTAAGACTCTAGGTTCTTTTGGAAATTTTCCTCCTGTTTCGATTCCAGTGAACCCTGCCTCCCGTGCTTCGGAAAGGCAGGTTTCAAGCGACGTCTCTCCACCTAATTCGGGTAAATCATCATTTGACCAAGCTATAGGTGCAATTCCCAATTTGGCCTTCATGTCAGACACCCATTCTTTGTTTAGATCTGATTTGATCTTGATGTTTTCGAGCTTCTACAACTTCAGATCTATCTGATAT
>JAAZYV010000006.1 GCA_014239455.1 Paracoccaceae bacterium | reverse complement strand
GAATCTTGTACGCTGCATCAAGATTATTAATCATTGAGTAAGATGTTCCTCCCCCAACATCAGATGCGATACCCACTTTCACACCAAATTTCATCAAATTGTTTAATGGGAAAAAACCACTCCCAAAAACATATTAGATGTTGGACAATAAACAGCAACTGCCTGTAAATCTTTCAATATAGCAGTTTCATTTGAACTCAAATGAATTGAATGTCCCATGAGTGATTTATTACCTATTAATCCAAATTCTTGATAAATATCCAAATAATGATTTAACCTTGGATATAAGGACATAGTGTATGAAATCTCTTCTTCATTTTCTGCTAAATGTGTCTGCATATAGCAGGTAGCAAACTCAGATACCAACCTTCCAGCCTGTGATAATTGTTTTGGAGAAGAGGTAATTGCGAAACGAGGGAATATTGCATAATAATTTCTACCTTTTTCATGTCACTTAGAAATTAATTCCTTTGTGTCATGATAAGAAGATTTGGGATCGTCAATTAAGTTGTCTGGTGCATTTCTATCCATCATGATCTTTCCTGCAATCATGCACATATTATACTTGGATGCTTCCTCAAAAAGTGTGTTAGCAAAATCTTTATGAACAGAACAAAAAGATACTAAAGTCGTAGTCCCATTGCCGAACAACAATTTAACAAACTTTTCTGCTTGTACTTTGGCATAAGCCTTATCCCAGAATTTTGCCTATTCAGGAAAAGTGTACTTGTTTAACCATTCCAAAAGCTAAGTCCCATAAGAACCGATAACTTGAACTTGAGGAAAATGGTTATGCAAATCAATAAAACCAGGAAATATTAAATTATTTCCAAGATTCTCCCTTCATTTATTACCAAAGCTCCTTCTTCTATGTATTCATAAGAACCTTCCGGATTGTCTGTATTTGGTTGTTCTAGAAAATGAAGAACCCTACCTCTTATTATCATTTTTATCTAAACCCTCGATTTTGGATTCCACAATAGCTCTTATGCATCTCCAAATTAAACAACATTTCAGAAATAATATGGCCTGAGATTATTTCGGGACGCTTGTCCTTGCTTTCAAAAAAAGTATTCCCTATAGGTATTTTTACTCTGCTGACATCCGTTATACCTTTCTTATTTAACCAATGCACTAACACCGCCTTTTTTGATTTAGAACCGATCATACCTAGATAAGCAACATCATTTCTGAGTAAAGCCTCATAACAGAGTACAAAATCCAAACCATGATCATGTGTAACTATGATAAACGCACTATTGGGATTGGCATCTCTTATTTCTTGTTCAGGAATCAAGCTAAATTTTGTTTTATTATTCCTATTTAGACCCAATATATGGTTTTTTCTGTTGTCTATAAGCGTGACTCTGAGTGGCATGTTATACAACTGATTTGCTAATGAAATACCAATATTTCCAGCACCAAAGATTAAAATTTCTGGATAGTTGGAAGTTTCCTCATCTATTCTTGATAGCAAATTAGCTTTAAGCTCTGAATTAAATCTACTTATGGAGACAAGAATTTTTCCTCCACAACATTGCCCAATCTCCGGACCTAGTTTTGTTTCCATATTCAACTCAAATTCAAGCTTCCAGTCTTGTTCTTTCACCTGTTCTACGACTTTATACTCTAACTGACCGCCACCAATAGTTCCTAAAGTTTTTCCTGATCCCTTTATAAGCATCCAAGCTCCAACTTCTCTAGGTGATGATCCTTCACTTCTTAAGATTTCACAGAAAGCTATCTCCTTAGGATTAGAAATGAAGTCAAGAAATGCAGATCTGGTAATTGTCAAACTAAATTCTCACTTTGTATTCTACCAATAGACTCTAAAACTATTTCTGATGTAGCAGGAGTATTTAGTCTGGGATTAATCTTGTAATTGCCTGTTGATGCAACTGCCATAGTTATTGCCTCATGTACTGAAATTGCTAGCATAAAAGGGGGTTCACCGACTGCTTTTGATCTCTTGATAGTTTTTTCAGTATTTTTCGCCCAATCTGCAAGCCTTATGTTGAAATCATCAGGTCGGTCAGAGGCTAGTGGGATCTTATAGGTAGATGGAGCATGGGTCTTTAAAATACCTAAGGAATCCCAATAAAGTTCTTCGTTAGTCAACCATCCCATACCTTGTATGAATCCTCCTTCTATCTGACCAAGATCTATGGTGGGATTGAGAGTTTGACCAACATCATGCAGTATGTCTACCTTCTTGACGCGATACTCACCTGTCAAGACATCAAGCAAAACTTCAGAAACTGCAGCACCATATGAAAAATAATAGAATGGTCTTCCTTTCCCTTTTTTTCTATCCCAATGTATTTTTGGTGTTCGATAAAAACCCGAATCCCAAAGTTGAACCCTTGCCATATAAGCATTTCTAGCTATTTCTGAAAATGTATATTTTTGACCACCAAAAATCACACTATTACCAGTGAACGAAATATCTTTTTTGTCTGCTTTATATTTCTTAGAAATAAAATTTTCTAACCTCTTTCTTATTTTCTTTGCGGCAATCAAAGCCGCCATGCCATTCAAATCAGATCCTGACGAAGCAGCAGTCGCAGAGGTATTGGCTATCTTACTCGTATCTGTATCGGAAATTCTTATCTTGTCCAATGTAACACCTAACACCGAACTAACTATCCCTAGAACCTTGGTGTGTAATCCCTGCCCCATCTCAGTTCCCCCATGATTCACAATGATTGAACCGTCAGTATAGACATGTACTAAGGCACCAGCCTGATTGAACCAAGTTGCTGTGAAAGATATTCCAAACTTCACCGGGGTTAGGGCTATTCCCCTTTTTAAGAATTGACTACCTGTATTAAAATTCATTATCTCTTTTTTGCGTTTATGATAATCTGAGGATCTAACCAGCTCATCGATAATTCTCTCTGAGATGTTATCGGTAACCTTTTGGTAATAAGGCGTAATAGATCTTTTCCCCTTAGCGTAGAGATTAATTTTCCTAACTTCCAAAGGATCTTTATTTAAAAAAAATGCAATTTCCTGAATAATTCTCTCTGCTAGGAGCATACCTTGAGGTCCCCCGAATCCTCGAAATGCAGTATTTGAAACCGTGTTTGTTTTGACAGGCTTGGATACGAGCCTAACATTTGGATAATAATAGCAGTTATCCGAATGGAATAAGGCCCGATCAGTAATTGGTCCAGATAAATCAGATGAGTACCCACATTTAGCACTGAGCTGCGCATCTAGAGCTTTTATTTGCCCATCGCCATTAAATCCAACCTCGTATTCAACAAAAAAGCTGTGCCGCTTACCAGTCATAATCATATCATCGTCTCTATCAGGTCTTATTTTGACTGTTTTTCCCGTTCGATGTGTGGAAATTGCCGCAATTACTGCAAATAGATTTGACTGGGTTTCTTTTCCACCAAAACCACCGCCCATTCGTTTGACTCTGACTACTATCCGGTTCGATGATAAGTTCAATACTTTTGCTACCATGTGTTGAACCTCAGATGGGTGCTGAGTAGAGGACAAAACCAACAGATCTCCTGATTCTTCTGGCTTGGCAATCGCAATATGGCCTTCTAAGTAAAAATGGTCTTGCCCACCAATATGCATATTGCCTGACACTCGGTTTTTTGATTCACTTAACCCCTCGGCAACATTTCCTCTTTCTAACATCAAAGGTTCAGTGACCAATTTATAATCTTTATGATGCTTATCACTTACATCCAGAAATGGTTCTTTTTCTTCTTTTCTTATTTTAGCTAAAGAAGCTGCCATTCTAGCCTGAGCTCTGGTGCTTGCTATCACAACAAACAGGGGTTGCCCAAAAAAGGAAACTTCTTTATCGACAAGAACTGGTTCATCATTCATTCCTGTTGGACTAATATCGTTAATTCCTGGAATATCCTTTGCCGTAAAAACATCAATGACCCCAGGAAATGAATAGACATCCTTATAATCAATTTCTGAAATTGTTCCCCTTGCAAAATCTGATTTACCTATATAAGCATGCAAAGTTTCAGCTTCTGTAGGCATATCATCTAAATAGAGAGCTTTACCGGTAACAAATTTTCTCAGTGACTCATGTTTTTCCGATTTTAATTCTTTAGCCGAAGTAACTGCATTTGATTTCTCGTTAGCCTTCAAATCAGGGTCCCTTCTCTATATCAATTTCGATCCCCTCGTTAACATACATAGCAAACTTCTTAAATAAATTTTGAGCTAGCTTCAACCGGAATTCAGAAGAACCTCGACAATCAGTTAGAGGATTAAAGTCCTTAGCTATGGCTTCACTAATAATTAAATCCTGATCAAGAAAATCAGCTTGCTCCTTAAAAACTTTTTCCAACTTTCTAGCTCTTTTTGGTATCTCTGCCATTCCTCCAAAAGCAAACCGTACTAATGGTTGTCTTTCTTTAGAAGTTTCCAAATAAAAAGCTGCTGATACGGTTGTTATATCCTCATATCGCCGTTTAGCAACTTTATACACCCTTAATTTAGAATCTGTCTTTTGCAGTAATGGAATTTCAAAATTACGAATAAATTCACCTGGTTTTAGGTCCTGACAACCATAACTCTGAAAGAACGATTCCACATTTATCTTTCTAGATCCCACGTAGTTAACTAAAGCCATCTTTGCACCAAGAGCTATCAAGATTGGCGCCATGTCTCCTATTGGGGAACCGTTAGCAATGTTACCCCCAATAGTTCCCATATTCCTTATCTGATCACCTCCAATTTGAATGATGTACTGTTTCAATTCCGGGAAATATCTTGGCAGGACTGCTAAAAGATCAGTATACGATGCCATGGCCCCTACAACAATTTTATCATTCTGAGTCTTAATATGTTTTAATTCATCAATTTGCTCGATGAAAATCATGGGCTTAACATTTTTAAAAGTCTTGTTGACCCACAAACCTATATCAGTAGATCCAGCAACGATAGTGCCATCTTTATTATGAGATAAAATTGCTTTCAGTTCGGAAATTGTTCTAGGTAGAGAAAAACATTTCGGAATTTCAGAAACAATCGGTTCTTTTCCGGTCATCAATTTTATCAACTTATTTTTCCAATTTCTCTGTTGCAAGGCCAAGCCTTTCCTGGAAATTGAACCTGTTTTGGTGACCTTTAAGGCCGCTTCTATGATAGGACCATAACCTGTGCATCTGCATAAATTCCCTTGCAAAGAATCTAAGATCTTCTGTTTGGACGGTTTGGAATCTTTTAACCATAAACCATAAAGGGACATCACAAAACCAGGCGTACAAAAACCACACTGTGCGCCAGATGCTTCTATCATTGCTTCTTGTACAGGGTGAAGCTCACCCGATTTACCGGTTAATCCTTCCACAGATATCACATGACAATATGCCAAGGATGGTAAAAAAATTATGCAAGAATTTGCAGTTTTATAAACAATTTCTCTATCTTCATTAATTTTCCCTATCAAAACAGTACAGGCCCCACAATCACCTTCAGCACAACCTTCTTTTGTTCCAGTAAGTTTAAGGTTGATTCTCAAAAAATCTAATAAAGTTTCTGTTGGATTAGGATTTGAGATACTAATAAACTGCTGATTGAGATAAAATTGAATCTCAACTTCATGAGGCTTTTTGTTATCACATGCTTTTGCCATGAATTATCTGAACCGATAAACAATAATAGTATTACGGATTATTACGGATTTTCATTTTTCTCACAATTTATAAGGAAAATATGATTCATTTTTTTGCACCTTGAGTATCAAAATCTTCAAATACAGAGCTCGCAACCCTAAAACACTCTAACGCTTGAGGAACTCCACAGTAAATGCCTATAACGTGAATAATTGCCCTAATTTGCTCCTCAGAAACACCATTTTTTAGGGCACCACGGCAGTGTATTTTCCATTCGCCCATTTTTCCTAGAGCTCCCAACATAGTGAGATTCATCATCGATCTAGTTTTTCTGTCTATGCACTTATCACCCCACCCAAAACCCCAACACCAACCAGTCATCATTTCTTGGAAAGGTCTTGAAAACTCACTTGCATTACCCAAATTTGCTTCTACATACTTTTCTCCAAGGGTAGCCTTTCTCTCCTCCAGCCCAACTTCAAATAAAGTTTTTTCCATTTAAAATCTCCTTAACTTGCCAATTATTTTTCTCTATAGATGAGCAGTACAGAACCTAGCCGTTCATCCGTTTGTCTTAGTTTAAATTACTGATAGTTATTGGTAAAGTATTGAAAAAAAAAGAATGAAACTAGTACATTTATTTTTGATGTAGATGGCACCTTAGCTGAAACAGAGGAGCTTCATAGAAGAGCCTTCAATGATGTGTTTAAGAAAAAGGGGTTGAACTGGTACTGAGATAAATCATTATATGCCAAATTACTGCGAATAGCAGGTGGAAAAGAAAGGATTAAATTCTATCATACCAATATTTCCGAACATAACCGGTCTTTAGGTGATCTTGATGTTTCACTAATACACAAAGAGAAAACACAAATATACACCAGCTTGGTTGAAAATGGAGCTCTAACTTTAAGACCAGGGATCCACTCCATAATTACAAATGCACTTGAAAAAAATCCTCTTGGCCGTGGCTACATCTACTAGCCATTCAAACTTAATTCCATTAACTCAAAGCTGCTTTGGAAAAAAACCTACCGAGATTTTTTCCTACCTTGCGACAGGAGACTTGGTGAAAAGAAAGAAACCTGCAGCAGACTTGTACCATTTGGTTTTACAAAAAATGTCTTTAGAACCAAAAGAATGTCTTGCTATAGAGGATAGCAAAATCGGATTAATGGCAGCTAAAGGAACTAACATTCGGACTCTTGTGTCCCCCAGTTTCTACCACATGGCAGACGATTTTACTGAGGCTGACTATATATGTTCTGGCTTCGAGAGAGAACAGCTGCCAAAAGAATTTTGCCAGCTGCTTTTTCAGTAATCTGAAATCCTCTTAGTTAGCCAATTCAGCAAGCATTTCTTTCATTCTGGCCTTAGCCTTCGTGGGGACTTTCCTACCGTCAAGAAACCCTTCTGTATTGGCTTCGCCAACTACTATGATAGCTACCATACCGTTCGCAAAGTGCGGAGTACATTTGATACCATAAAGTCCATCTTCTGAAACAACTATGCTGACTGCTTTATTTATTTTACCTTTAAACTTCTTAATTCCCTTAGGTAACATACCCTTCATGCTTGCAGCCATATGCCCCTTCTGTGTGGGTAAAAAAGTCACAGTGTCACCTTTTTCTGCCTTTATAAGCATAGGTTCAAATACCATCGTATTACCATCTGCGTCTTTATTTAACATTTTTACTTCAATTTCAGCGGCGGATAACAAATTTGCTGACAGTGCAAAAAGCACGGTCGTTATCAATAAAACAAATTTTTTCATCTTTCCCTCACAAAGTAAGACAATAATAGTACCAATTTACTCGACAACTAAATGTCGGTTTACTCTAATTTCATAGGAGAATCAAATCCTTTAAGCAACCACTCTAGAGAGAGCGCACTGCTTCCACAATTTTGCTAGGCATTCTACTAAATAATCAATATCTTCATCTGAATGTAACGGTGATGGTGTAAATCTTAACCTCTCTTTTCCCTTAGGGACAGTTGGATAATTAATCGGTTGAACATAAAAACCATTCTCATTGAGCAAAATATCGCTAATTTCTCTACATTTCACAGGGTCCTTAATCATAACCAGAACAATATGGCTAGGATTCATCATATTGGGAAAGACTTAGTGTTGGCTGGTGATGCGGCCGGGCTTGTTGCTCCTTCATCCGGAGAGGGAATTTACTACGCCATGATAGGAGGCCAAGAAGCGGCCCTGGCTACCCATAGCTGTCTATTATCAGGAAACTCTAAGGATTTACAATTGGCTTGTAAAAGATTTATGTCAAAACACAAAACTGTTTTTCGAGTTCTCGAAGCCATGCAAAACGCTTACTACAAATCTGATGATAGAAAGGAGTGTTTTGTTAGTTTGTGTAAAAACGTTGACGTTCAAAGATTGACTTTTGAGTCATATATTCATAAGAAATTGGTCACTCGAATACCTCTAGTCCATTTAAAAATTATGGTTAAGAATCTTTTACATTTATCAGGGTTAGTTAGAGCCACTACATGACCGAAGTTATTGCGGCATGGAAAAATAATAGCTTAGTACCAGTAGAAAAACTTCAAGTACATAAACTTGGCTTGAAGCACCCAGCTGTGTCTGTTTTCGTTAAACAGAAAGAGAATATACTTATCCAACAGCGCGCATCTATAAAATATCATAGTCCGGAATTGTGGGCAAACACAGCCTGCACGCACCCACACTGGGGAGAAAATCCTGAAAACTGCGCAAATAGAAGGCTTTCAGAGGAACTGGAGATAGGCAAATTAGATTTGCAATTTCGCAGTGAAGTGGAATACCGGGCAGAAATAGGAAATGGGCTTATCGAACATGAGGTGGTAAGGGTCTTTGTATCAGATTTATCTCCTGATCTTGATTTGTATGTGAGACCAAATTCCATGGAAGTAAAGTCGGTCAAGTGGATAAGCATTTCCGAAGTTAAAGTAGAAATGAAACTTTACCCTCAGAAATTCACTGAATGGTTTAAGATTTACATGAAACAGCACTCCGAAAATATTTTTAATAAGGTTCTATAAAAATCCAAGTATTCAAGCAGATTCATTATTTTTTTGTTTAAATCTACCTACAGATACTCCAAGTAGGTCGAGCACTTTTTCTACAATATCTTGAGAGTCTAATCCAGCTGCCTGGTACATTTCTTTCGGGGAAGCTTGATCAACAAATTTGTCCTTCAGGAACATGGCTCTAAATTTTAGATCACCATCCAATAAACCATTCTCCGTTAGAAATTGAGCCACGTGTGAACCAAAACCACCTATTGCTCCTTCTTCAATAGTTACCAATACCGAGTGATTAACCGCCAAGTCCTTTAGCATTTTTGTATCTAAGGGCTTCGCAAACCTAGCATCAGCGATCGTTAAACTGATTCCAGATTTTTCTAACAGTGTGGATGCATCACGAACTTCCCCCAAATGTGCTCCAAAGTTGAGAATAGCCACACCACTAGTCCCTTCTTGAATCATTCTACCTTTACCAATTTCAATTGGCACTCCTGACTCAGGAAGTTCAATCCCTTCCCCTTCCCCACGTGGATATCTAAAGGCTATCGGTCCAGAATCGTATTCGGCAGCGGTAGCAACCATGTTCATGAGCTCTACCTCATCGGCAGCAGCCATTACAACAAATCCTGGTAAATTTGTTAAATATGCAACATCAAATGAGCCAGCGTGTGTGGCACCGTCAGCACCTACTAATCCCGCTCGATCTATAGCAAAACGCACTGGTAAACCTTGGAGGGCAATATCGTGAACGATCTGGTCATAGCCTCTTTGCAGAAAGGTTGAATATATTGCACAGAAAGGCCTCAACCCCCCGGCAGCCATCCCACCAGCAAAAGTTACAGCGTGTTGTTCTGCAATACCTACATCAAAAACTCTCTCCGGAAAGGTTTCTTGCATAATATTTAAACCTGTACCCGATGGCATCGCTGCCGTTATAGCAACAATCCGGTGATCTTTTTTTGCCTGATTTACCAATTCCTTTCCAAAAATACTGGTATAAGAGGGAGCATTTGGTTTCGATTTCTTTTGCTCTCCAGAAGCTATATCAAATTTTGCTACACCATGATACTTGTCTGAGGAAGTTTCAGCTGGCTCATAGCCTTTTCCTTTTTTTGTTACACAATGAATTAATGTAGGACCGGAAGCTCTCGCTTTTACAGCTCTGAGCACTGGCAACAGCTGGTCAAGATCATGACCATTTATTGGTCCCAAATAAGAAAAACCTAATTCCTCGAAAAAAGTTCCCCCAGAAGCCATACCGGTAATTAGACTCTTAGCTCTTCGAGCGCCCTCCTGTATTGGGCTAGGCAAGCTCTTAGCTAAACCTTCTGCTAGTTTTGTGAGGCTATAAAATTCATTATTCGCATAAAGACTGGAAAGATATTTCGACATTGCACCTGCTGGTGGTGCTATAGACATCTCGTTATCATTCAAAATCACGAAAAGTCTACGACCTTCTGAACCTGCGTTGTTTAATCCTTCGTATGCCATACCAGCACTAATGGATCCATCACCAATCACGGCTATTGCATCACCAACCGATGTTCCCAGTTCCCTGGCCACTGTAAAACCTAAAGCTGCTGAGATCGACGTTGAGGAATGTGCCGCTCCAAAAGGATCGTATTCGCTCTCGGATCTCTTAGTAAAACCAGAAAGGCCTTCTTTCTGCCTCATGGTTCTCATTCTATTTCGTCTTCCAGTAAGTATCTTATGCGGGTAACACTGATGGCTTACGTCCCAAATTAACCGATCATGCGGAGTATTAAAAACAGCATGCAATGCAACAGTCAGTTCGATTACCCCTAAACTAGAACCCAAATGTCCTCCCGTTTCTGAAACAATAGATATTGTCTCAGCTCGTAACTCCCTAGCTAAGCTAGCGAGTTGGCTGTCTGATAACTGCCTTAGGTCAGAAGGCAGATCAACTTGGTCTAAAATTGGAAAATTTACCATAATTAGTCCTTAAAGAAAAAAAACAGTACTGAAGAGCTATGTGAGAACCATCCTCTTCCACCACTGTTTAATTATGCACTCTTATACCGGAGATACTAAGCGGTCATAAGCCGCATAGATCTTTCCTCCAGTATAATATGCACAAATTTTCTCTTCCTCAAGCATTTTTTTTGATCAAGTTGCGCATAATCAGAAAGTTCCCTGATGTTTTTTTTCCCGGACAACAAAAATTTGAATAGTCTAAGTTCCACCATTGCAAGCAAAACTTGGCTATAGACGAAACCCGAAACTAAGTCATAAATTCTACGACCGTCTTTCGCCGCCAATCTATTAAGTATGGGAATTTTTTTAACCAAAGTGTGAAACTTCGGCTTGGCTACGAGATTATTCATCCAACTAAAAACCAATCCATTATAAGTCACAAGAGCTTATAGAACTTTATCTGCAGCAAAGGCGGGCATTAATTGCTTAGCCTGATGACGAATGATTTCACATAACTGTGCTTCACCTGCACAAGCGGGAATAGACGCAATAGCCCCACTCAAAATTTCCTGCAAACGATCTATGGCTCCCTCGACTCCTAATTCTGACACGGCACTTGGCCTGCTATTAATAGCGTCCTGCCCTTTCGGTTTACCCAGTTCATCCAATTGTCCAACCACATCTTTTAGGTCATCAGCCACCTGAAATGCTTCCCCAACCCTTGCTCCTAATTCAACCCAAGGTTCAAAATCTTCCCCAGCCGATACAGCGCCCATACAGCTGGCTGCAATAAATAAGGATCCGGTTTTAAGTTGATGGTAAGCACTCAATTTGATTTTTTTTTCACTTTCCCAACCTTGGCCTGAACAAATCCCAAAAGGCAAGCCCGATGATTTAGTAAGGATTCTAATGAGACTGGGTAATCTTTCTGGACATTTCATGCAACCTTTGGCCAGATTTTCAAAAGCTAGTATTATCAATGCATCGCCAGCCAAAACAGCCACAGTCTCACCAAAAGCCCGGTGTGCAGTTGGTTTGCCGCGCCTCAAAGCCGCATCATCAAAACAAGGAAGATCATCGTGCACCAAACTAGCACAGTGCATTAGCTAAATGGCAACTGCAGCAGAGTCAGTTATTTTAGGAAAATCCTCTCCGCAGGCTTCTGCAACTGCTAAGCACAAACGTGGTCGGACCCTTGCTCCTCCTGGAAAAACAGCGTAATCAATCGCTGCTGCCACTTTTGGTGGAGCTGGCGAATCTTTCGCACTCCTCAGCGTTTGAGACAAAGCTATATTTATTCTCTCTTGGATATTATTTGCTTTCGTCATAGTTGCTCCTTAGCGAATACGATCTAGCATATGGAGTAAAAATTGTCGAATTTTTCGACACTTAAATGTAAGTGCCTTAATACACAGAAGTTCTGAATCAATTTGGTTTTAAGATTTTGAAATATAAGAAAGTGATCATTGTAGGTAGTAGCATAGGTGGCCTGGCAGCTGCTATGAGACTTTCGACCTGTGGGATTAATGTTCAAATATTTGAGAAACAATCCTATCCTGGTGGTAAGATTAGAACCAAAAATAGCGCTGCCGGATTAATCGACTCTGACCCAACAGTTTTAATAATGCATGAAATATTTGAAGAACTTTTCAGGACGTACGGCGAACATATTGAAGATCATCTAGAGCTTGTTCCTAAAGAAATTTTAGCCCGTCATTGGTGGAGAGATGGAAGCTCCTTAGATCTATTCCCCTCATTCGAAAAAAACATGGTCTCCATCATAGATTTTTCAGGAGTAAGATCAGCTAAAGAATTTGAAAAATTTAACTCTCTTTCAAAAAAACTCTTCAGCCTATTTAATGAACCCATTATTAAAAGCCCTAAACCTAAGGTTTTGCCCATACTGATTAATGGAATTAAAAATGGAAAAGCACTCTATGAAACTTTGCTAAGGCAGAGAATTCTGTATGAATTCCTGGAAGACAATTTTTCTGATCCTCGTTTAATCCAGCTATTTGCTCGTTATGCAACATATGTTGGTGACTCACCTTTCATGTCACCGTCCATATTATCCTTAATCTGGAATGTGGAAAGTAAAGGAGTTTGGAGAATCAAAGGTGATATGCATCAAATGCCAAAATCTATGGAAAGAATAGCTCAAAAGACTGGCGCTGTTTTTAATTATGGGCAATCAGTAGATAAAATTCTGATTGAGGATAAAAAAGTAAAAGGAATTAAACTAGAGAACGGTGAGGAAATATTTGCCGATATAGTCCTGTTCAACGGAGATCCTAGGGCTTTAACAATGGGTTTATTGGGTAACCAAGTTAAAAAAATATTGCTCAAAAGAAACCACAGCCTAGTATGCTCTCTGCTTATGTGTGGAGTTTTGCGACTAAACCAGCTAACTACAAATTGGTTCATCACAATGTCTTCTTCAATATTAACTACAAAAAGGAGTTTCAAGATATCAATGAGGGAATCATCCCTACAGATCCAATTCTGTATGTTTGCACCCAAGGCAATAATAAGGATCCAACGCCAAGTTCCACTGCCATTGGTGGCTTCGAAATAATAATCAACGCCGCCTCTATTTCAAACCCAAAGAGTCCGGATAAACATGAGGAATTTCAAAGATGCAAAAATACAACATTTCCAATCCTAGAATCGATGGGACTGAAACTGAAATTAAGCCCAAAAAAAGAAATGTTGACCACACTCTTCGAATTCGACAAATTATTTCCTGGCTCATCCAAATCTTTATACGGAAGAAACCCTCATGGAATCAATTCTACATTCAAAAAGCCTCTATCCCAAAGCCAGATAAAGGGTTTGTTGGTCGCCCGGAGGAGGAACCCATCCAGGAGCAGGAGTACCGATGGCATGCCAATCCGGCAAGCATGCGGCAGAAACAATCTTACGCAACCTAAATTTGATGTCATAGTAGAGAAGAATGGCTATGCCTGGTGGTACGTTGATGGAATCTCAATAAGTTAACCCGAGAATGGCAAAACTTAAGCATACCAATTTCTTTTATTCTGGGAGAGAAAGATAATATAGTTCAAAATTCAGATAGTATGAAAGCATCAAAGCAAATGATGTTCTCGGAGTTACAAATTAATAAAAATCACGGGCACCTAATGCATGAAGAAGATCCAGATTTGATTTCTCGACAAATTAAATGTTTTTACAAAAAACTAGTGTCTTTTTAAGTAATTTCAATAAATATAGAACCTTGAGGAGAAAAACTGCGGTTTATATAATCATACTTATGAGATTGTTCACGGTACTTTTCGCATTAATGCTAATTGCTTCAATTTTTTTGAATGTCGGACTGCATAACGTTTCAGCAACTGAAATAGTGGGCGGAGAAAAAATTTTTAAGAAATGCAAAACCTGCCACCAAATTGGTGCTGAGGCAAAGAATCGTGTTGGCCCCCACCTTAACGAAATTGGAGGCAGAGTGGTTGGATCTGTTGAAAATTTTAAATATTCAAATTCTCTGCTAGAATTGAAGGAACAAGCCATCCGCTGGGAAAAACCAATGTTAGACAAATACTTGAAAGAACCAAGAAAGTTCATTCAGGGAACTAACATGAATTTTTCAGGAATAAAGGACGAATTGGAAAGAAAGAAAATTATTGAATTTATATGGCAAGCATCCGAATCGTCTCAAGGATCTTCGGTTCAAGAAAATTCGCTGCCGGAAGAAATTTTGTCCATTGCAGGAGATCGTGATTATGGGGAGTATTTATCAAGTGAATGTGCCACATGTCATCAAGCTTCAGGAAAAGATGAAGGCATCCCATCTATAACAAATTGGCCAGTAAAATCCTTTATTATAGCCCTGCATGCTTATAAAAATGGAAATAGAAAACATCCCATTATGGAGATGATCACAAAACGACTTTCTAATGAGGAAATTGCGTCACTTGCTATTTTTTTCAATTCGATAAATAATTAATTCATAAGGAGGATGAAATATGAAACTCAATAGAAGACATTTTATTTCGGCTTCGGCCGGCATTACTGCTACAATGGCAGCACCTGTGGTTTTTGGAGCTTCCAGATCTAAGGTGGTTGTAATTGGGGGAGGAGCTGGAGGAGCGACAGCAGCAAGGTATATCGCCAAAGACTCAAAAGGTGCCATAGATGTGACTCTGGTGGAGCCTACGAGAAGCTATTATACATGTTTTTTCTCAAATCTTTATTTGGGTGGCTTTAGAGATTTTGATTCCATAGGTCACACCTATGGAAAATTAGCGAATGATTACGGAATTAATGTTGTTCATGACTGGGCTGTAGATGTAGATTCAAATAATAGGAACGTTTCTTTGGCAGGTGGAGGATCTTTGAGTTATGATAAACTGATCCTATCTCCTGGGATTGATTTTGTAGATGGCTCAGTCCCTGGTTGGGATTTATCCTCACAGAATAAAATGCCGCACTCCTATAAAGCTGGATCTCAAACTCAACTTTTGAGTGCCCAAATTGACAATATGAAATCTGGGGGCACTTATTGTATGGTAGCCCCGCCAAATCCATTCAGATGTCCTCCAGGCCCCTATGAAAGGGTATCCATGGTTGCTCACAAACTAAAGAAGAGCAATCCAAGCGCAAAAATTCTAATTCTTGATCCTAAACCAAAATTCTCTAAGCAAGGTCTTTTCGAAGAAGGTTGGAACAAACATTATTCAGGAATGATTGAGCGCATAGGACCTGACATGGGCGGTAAAAGTGTTGAAGTTAGACCTGATAGCATGGAAGTTGTCATAGATGGAAGTTCTGAAAAAGTGGATGTCTGTAATGTTATTCCTGCGATGAAAGCTGGGAAAATTGCTGAAATTGCTGGAGTTACTGACGGTAATTGGGCTCCTGTGATTCCACATACTATGCAAAGCAGAAAGAATGATCATATTCATGTTCTTGGAGATGCTTCATCTCAAGGCGATATGCCAAAATCAGGTTTTTCTGCGAACTCTCAAGCTAAAGTATGTGCCATGGCCGTTAGGGCTGCTTTAACTGACTCAAAGTTGTTCCCAGCTAAGTTTTCCAATACTTGCTGGTCGCTTGTTGAAACTAACGATGGAATCAAAGTGGGTGCAAGTTATGAAGCAACAGACGAGAAAATAGCCAAAGTCTCTGGGTTTGTGTCAAAAACTGGCGAAGATGTCGCGTTAAGAAAAGCAACCTATGAAGAAAGCCTAGGTTGGTATTCTGGAATTACTTCTGACATGTTTGGCTAAGTATTTTGAAATATTTCCGAGGGAGCAAGAATTCTCCCTCGGATGAAGTCCACGATTAACCTTTTGTTTTTTTTTCCGAATAAGCTATTTGTGTAATAGCTAAAACAATAAAGCCGCCACCCATAATTATTAGAAAGTCTATTGGCTCTCCAAAGATTAGTAGCCCTATGAGGGTAGCCCATATCAACTGCAGAAAGATGACGGGCTGTGTCACCGATAAAGGGGCTAAAGCCACAGCTGTAGTAACAAAATAGTGGCCAAATGAAGCTAAAATGGCAATAGCTAGTAATAAGCCCAAATCATGAACAGAAGGAGTGACCCAACTCAGCAAGGCAAATGGTAATAAAGTTAGGGTTGCAAATAAATTTAACATTAAAACGATGAGGAAAATTCCTTCTGTCTTGGTCAAATTCTTGGTGATTAAGTATGAAGTTGCTAATAGTAAAGTGCTCAACAATTGAGCCAATATTCCTGCTGATATGACTTCAAAACCTGGTTTTAAGATCAATATGGCTCCAGTGATGGCAGTAAGAATCGCCAAAGACCTCTGTTTAGTCAGTCTTTCCTTAAATACAATAATTGCTCCAATAGTAGTAAAAATGGGAGTAAGATAGCTAATGGCAGTTACATCTGACAATGGTATTTGAGAAACAGAATAAAACCATAAAACCACACCAAAGCCGTGAAGAGTTCCTCTTATCCCATGTTTGATAATGGGTATCTCAAGGTTTCTTAACTTTAGCTCGTGGATAGCAAATGGAAAGATAATTGCCAGGCCAAATAAGTACCTAATGAAAGCAACTTGGACAGATGGCAAACTTTCATCTAAGTATCGGAGATTAACCATTACTGCCACCATGCAAGCACCAGTGAGAACCATAAAAAATACAGCTAGTGGATTATTCTGCTGGACAGTGTGCATGCCATCGTTCATTTTTGGGTTTTACAAATTGCTTAGGTAAGATCTGTTTTCTTAATACTGCCTTGTTGGATTTACTTTACTTTCCAAAAAAAACAGGTTTCTCTTTATTAAAAAATGCCTGTATCGCATTATGGAAGTCCTCAGTTTTGGCTAACCTACCCTGAGCTTCGGCTTCGGCATCAAAGATATCCCAATACGTATTATTTTGACACAACCTCAAAAGCTTTTTGGTTTCAATCATAGCCAGTGGAGACCGTTTTACTAACTCCCGAGCCCAAGCTGTGGATTCCTCCTGGAATGTCTCTTCCTGAAAAATTTTGTTTGCAAGCCCGTATTTTTCACAATCTTCAGAATTGATATGCTCTCCGTGGACTATAATCTCCAACGCTTTCCCATAACCCAATTTTTTACACAATAACCAGTTAGCCCCTCCGTCAGGGATTAGGCCTATATTAGAGAATACTAATGATAAACGCGATTTCTCTGACATAACCAAAAAATCACATGCTAAGGCTAAAGCAGCCCCTATTCCGGCAGCAGATCCATGAACTGCTGCAATATATAATTTCTTTCCGTCAACTATTTGCTGGAAAATTGGTTTGTACTCTTTTTCCAACTGATCAGGAATTGAACTTCTTGGGTTTTCTGCCAGATCAGCCCCCGCACAGAAACCAGGACCATCTCCTCTAATTATGGCAGCCCTAATGTTTGGATTATCTTCTACTTGTTTAAGAGTTTGGTTTAATTTGATCCTAAGATTGTGCGAAAATGAATTATACTGAGCCGGCCTTTTTAAGATGACCTCAGCTAATCCGCTATTGACATCAAAGCTAATAATATTTTCTTGAGACATTGAACTCTTTCTTACTGAGTTAATAACATATTTATTAAATCGAATATAATAATTCAATTAGTATGATTATTGTGTTACCAACGATGCGATATATTATGCACAACATAACTTAATGTTTCGTAATGGAAAATAGAAAATATATTGAGTTAGAAGAAATGATTCTTAAGGAGCTTAGCGCCTTAGAGGATAGTTTAGACAGCATCAAAAACACTTCAAAGGTAGTAGAGCTAGATCAACAATTAATTGGTCGGTTAAGCAGGATGGATAGCATACAGGATAAAGAAATGACTAAAGCCAATATTGTACGTCGCATCCAGAAGAAATCACAATTAATTGAAGCTCTCAAAAGGCTTAAAGAAAAGGACTTTGGATTTTGTATTGATTGTGGTGAGGAAATAGATATAAGACGGATAAGAATAAATCCGGCAGTAAGAAAGTGCTTCTCCTGCATGCAGAAATAGACGCCGCGTTTAGTAAATCTTTGACTTAACAGGTGTAGCCTAGGAATGAGTAAAACCAACTTTTATCTTCAAAATTCCAGATGGCTTTCCATAACTACACTGCTATATTTCTCCTCTTCATTTGGACAAACTTTCTTTATAGCAATATTTGCTGGAGAAATTAGACAGGAATTTGCTATAAGCCATACAATCTGGGGAAGCATATACGCTATTGGTACGCTATTGTCAGCTGTTTTGATGTTCAATTTTGGCGGCCTGGCAGATAAGTGGAAGCCTCGAGAACTGGGAACTATTATAATCATTGCATTAGCTATTTTTTGCCTGGGAATGATGTTAGTTTCACATGTTTGGTTCCTTCCAATATTGATCTTTGGTTTGCGATTCTTTGGGCAGGGGTTTGTAAGCCACTTATCAATGGTGCTTTGTGGAAGATGGTTCTTTAAAAATAGAGGTAAGACCGTTGCCGCCACCAGCCTTGGCTTTGCTTTTGGAGAAGCCTTAATGCCTTTGACCTTTGTCTCACTCATGGGATGGATTGGTTGGAGATACTCTTGGGGAATAGCCGCAATTCTCTTGTTGCTAGTAAGTTTCATCTTTAGAAAACTGCTCAATGGAGAAAGAACTCCGAGAAGTGCGGTGAATAGTCTCAATAACAATATTGGGGTCGGTCTTAATGGAAAACACTGGACTAAGGGTGAGGTACTTAGGAGTTGGATTTCTTGGCCAATGCTACTGGCTACAATGGCACAATCAATGTTTGTCACTATTTTCTTTTTTCAACAAGTACATTTAGGCGTTGAAAAAGGTTGGGAAATAAATCAATTTGCCATCCTTGTCCCTATCTATACCATGGTGAGTGTCATTGCTACATTCATAGCTGGAATTCTTATTGATAAATTTGGAGTTAGACTTTTGATCCCTTTTTATTTAGTTCCCGGAATACTTGGCTTCATTCTTGGTAGCTTCCTCAATGACCCTATTGTCAGTGCTATTGCGTTTGCATTCCTAGGTATGATGCAAGGTCTGAGCAATGCTTTTAGTGGAACCTTTTGGCCTGAATTTTTTGGAACAAGACACCTGGGAGATGTACGGGCAATAGCTGCCTCCTCGATGGTTATCGCATCAGCATTGGGACCATTATTTAGTGGAATATTCCTAGACGCCCACGTCTCTCTCTCAAGTCAATTTCAGATGATGGCCCTCATAATGAGTTTCTCCACCATAGGCCTTTGGATGATTGTCTTGAAAACTAAGCCTACAACACACGGATATTTTAAACTATCAAGTTTCCTAAAGTAGCCGCCCGGATTTCTTCAAAGCTTGAACCTTCAGCAATTTCTACAATCTTTATGCCTCCTTTAACAACCTCAAACATACCATAATTTGTAATAAGGGAATCTACAACACCCTTACCCGTCAATGGCAATGTACATTCCTTGAGCAACTTACTTTCGCCTTTCTTGTTAGTATGATCCATAATAACAATTACACGTTTTACTCCAGCAACTAAATCCATAGCTCCACCCATGCCCTTAACAAGTTTCCCGGGAATCATCCAATTAGCTAAATCACCTGAATCAGAAACTTCCATAGCGCCTAGTATAGCCATATCGATATGGCCACCACGGATCATAGCGAAACTGTCAGCACTCGAAAAATAACTTGTTTTATCAAGCTCGGTAATAGTTTGCTTGCCAGCATTTATTAAATCTGGATCAACCTCAGATTCCTTTGGGAATGGTCCCATTCCAAGCATCCCATTCTCTGACTGTAAAGTGACATTCAAATTTTTTGGGATAAAATTTGAAACTAGGGTGGGTATGCCTATTCCCAGATTTACATACATCCCATCCTTGATTTCCTTTGCTGCCCTGGCCGCCATCTCATTTCTATCCCACATCTGTCACTCCTTACCTGGTCAAAGTCCTATTTTCTATGCGCTTTTCATGCTCACCTAGTATGAGCCTATTTACAAAAATTCCAGGAGTATGAATATGGTCAGGATCTAAACTCCCTTCTGGCACAATTTCCTCTACCTCAGCTATACATGTTTTACCACAAGTTGCTACATTAGGGTTAAAATTGCGCGCTGTTTTCCGGTAAACTAGATTACCTTCTGGATCGCCTTTCCATGCCTTAACTATAGCTAAATCTGCCACAAAAGCTTCTTCCAATATATATGTCTTTCCCTTAAAGTCTTTATGCTCTTTCCCTTCAGCAATCACAGTTCCTACACCGGTTTTGGTATAGAACCCCGGAATTCCCGCACCGCCAGCTCTCATCCTTTCAGCTAAAGTACCCTGTGGGTTGAATTCTAACTCTAATTCCCCACTGAGGTATTGTCGCATGAATTCTGCATTTTCTCCCACATATGAGGATATCATTTTCTTGACTTGCTTTGTTTGAAGCAGAATACCAATTCCAAAGTCATCTACTCCGGCATTATTAGAAGCAATTACCAAATCCTTTACTTTTAATACTCTGATAGCTTCTATTAATTCTTCAGGAATGCCACATAGCCCAAAACCACCAGCGGCTATCTTCATTCCGTCAAATACTAGGCCATCCAGAGCTTCCCGAGCAGACGGAAACACTTTACTCATCTTTTCCTCCAAACATTAAAAAATTATAAAAAACTATCCTCAATCTCTCCACAAAATTGGCAGGAATAGCGCCATGACTACTAACAACTCGAGTCTTCCTAAAATCATAGCAATAATCAAGACCCCTTTCTCTGGATCGTCTAAAGTACTATAGCTTCCTGTTGGTCCAATAATATCCCCTATACCTGGACCGACATTTGCTAGAGCACTGGCAGCACCAGAAAGAGCTGTAATAAAATCTAATCCCATAGCCCCTAAAATAATCGTAAATAAAGCCAAGAAACTTAAAAAAGTTGTTATCATAATTATTGCAGACCGAAATACGGCTTGATCAACTACTTGTCGACCATACCTCATTAGAAAAACTCCACGTGAATATATCAGCTCATTAAGGGACGATCTTATCAATTGCGCTAAGATTACAAATCGATATATTTTGATGCCCCCAGAAGTTGAGCCTGCACAGCCCCCAACAAAGATCAAAAAGAAAAATAACACGGGGCCTACACCCGAATAAGACATAAAATCTCCTGAAGCATAACCTGTAGTTGTGATTATAGCGACAACATTAAAAATATATTGAGAAATCTTGAATGTACTTAACTCTGTCATTTCCAGATCAAGCATTATCACTATGAGACTAGATGCTACAATAAGGACAAGAAAAAAATAGATTTGAGGATCCGGTTTTGGGAGACTTCTAGTAAAGAACAAGGCGATAAAAAAACTGAAAGGCAAGCCCCCAAAAAACATAAATATTATAGCAACCCAGAGAACTGCGGAATCCTGATAATAACCTATGGACTCATCATGGGTTGAGAACCCCCCAGTTGCGACCGTCGTCATTGCATGAGCTATAGAGTCAAAAGGAGCTACACCGGTGGCTACATACGCCAGCGTGCAAGCGCCAGATAACCCTAGGTATATCAAAATAATTGATTTTGATATTTCTATTAATCTTGGCAGTGGTTTTTCAGCTCGATCTGAATTCTCCATTCTAAACAGCTGCATACCTCCTACTCTTAAGAAAGGTAAAAGAATCAAGCCTAGAGATAAAATTCCTAATCCTCCAATCCATTGCATAATAGCTCTCCACAGCAAAACGGGTCTTGGTTGCTCTACCAAATTAGTCAAAACAGTAGCTCCTGTAGTGGTCAAACCTGAGGTGGCCTCAAATATAGCATCTATAGTAGTTAATTCTGGAAGAGCTAAAATAAATGGCAATGCACATATTAATGGGATGATCCACCATAGAAAATTCACAACCAAAATTCCAAATCGGGCAGAAATCCTAGGTGTTTCCCCTCTCGTTGCTAATAAGATTAGAATACATCCAAATCCCGCTGTTAATCCTGACCATAAGAAAGGCTCGCCACCGTACCAACCAATTGCCACAGAAGCCAACCATGGTATGAACATTAAAAAAGAAAAAATTAACCCAACAAGCGCCACTATTTGACTGGCTGCTCTTAATTCCTTGGAAAGCATTAAATCCTCTAGATTACTGTTATATTTTTTATAGGGATAAAATCCCTCAGTGAGTTTATCATATAGCTGTTTGAGTTACTAATTTTTCCTTTATAGGCAAATGAATTGTTGCTGCAAAAAGAGCTAAGACTATATCAATGAGCCATACCACAGTGTATTCACCCGTGATATCGAAAAAATAACCTCCTAAGTAAGCTCCTAAGAATCCTCCTACTTGATGTGAAAATAAAGCAATACCAAAAAGGGTAGCCATACAGTTTGCTCCAAACATCTTAGCAACCAAAGCAGCAGTTGGAGGAACAGTAGACAAATAAGTGGCGCCTAATGCAGCAGAAAAAACCAGGAAAGTAACTTCACTTTTGGGCGAAACCAGAAACACAACGACAATTATGGCTCTAGACAAATAAACCAATGATAAAAAAAGTTTCTTGCTCCATCTGCTAATACACCATCCTGCAACTAAACTTCCCATGACATTGAACAAGCCGATCAAAGCCAGGGACCACCCTGATAATGTGGGAGGTAACCCGCAGTAGGCTATCACACCAGGCATATGTACAGCGATGAAAGCTACATGAAACCCACAAGTGAAAAATCCTAATGCCAAAAAATTGTAGCTCGGGGTAGCGAATGCAATCTTAATCATACGGCTAATGTTTTCGGTTCCATTTTTACCAGTGGATCCCACTCTTGAACCACTATCTTTTAGCATATAGGCGAATGGCAATGTACAAAGCAACAGAACAGTTAATGCATTAAGAGCAATAGCCCAACCATAATTTGCAATCAAAATAACCCCTATTGGAGCTAAAAAGGTTTGACCTAAAGATCCACCAGCATTAAGTATCCCAAACGCCATTCCAGACTTTTCTGGAGGAACTTTTTTGTTCACCGCCGACATAGCAACAGCCAAACCTGCTATTCCAGATCCACCAGCAGAAAGTAATCCAACTGCCAATATAATTTCAATTGGACTCTCACAATAAGGAATGACAGAACATCCAAAGGCAGAAAGTAAAATTCCCAAAATCAAAGCTTTCTCATTTCCAAATTTATCCGCAATTATTCCACCAATATAATTTGCAAATCCCCACATTACCTGTCCAATTGCGAAAGCAAAGCTCAAGGTCAAATAATCCAGGGAAGTACTGGTAATGATGTCATCAATTGTTAGAGGAAGGATTTGACGGCCGCCAAAGCTTACGGCAACTATTACACTGGCACTAATAATTGGAAACAAATAAATATACATAGGTTAACCCTAATAACTCAAAATGGGGGTTCATGGCGGAGAGACAGGGATTCGAACCCTGGAGACGGTCTCCCGCCTACACACTTTCCAGGCGTGCGCCTTCGACCACTCGGCCACCTCTCCACAAGTTTCAAATAACTAGTATTGACGAAAAGAATCAAGCACTGTTTGACTGATTATTGACTGATTAAGACATTAATCAGAAAAATGTATGCTAACCCGCCTATTGTTTTTACCCTTTTTTTCAATCTTACCCAGAGTAATCCTTCCAATTTCGCTAGTTCTTCTAACGTGAGTCCCGCCACAAGGTTGAAGATCAACCTGGCTATCAGAAGAAGCAATCCTTATCAACCGTATGTCCCCTTTACCTCGCGGAGGTGATACGGACATTGTTTTAACTAGCTTAGGGTTTTTATCCAATTCAATCTCTGCTATCCAGAGTTGTTCAACATTAAGATCTTGTTGAATCAAATCATTTATTTCATCCTCAATTTTTTGCTTGTCCTCAATAGGATCAGGCATATTGAAATCTAACCGGCTTTTCATTTCTCCAATATGTCCTCCATTTACGGGCAATGAAATGACAACAGATAATAAATGTAGCGCAGTATGCATCCTCATATGTCTATAACGGCGTTCCCAATTGATCTCTTGCACTCCCTTCATTCCAACCTGAAGGTTATCCAGAAATGATTCAAGGACTAACAAAATATCTTCATTTTTAGTTTTCCTTGCTTCTAATATGTTTGCAATCTGATTATCAAATTTTATCTGACCACTGTCAGAAGGTTGTCCACCACTAGTAGGGTAAAACAAATTCTCTTCCATGATTATACCCTGGTCGGAGATAATATCCTTGATAGTAGCAGGTTGACTTGTAGTGTAAGAATCTTCCCAAAAGCTATACATGCACCCCATCATTTTTTTTTCTCAAGTATTGTTGACTGACTAAGTTCTGTAGGTTCAATTCTTACATTTAAATCACGTTTCGGATAAGGAATTTCGATATTGCACTCATTAAAAACCTTTAGTACTTCAAAATTTAATTCTGATTGTACATTGAGGCTAAACTTTTCTGTAATAAACGCTCTGAGTTCAAATTTTAATGCACTTTCACCAAAATCTCTCAACAAGACAACTGGTTCAGGCTCATCAAGCACCTTAGAATTTTTGTTAGCTATTTCGAGAAGCAACCGCTTGACTAAATCTGGATCAGTTCCATAGGCAACTTCTATTGGAACACTCACGCGCCCTTCAACGTCACCATGCATCCAATTCAAAACCGAACTCGAAATAATAGCTGAATTTGGTATAATAGCTGTTGCCTTATTAAAGGTCTGTAGATGAGTAGATCTGACAGAAATAGTTTTAACAGTCCCAGAATACCCTGAAACCTCAATCCAATCTCCTTCTTTAATTGGTCTCTCAATCAGCATTATTATTCCAGAAACAAAGTTTGACACTATAGTTTGCATTCCAAAACCTAGACCAACAGACAATGCACCAGCCAGAATGGCAAGGCTCGACAAATCTAAACCTGTTGATGATAACGCCAGAATTCCCGCCAAAAAATACCCAATATATCCTAAACCAGAAAGAAGTGCCCCTTTCCCTCCAGCATCCAAATTAGTGGAGGGTAAAATTCTTTCCTTGAGTATTCCTCGCAGGAACCGGGTAATTATATAGCCTAATATGAAAATAATCAGAAATTTTATTAAGCCTGAAGGTGTTATACGACTATCTCCAAGTTGCACACCCTCATTGATTCGAAACCATATGTCCTGAAGATTATTTATCCCTAACCCCCAAATCAGCAAAATAAGCATGACAGCAATGATACTAATAAATAGTGCTATAAGACTAGAAAATAGCTTGTCCAAAGTACCCTCATCTTCGAGATTATCTCTGGTTGAGAATACCTTGATGATCACAGCAAGAACTCTGTGACACACGTATGCACCACCTATCACTGTCAAGCTCAGAATAATTCCTCTCAAAAGATAAAGCGATGCCTCGACATATCCTAAAGCCGTAAAAGCTGGAATTAGAATGGTTGTCACTAGAATTGATTTGCTAAATATTTTGGGAAAAGTAGTGGATCTTTCTGCAAAAGATTCATAATTCTCAGCACTCTTAATTATTCTGCTTAGATAAAATAAAGCAAGTGCACTGATTATAACTATGGGAAAATATAAGTTCACCTGAGATGTTTCGCTTAAATTAAAACCTTTGTGAATCATTTCGACAAATAAAATTGCACTAAAGGATAGCGCTAGTTGAGCAACTAGCCTGACAACTGTTTTTTCTTTTTCTTTACTAAAATTGAATAAATGACCAACCTGAACACTCTGAGATGCAAGGCTCAAAATCAACCACTTTGCCACTACTAAGGACAAAATAATTCGCAGGGCATAGTCAAAAAATAGTCCGCTATATTCTCCAAAAACCCCTGTTAACTTCAAACCATGACAGATTATCAAATATCCTATCACCGCCGGTATTAATTGGTTTAGATTTTTAAAAACCGAAAAAATTGCTTCCCATTTTTTCGAATTTACGAACTTAACTCTTCCCTCTATTTCATTATTAAGAAATTGCTTCAACCAAAAGAATGCAAATCCAAGGATAAGAAACAATAATGAAATCATTATTTCTCCGGTTGTATTATCACCAAAATTTGAAACCGATACACTTACTTGGTTTGCAATTTCTTGAACTATCACTGATAGTTCAGAAATAGTAGAATTCCAGGAAAATAAATATAAAGGACTAGGGCTTTTAGACAAAAGTTTTGATTTGAATCTCTCAAGTAATAAGCTGTCAATTTTATCAATATATTGTTCTGCCCGTTCCCTTGCAGATCTTGAGAAGGCTAAAGGGAAACTTTCTCTAGCTAAATCCGATTTCAAACTTTCCCGTAATTCCCTTAGCTGATCTGATATTATTTCACCATCTAAGACAGGCGAATCCATGGCCTCAATTTGATCTGTTAAGTTTTTTACTTTATTTAACTGAACCTTTTCATTCCCCAACAAATTACCTCGCATCTTAACTAATCGAGATCTGGTCATTTTCAATGAATATTCTGAGGTAAGATCATTAGTGATAATCTTTTCTGCATAGTTTAAAAGGATTTGAGACTGTTTATCCCCGGCTTTATGATCATCTGCATAGGATAAAACAAAGGTCAGGAACAAGATCAGTGTGATCCACAACATCACATTTAGAGGTAAAACTAAACAACCAAACCGAGAGGAGATTTTCACAAGATTTTTCAATGCTGGGACCGTATTAAATAACATATGCTCAGTACAACAAACTTACATTCTTGCTTTCTTACACATTTAGCATTTTATTACCACATTTTTAAGATTTTAATTGTTCTAAAATGTTTGATGAATTCATCACCTGTACAAGAGAAAAAAATGATGCTAAATCCAAGTTTGACTTACATGACTTTTGAATAATAAAAGCCATGTTAATAATCGGCATTTAATACTTTTTTTGACCAAATGAATAGACGAAAGTTATTAATTGGAACTTGTGCCTCGGTTTTTACCGGGATGTACCCTTCTATATCTATAGCCCAACAAGCTTCAACTTATTTCTCACTGGTTTGGAGAGGCTTAAACGTCGGATTTTCAAGGATAAATCTATCGAAATCAGGTAAGACATTAGTAGCCGAAGTTGACGTGGAACTATCAGTCAAGATTTTGAACTTCGATGCGTTTTCTTACAAACTCAAAAATAAAGAAACTTGGGAATCTGAAACTTTAATGACACTAAACTCGGAAACGCTAGTCGGCAAGAAGAAAGAATTTGCAAAAGGAAAGCGAACAAGCAAAGGGTTTTTGGTTGAAGGTTCAAAATTCTCTGGGTTGATTAAAGGTAATCCTGCGACCACAAGTTACTTCTCACCCGACTTCTTAAAAAGGAGCATATGGATTAGCACTCAAGACGGAGATCCATTGTCAGTTTCTACCTCCAAAATAGGTACGGATATGGCTAAAAGTGTCAATGGTGATTTACCAGCAACACTATGGAAAGTGACGGGAGATATTGAATTAGATTTACTCTACTCTGAGGAAGGTAAATGGCTTGGGAGCCGTTTTTATGCAGCTGGATCTCAAGCTGAATTTATCCTTAATAGTAGCAGTGGGAACATGCACTCGCTATGGAAAGCCTAAAGAGAACAGAACGAGCCGTTATTGTTACGGGAAGTTCCAGTGGTATTGGAAAAGATTTATGCCGTGTGCTCGTAAAAAAGGGATACAAAGTATTTGGTTCTGTCAGATCCAAAAATGATGCTGGTGCCTTATCAAAAGAACTGGGCTCTGGATTTGAACCCCTAATCATGGACGTGACAATTGAATCTCAAGTCCTCAAAGCTAGAAATCAAGTGGAAAAATGCTTGGAGGGAAGGCAGCTTTGGGCCTTAATCAATAATGCAGGGGTTGCTACCCTTGGCCCAGTAGAACATATCCCTACATCTGAATTTGTGACACAAATAGATACTAAAATACTAGGAACATTTTTGTGTACAAAAACTTTTCTACCATTACTGGGAACAAATAAGAAACTAAAAGGACCTGCTGGAAGAATTGTGAATATCAGCAGTATTTTGGGCGGTAAGATTGGTTCACCTTTCATGAGTGCATATTGTGCCAGCAAACATGCTGTTGAGGCTTTCTCTGAATCGCTAAGAAGAGAACTAAAGCCATACGGTATTAAGGTCATAATTGTGGCACCAGGTTCGATTTCCACCCCAATATGGAACGCTCTAAAAAATCATATAGGAAGCATGAGTTTTTCTGACACTGAATACCATGTCCCTTTTAATAAAGTTCTGAAGTCATTGGAACAATTTGATAAAAACTCTCTCCCGATTGAACAACTTTCAAAGGTAATACTGAAAAGTATAGAAACAAAAAATCCAAAAATAAGATATACTCCTACAAACGCCTATTCTCAGAAAATATGGCCCTATGTTCCTAAAAAGTTAATGGATCAATTTTTTTAAAGTCTGTGATTAGATCGTCTCTTTAGATTGTAGTGAATCCATGATTTCCTGGTGTCTTTTGCGGTCTAGCTCAAAATTCCACATTAAATAAACCGACAAACACTTGAGCATTATTGGGATTCCTCCATACATAAAGGAAAGAGAAGTTAATGCAAATGCACCATTATAAATGTTTGGTTGGAATCCTGCCAGATCCAATAAAATCAGTGCTGAACCAGTTGAAACAGCTACAGCAGATTTAGAGACAAAACCCCAAATAGCAAAAAATTGACCAGAAGGCCGCTTTCCGGTACGAAGTACTTCCAAATCCAGCACATCAGCTTGAATAGAAGTTGGTAAAGCTAAATCAGCACTTAGAGCCAATCCACTCAAAAAACAGATGATGGAAAAGCCTACTAAATCTCCTCTACTAAGTAGGGTCACAAAGGAGAATACTATGCATGCGTAAATCATGGCCACGCACCAAAGCCTATGTTTGTCATATTTGTGACTTAGTAAAAGCCAAAACGGTACACCTATGATGGCTCCTAAAAAATATAATATTAATAACGGTCCAGCAAGAGCTGGCAGTTGCAAAAGATAATTCACAAAAACCACGAAAAGAGCAGGTGGAAAACCATTTGCTAATCCATTTAAAAGCTGTGATGTTAGTAACCGCGAAAATAGCCTTTGGGTTCTGAGTACTTCTGTTATTTCCTGGATTTTAAATTTTTGGTTTTTTTGGTCATGAATATCTCTTCCAAATCCTCTTGAGACCAAAAAGAATATCATCGATAACAAAAAAAGGACTCCAGAGGTGAGACATATCTGCTTAAGCCCGACAGAAGATCTAATATCAAAAATAAATAGGTTTGTTTTCGGGTCAAAGCCTATAGAATAAAGTAAAGAAGCTAGGACGATTCCTAAAAGAGCCAATAGTTCCCGACAAAAGGTTATTTTACTTCTCTCAGAATAATCATTACTTAACTCTGCTCCCAGAGCATAATATGGCGAGTACATTATGGTCCAACCAATAGTTGAAATTAAAAGCCAGAAGACAAAGTAAGAAATTCCTATTTCTGAATCTGGATCCGGAACAAGAAGCATCCAAGATGCATAAACAAAAATACACCCACCCAAAAGCACTCAGGGCTTACGTTTTCCAAATCCTGTATAGAAATTGTCGCTAACATAACCCATTACTGGGTCTGAAAAAGCATCAAACAATCTAACAAGTATGAAACTTAACCCGATGGCAGAAAGTGATAAACTGAATTCATTGAAATAAAAATTTCCTAGAAGGACATATAAAGAAAAATACAGCGCCGCTAAAGGTAAAGAGGGTAGGCTATATGCTAGAATCTTTGTCAAAATGTTTTGATAAGATCTAGGTTCTTTTTAGAGTGACTTGAACTACATCACCAGTCTTAGACTGGAAGACTGCAGCACACGAAGCAAAATAGAAATTCCACATTCTTTTAAACCTTGAATCAAACTTACCAGACGCAATTTCACCCCAAGCAGAATTAAACCTGTTATGCCATAAACGAAGCGTTTTAGAGTAACTAGACCCGAAATATTTTGTGTCTATTTTTTGTAGACCTACCTTTGAAATTTGCTTATCCAAAGCTTTCATACTTGGCAACATACCGCCTGGAAAAATATATTTCTGAATAAAATCCACTCTCTTTCTATAATCTGGGAACAATTCATCTGCAATTGTTATGATTTGTAAAGTTGAGTGTGCTCCATTTTTCATGAAGTTTTGCATTGATCGAAAATATAAAGGCCAATATTTTTCCCCCACGGCCTCAAACATTTCAATCGAAGCCACCCCATCATATTTTCCGGTTTCATTCCGATAGTCTTTAAGTAATATCTTAGCACGTTCGGAAATCCCTGCTTCAAAAAGACGTTGTTTGGCAAAATCTTGCTGTGCTTTTGAAATAGTTAACCCTGTTACAGTAACCTGACGTTTTTTTATGGCATACTCCATAAAACCTCCCCAGCCACATCCTATTTCTAGAATGTGATCATCTGGTTTGGGATTTATACTATCACAAATGGTCTTATATTTATTTTCCTGAGCCTTCTCTAAACTCTCTGCTCCTGTTTTAAAAATGGCCGAAGAATAGGTCATGGTCTTGTCCAACCATTTGGCGTAAAATTCGTTTCCTAAATCGTAATGGTAAAAAATGTTTTTCATTGCCTGCTTTTTAGAATTTGAATGCCACCAATGAACTAACCTTTCGTAGTTTTTAAAGATGAAACCACCAGGAAAACTTCTACCTATTTCATTATTATTCATCAAAATCACATCGAGAACAGCCATTAGATTGGGAGTATCCCACCATCCATCTATATATGATTCCGGAAAGCCATTCTCTCCTTCTCTAACCAATCTTGAGAAGAATTCCTCGTTCTTAACAATGATGCAACCTTTTGGCCCCTCCAAGCTTCCAGAAAATTGAAAGGATCTTTTATCTGGCAAGATAATTGTCAATTCACCAAATCTCAAGTTTTTTAGAATTAGTGAAACCCCATTAAACCATCTCGGTATATTGGATTTACCCACTAAACTAATCTTCTGCACAAGTTCCTCCTAGGATTAGTCAACGCTTTCCAATAGTACGCACCCATTCGTCATAAGAATAATAACGTAGGCCTTTTAAAAATAATCTAAGGGCATGCCAATGAATTGCAAGAGTAACTTTAATACCCAGCAACGGATATGAAAGCACAGCTCCCAAAAGATTACGATCGGTTAAGGGCTTAAACCGTCCGTTCTGAGTGGCTATTAAGACCTTCCCTTCTTTCCCAGTTTCTTTGATTCGAACCGCTAATTTTCTACCCGGTGGATGAATCGCAAAATAATAAGTCTTTTCCATATCTAGGAAAGGCGAGACATACATTTCTTTCTTTTGCTGATGGCGAATAATGCCATCTTCACTTACTTTTACTCGAAAAACATAGGGGACCTGATCTCCATGGGTATTTTTAACTTCATAAATCACAGAACAAAGTTTTTCTCGTACATAGCAAAAATAAATTGAAATAGGGTTAAATCCAAATCCTAAGATTCTAGGAAAACTCAATAGAAAAACTTTTTCTGCAGGTGGTAAATCATTCTTCTTTAATAATGCGTCAACCCAAGGTCTCAGTTTCATGCCATTTCTGGTAGCATGATCTTTGTAATGTATGGATATCAAACCAAAGCAATTTAGACTGAATAATCGAAGTTTGCTATTTATTTTCTCAAAAGTATCAATGTCTAGAAAGAGACTAAATATTTTGTGCCGAAACTGGTATTTTTTGGGAACCAGCCTCATGTGCATTACTTTTCCTACATATATGCAGTTATCTAAAGTCATTGGTTTTTAAATAAGCAATCCCTAATCTTGATTGTCTATATCATTTAACCATGCGGGCAGACAGTCAAACTTTTTTGCAATTTTAATAGCCGATAAAAAGCCATCCTCATGGAAACCGTGTCCTAACCAAGCACCCGCATACCATATCCCTCCAGTCCCCTGCATTCTTTCAATTTCTAATTGCGCATCCAGAGTATCCAGGTCAAATTGAGGGTGCACATACTCTGTCTCATAATAAACCTTTGACTTTTCTATATTCTCCCTGGGATTTAATGATACAAAAAAGTTTTGACTCTGGTCTATTGCCTGAAGCCTATTCATCCAGTAAGTGACTGCAGGGGGGTCCCCTTCCAAATTGCCATTGAAACTATGTAGGAAATTCCAGCTAGACCATACTTTTTTCATTTGAGGCATACATCTCATGTCTGAATGTAAAACCGCCTTGTTCTTTGTTGTATTAAATTTTGAAAGTGTTGAGACCTCGGTGGTGGATTGGTTAGTAAGTAAACCTCGTATAACAGGGGCAGGAATGGCAAAAATAACATGATCAAAACTTCTAACACTTCCATTTAAGAAAAGAATTTTGCAATCTTTTTGAGTTCGATTGACCTGAACAACCTCAGCATTTGTTTTATTTTTTTTCCCAAGCCTTCGGATGATTTCTCCCACATATAACTCAGATCCACCTTCAAGGGTCCGCCATTTCTGTGCTTGCCACAAACCAGTCATCAAATCATGATTCCTAAAAAAACTAATGAAATTCTCTGCTGGAAAATCTAAAACCTTTTCAAGACTTGTAGACCATATCGCCCCAACCATGGGGAGTATGAAACGTTCTCTAAAAAATTTGCTATAGTTATACCTTGCGATAAAATCTTCCATACTTAAGCCCGAAAGCTCCCCTGCATCTAACAACTTTGGAGTCTCTTTATTGAACTTTAGAATTTCAGTTAGAGATTTTAAATAACTAAGGTTGAATATATTTTTTTTCTGGGAAAAAATCTTGCCTAGATTATCACAAGCATACTCAAATTTTCCACCATCAAATGAAAAACCTAAAGACATGTCCGACCACTTTGACTGAATATTCAGGTGCTTTAAAAGTCTCGAGAAATTCCGATAATTGTGATCATTATATACTATAAAACCTGTATCAACTTTAACTTCTCCTTCCTGGAGTGGGACCGTAATTGTATTTGCATGCCCTCCAAAACGAGTATCTTTTTCAAAGAGATGAACTTCATGCTTACTAGACAATAAATAGGATACTCCTAACCCTGATATGCCAGACCCTATCACTGCGATCCTTTGTTTACTCATACTTCATTACCCGTGAATTATAAGATCTACAGCCTTTTACATCTTCCCGGCCGACAATTATTTTGATAGGTCTCAAATATTTTTCCAGCAGATTGGTAAATTTGGGTCTATTAGGTTCTCAGGTTTTTATAATATTTCATCCAAAGCCTGAATCATTGAAGAGACATCACCTGATTTGGTATAATGAACGAAGCTTAATCTAAGTACGCCAGCAGGTAATTTTATTCTAAGTGCCTTAAGAAGCCTCACTGAATAAAAATCTCCAGACCCAGCCATCAAACCTTTACTTGCCAATTTTTGCACTATTTCTTCTCCCCGGTTCCCCACATGAATAGATACGGTGGGAACTTTTCGCTTCATATCAATATTTGGATTACCCAAGATATGAACACCGTCTTTGTCATTCAGAAAATCCATCAAGTTAGTAAGAAGAGCCGTTTCCATATCCCGTTGTAATTTACCGAATCTTTTAGCAGCCTGTCCTAGATTTCCGTTGGAGTTTTCTCCAAAATGATGTCTATCAATCAATTCCACATAATCCACTATCCCAGCGATAGACGCTATCTGAGCATGATCTGGCCCCGCCGGAGTAAGGGTTTTTGTTAAGTCATGATCATTAAAAAAATGTCCCTGTGAAGGTAAGCGACTATTCAAGTCAGGATTGACATACATTAAGCCCAGATGAGGACCATAAGTCTTGTATGCAGAAAATAAATAAATGTCTGCTCCCAATGAACTAATGTCTGGAAATGAGTGCGGAACAAAACTTACTCCATCAACGCATGTTAGCGCACCAAATTTTCTGGCAAGAGCGCAGATCTCTTTAACCGGATTTATTTCCCCAATAATGTTTGAACAGTGTGGGAAGGTTAGCAGACAAACATTTTCATCAAGCAGTTCCTTTAAATCATCTACAAGCAACTGACCAGTATCTTCTCGAACTTTCCATTCTTTTATTTGATATCCACAATGATTTAACCGCCTCCACACTCCTGAGTTGGCTTCATGATCTTGATTTGTAACAATAATTACTCGTCTGTCAGTTCTTAGATCCCGAAAGGCAGTCGCCAAAACAAAAGTATTTTGACTTGTTGAAGATCCAAAATGTAGAGTTTCAGACGGGATGTTTAATAACTCAGCCATCCGAATTCTTGACTCATCCATTTCATTTCCAGCCAAAGTTGATGACATGAAAGGCCAGTAAGGTTGCACTCGCCTTTGCGAGTGAAAACGTCCTAACCTATTGATCACCTGATATGGCATGTAGCTACCACCAGCATTCTCAAAAAAACCTGCTCCAGCCGAATCATCGTTTTCGCAAGCAGGAAACTGACTCCTCACAAATTTTGTGTCTAGAGATCTCAAATTCTATTCTCCCAGGAAAAATGGTTTGGATATGATTCCACTAACATTATTTATTCTTATTCTTTTAAAAACTACAATTACGTGGATTATATCAACCTGTTCTTCCTTCCCCCTTAGAAAGTGCATTTACGAGACATGCCATATTGCCATAAGGGTGTTTGTTATCATGCATCAATTGATGGGCATGTCCAATCTCATCAAACGAATAGGTCTTTGACAGGCAAGGATCAACCCTTTTTGCGATGATTAAGTCGTTGACTGCTTCAGCTTGTTCATCATTAGCTAGATGAGATCCTTGTAGTCTTTTTTGCTGCATCCAATGATACCTAAGGTCAAGAGTGACATTGTAGCCAGATGTCCCGGCACAAATCACAACCATTCCGCCTAAGTCACAGATGAAACACGACGTAGGTAATGTTGCTTCACCAGGATGCTCAAAAACAATTTTTGGATTTTTCCGTTCTCCTACTATTTCCCATATCGCTTTTCCAAAAGATCTTGCTCCTGATAACCAAGCTTTATATTCAGGAGCATCCGTTGCTGGAAGAACACCCCAGTGATTAAAATCATTTCTGTTGATGACACCGATTGCTCCTTTTTCCATACAAAATTGCCGCTTACTTTCATCCGAGATTACAGCAATTGGTTTGGCTCCCAACGCAGATACGATTTGTAATGCCAAGGCCCCTAAACCACCCGCTGCTCCCCATACAAGTACTATGTCCCCTTCTTCCACGGTATGTGGGCTCCAACCCATGAGTTGTCGATATGCAGTGGAAGCACATAGCATATAGCAAGCCGCCTCTTCCCAACTCAAATGTTTAGGTTTCTTCTTTAATTGGTGTGATTGGGCCTTTGCAAACTGACAATAGGAACCATAGTTCGTCTGGTATCCCCAAATTCTTACGCTAGGGGCTAACATAGGATCTTTTCCTGATAGGACCCAGGGGTCTTCTGGTTCCCACCAACCTGAATGCACAACGACTTCATCTCCTATTTTAAAATCTTCTGCCTGCTCGCCTACCGCCCATACAATTCCAGAAGCATCTGAACCTCCAGCGTGAAAATCTTCTGGTTCACCTTTCTTTTGTCTATCCGCAATGACATCTATCGGATACCCTAAAGCAGCCCACACATTGTTGTAATTAATACCTGTGGCCATCACATAGACCAACACATCTTTTGGTCCCAGCTTTGGCACATCAATGAGTCCTCTCTGCCATGAATCTATAGGTTTACCAAATCTATCCTGCCTAACCAAAAAAGCATGCATTTTCTTCGGAACCTCACCTAATGTTGGTTTTTCTCCCAACTCAAAAATTTCTTTTTCAGCCAATTTTTCCTCCAATATATTTTAAACTTTGCTTTTTCTTATTAATTTGGGCCGTGCCAATCAATTTGACAAATTTCTGCGCTTAATCCTTTGAAATCCCATATTCTGGCAAAAGCCCTAACCCGACCTTTATCTGCTTGGGCTACTGTTATGTCAGAGCCCATCCAATATCTTGTATTATTTACAGTAACTTCCTGTTTAGGATCATTGCCTACAATAGGAGTAACTGCCCCTTGTATTTTATTTCCCACGGTAAGATGGCGTGTATTACCATCTGTTTGATAAGAAATCTGAGCTCTTTCTACGCCTATTATTTCACTAACCAATTTAGTAAAAAGCCCTGTGGTTCCACGAGCCTGGCCACTTAGAATTTTTAATAGGCCGTCATATGCCTCCGTACTTGCATTTTCATCTATAAAGACTGCAGCCTTCCAATTTCCTCTAGCCATTCTTCCAGGTATTTCAAGCATCATAGCTATATTGATCCCAGACAAATCATACTTATCATAATAACCCTCATCTATCCTTATTCCGGTCCATGCTTGGCAGAATGTTTCGGTCGGAGGGTGTTTCCCCAAACTCACTACACAGGGACAAAATACTGTGCAGTTACAATTTAATATGAGTTCACCTTTAATTTTCCACTTTTTTAGGAAAGACGTTAGTACTGGTTTCATATATAATCCTTTTAGTTGAAATTTGATATAGCAACTAGTGATCCGGAAATCAAAAGTAAAACTGATAACGGTAAAGTGACATATTGTCCAAACTTTGGCAATTTCTCACAAATCATCACTAGTGTTGCAATTGCCATAAAGCCTATATTCATGATACCACCTGCAAAAGCCAAGAGCATAAGAAGCCAACAACAACCCAAACAAAATATTCCGATCCTTAATCCTATAAAGAATATATTTTCAGGTCTTCCATTCCAATTGCTTAAAAAGAAGGTGAAAGGGTGTCGGCATCGATGTAAGCATGCTTTTTTCAAACTGGAGAATTGGTAAAGTCCCGCAAGTATTAGAAGCATTGTAGAAGCCAATGGACTTATAAACCTGCCATCAGAACTTAAAAAACGTTGTTCTGTTAAGAAAACCTGAAAAAGAGATGCTAAGATTGCAAAACCAAGCCAAATCATGAGGAAACCTAACAGTATGTAGAAAAAGCCAAGTTTAGGAGCTGCACCTGTATGTACTAGATCATCATAGGTTTCCAGAGTCGGATAAATCGTTGGAACCATCATGGCAACTCCCATGAGAGCCCACATCAAAAAAGAATAAGGCCAATCTCTATAACTCTCAACAGGTTTGCATAAAGTAGCCCAAAGCTCTGAACCATAAAAACTTTCTAAATCAGGTCCTCGATTTGCTTCAAGAATCATTAAAAAAATTCCTATCCAAGATAGAACCACTATAATATAAAAGAATAACCACTGTGTATCACTGAAACGAAAAACAGATGGTTGCATTGTCAATCTACCACTACCAATTTAATAATCAATTAATTTGCTTTTGCTAGATTGCGAAGGACATAATGTAACACTCCACCATGCATGACGTATTCAAGTTCAACTCTGGTATCTATCCTACATTTCACCTGAAAATTTAATGAATCTCCTCCAATGTAGGTAACCCTTGCATCCAATATCATAGAAGGCTCCAAGCGATCCGAAAGGCCGAATATTGATACCGTCTCTGAGCCATTTAGACGAAGCTTTTTCCTGTCCATACTCTTCTCAAATTCAAATGGAATTACACCCATACCAATAAGGTTCGACCTATGAATTCTTTCAAAACTTTCTGCAATTACAGCCTTTACCCCTAATAGAGACGTGCCTTTAGCCGCCCAGTCTCTTGAAGAACCTGCTCCATATTCTTTTCCTGCAATTACTACGAGCGGCGTTTTCTCTTTTCTAAATGCCATGGCTGCATCAAAAATTGAACTAATATTGCCCTCTGGATCCCTTGTAAAACCACCCTCGACCCCATTTAGTATTTCATTCCGTATTCTTATATTTGCAAAAGTACCACGCATCATGACTTCATGATTGCCTCTTCTAGAACCATAAGAATTAAATTGTCTTTCCGGAATTTGTCTTTCAACTAGATACTGTCCCGCTGGATGTTCGGCTTTAAAAGAACCTGCAGGAGAAATATGGTCTGTAGTGACCATGTCTCCTAGAATGGCAAGTATGCGAGCATTTTCTATATCATTTAGTTTCCCTTTATCCATTCCCATATTCTTGAAATAGGGTGGGTTTTGAACATAAGTCGACTCTAAAGGCCATGAATATGTTTCACCGAAAATAGTCTCCACTGATTGCCAATTCTCATCTCCTTCAAAGACTATGGCATACTGATCTTGGAATGATTTCCGGGTAACAACCTGGTCTAACAAAAGATTAATCTCATCAGAGGTTGGCCACAAGTCTTTAAGAAAAATCTCTAAACCATCTTTGTCATGCCCTAATGCTTCATTGATTAAATCTACACTAATGTCACCAACCAAAGAGTATACTACTACTAGTGGTGGAGATGCGAGATAGTTTGCTTTCACATCCGGACTGATCCTACCCTCAAAATTGCGGTTACCAGATAATATCGAAACTGCTACTATATTACCTTTTGCAATTGCTTTGGAAATTTCTAAATCCAGTGGTCCAGAATTACCTATACAGGTTGTGCATCCATACCCTGCAAGATTAAATCCAAGCCAATTTAGATCATTCTGCAAACCAGACTTAATCAAATAGTCTGAAACTACTTTACTGCCTGGTGCTAACGACGTTTTAACCCATGGTTTAGGTTTTAGACCAACTGCCTTGGCTTTGCGAGCAACTAATCCTGCTGCAATCATCACACTTGGATTAGAAGTGTTGGTACACGAAGTTATAGCTGCTATGACAATTTTTCCAGAATCCAAAGAAAAATTTTTGCCTTGCACTCTAACCTTTTTCTTAGTTTTTTGAGAATATGTTTTACACAGCTCTTGATTGAAAGCTCTACTGGCGGTCATTAATGGGACATGATCTTGTGGTCTCCTTGGCCCTGAAATTGCCGGCACTATCTCACTAATATCAAGATCTATAATGTCTGTGTAGATGGGGTTATATCCTGAACCAGCCCACATGCCATTTTCTTTTGAGTACTTTTCAACTAAATTAATTAGTTTTCTTTCTCTCCCTGATAGCTGAAGATACTTCAAGGTTTCTTGATCGACTGGGAAAAAACCACATGTTGCCCCATACTCTGGAGCCATATTAGCTATCGTAGCTCTATCTGCCAATTTTAGGTTTTTTAGGCCTTCACCGAAAAACTCAACAAATTTACCAACTACACCGTAGTCCCGTAACACCTTCACTATTTTTAAAACTAAGTCCGTCGCCGTTACACCCTCACTCATTTTTCCAGTGAATTTGACACCGATAACTTCCGGTAAAAGCATGGAAATTGGCTGTCCTAACATTGCGGCCTCAGCCTCAATACCTCCAACACCCCAACCTAAAACTGCTAAGCCATTAACCATTGTGGTATGACTATCAGTACCAACGAGAGTATCAGGATAGGCTATCAACTTGCCAGTTTGGTCCACATCTGTCCAAACTGTCTTGCTAAGGTACTCTAAATTAACTTGATGGCATATTCCGGTACCTGGAGGTACGACTCTAAAATTCTGAAAAGCCTGCTGACCCCATTTCAGAAAACTATATCGTTCTAGATTTCTATCATATTCTCTCTTCACATTTTTACTAAATGAATCTGCTGTTCCAAAAAAATCAATCATCACAGAATGATCAATTACTAAATCCACTGGGTTTAGCGGATTAATTTTTTTCGGATCACCGCCTAATTCAACCATCGCATCACGCATTGCAGCGAGATCGACCACTGCTGGGACCCCAGTAAAATCTTGCATTAAGACTCTAGAGGGTCTGAAAGATATCTCTTCGCTATATCGTCCTGAGTTCTCTGACCACAATTTAAATGCCTTTATCTGATTGATCCCGACTTCTTCCTCAAAATTAAACCTGAGTAAGTTTTCCAAAAGCACTTTTAAACAAACTGGTAACTTTCCAAAATCTCCGAGACCACTCTCTTCTAATGCTAAAATCGAATAGTAGGTGTAATCTTCCCCAGCTAAGCTAAACTTTCTTCTACAGTTTAACGAGTTGCTTCCAACTGTAATCATCACTATTACTCCAAATACTGTCTTCTCTAGAAGATCAAAGTAGCGTTAACAAGCTAAAGTTTCACAATTTCCTAATCTTAACCTGTTTCCTAAAATTCTATTATGTGTAATAAACATTTACTTCCTAGATTTCAAATAGTATCAGACAAATTTCAAGCATTTATAGATTTTTAAAATGAAGTTAACTGGACATTCTTTATCATGTAAACGAGGTGAAAGCTTAATATTCTCTGAAATTAATTTTTCTATCAATTCTGGTTCTATATGTTTTGTGAAAGGATCAAATGGATCTGGGAAATCTACACTAATAAGATTATTGGTCGGATTCTTGAAATCTGAGACTGGATATATAACCCTTGATGACCAAGACATCACTAATGACAGAGAAATCCGTGCAGAAAACTTCTTATACCTGGGTCATGAAAATGTACTGAAGCCCCAGCTAACCGTAATCGAGCAAATATTACTTTGGCAAGGGGTTTCACAAAATACGTACAACTTTGAATCTGACCCAATGAAAGTTCATTCAATTCTAAAGAAAAAGCTATACCAATGCTCCGAGGGACAGCGCAGGAGGGTAGCTTTAACCCGCCTGTCTATAGAGAAGAAGAGATTTTGGTTTTTAGATGAACCTACAGTGTCTCTAGATGACAATAATGTTCAACTATTTAAAGAATCTTTAAAAGACCATTGTGACAATGGAGGTTCAGCTTTTATAGCTACTCATGACAATATAGGAATTAACCCAAGTTTTGAAATTCTACTAAGTATGAAAAAATCTTCAACTGAGCAAAATGATCCATTCATATAAAAACAAATGAAACCATTTATATATATTTTAAGACACGAAATGAAATTTTCTACCACCAGCAAGAGTCTATTTTTGTCTACTTGTTTTTTCATAATTATTATTTTGACTGCCAGTATCAGTATCAGCCAATTCGGAGTAAAGACATCGGCAACTTCTGTAGCAATTTTGTGGATTGCTTTGGCTTTATCAGCCCTGCTATCAGTAAAAGTTATGTTCCAAACAGATTATGATGACGGGACCCTTGATTGGTTAATGCTTTCTCCAATATCATTAGAAACCATAATAATGTTAAAAGCTATAACTCACTGGCTTACAACATGCCTGCCTATGATGGTTTTGACACCACTAGTTTGTATTCCTCTTGGAATAGCCTTTGACTCTGCTTTGTGGATATTACTTGTTATGCTTATAGGAACCCCAGCTATTAGTTTTATTTCCACTATTGGTGCTGCTCTGACTTTAGGGGAAAGAGGTAGCCACTTATTATTATCTATCTTCATATTACCCACTTTTTTGCCCATATTAGTGTTTGGTATTAAGATTTCCATGCTATTAACCAATTCTATCTATGATTCCAGTGCATTCTTAATTTTACTCGCTATTTCTTTGGTCTGCATTGCAATAACACCTTTCATCACTTCCATGATTATAAAAGTTCATTACACTTAGAAAGTACTTGATGCATAAAAATAGAAGATCAATATGGGAAATTGCTAATCCGAAACGCTTTGTCTCAATATCAGGTAAATTAATTCCTTTATTAGTAATTGTTACCATATTTAGCCTGGTTGTGGGTATCCCTTGGGGTATCTTCTTTACACCAGACGATTTCCACCAAGGCTCTGCTGTAAAGATCATCTATATCCATGTTCCAAGTGCATTTCTTGCCATTAATATCTATATCATGATGCTGATTACCTCAATTATTTGGCTAGTACGCCGGCACCACGTAAGTCTACTAGCGGCTAAAGCTGCTGCCCCAATTGGTCTTACAATGACCCTTATTGCTATTTTAACTGGAGCTATTTGGGGCAAACCAATCTGGGGGACTTATTGGGTTTGGGATCCTAGACTGACATCCTTCGCTATCCTTTTAATGTTTTATATTGGGTATATAAGTATATGGTCTGCGCTGGAGTATAATGAAAAAGTTGGCGATTTGTCAGCATTACTCTGTATAATTGGGTCAATCTTTGCGTTACTGTCCAGGTATGCAGTTCTTTTTTGGAGTCAAGGCTTGCACCAAGGGGCATCTATGTCACTAGATAAAGAAGAGAATATCTCCAATGTTTTTTATCTCCCCCTTTTGGTATGTTTGTTCGGATTTTTTTCTCTCTTTTTAACTCTCCTATTAATCAGAACTCGCACGGAGATTAGAATTAGAAGAACGACCAGTCTGATGAGAAGAAATTCAGAAAAATGATAGATTTTGGTAAATATACCTGGACAATAATATCAGCCTATGGCGGCACCAGCTTTCTGATAATAACCTTGATAACTCAAACTGTGTTAAAATCAAGAAAGGTAAGAAAGGAGTTGCTTGTTATTGAACAGGAAAAAAGCATCAATACCAAAGATGATTAATTGGATTAAGATAATCCCATTAACCATATTCTTATTACTAATAATCCTGGCTCTTACCGCATTAAAAAATGATAATAGTGATAATATGCCATCTGCATACATTGGCAAAAAACCTCCTCCTCTTATTCTAGATCCATTAGGGAAGCTACCTAGAGTTACTGAAGAAGACTTGCAATCTATGAACGGGAAACAAATTAGACTCATCAATTTCTGGTCTAGCTGGTGTCCACCTTGCAGAGCTGAACACCCCCAGCTTGATAAAATTTCCTCGATGCATAATGTAAAAATAATTGGGGTAAATTATAAAGATAAGGAGGTATCTGCCTTAAATTTTCTAACTAAATATGGTAATCCTTTTAGTAAGCTAGGAGCTGATCCTATTGGGAGAAATGCCCTTGAGTGGGGTGTTTATGGTGTTCCAGAAACGTTTGTTATGGACCAAAAAGGACATATAATTTATAGGCACCCAGGTCCAATAACTAAAGATATATACAAAAAAACTATTAAGAGTTTACTTAATTAATCTTGAGATTTTATATCATTCTTGATGGGATCAGAAGAATAGGTGCTCAATAGTTTAACTTGTGAAATCATGAAAACTAAAAGAATAACAGGGAGACCAAAAGTCTTAAAATTGACCCAAAAATCTTGGGAAAAAGTTCTCCATACTATTTCATTCCCTATCGCCAACAAAATAAAAAGAACTGAAAATCTTTTGCTCAATTTCATCCAACCCTCTTCAGTCAGGAGGATTGCAGAACCCATCAAATATTTGAGATAGGCCTTTCTCTTAATAATTCCATAACCTAAAACTGCTGCAAAGATAAGATAAATCACTGTAGGTTTCATTTTTATGAAAACTGGGTTGTTCAGCCAAATAGTTAATCCTCCAAAAACTACTACTAAAATAGCTGTGATGAGAGGCATTTTAGCAAGTTGACGAGTCTGCCACCAACCTAAAAACAGAGCGATCAAGATTGTTGGAACAAATATTTTAGTCGCAAAAATGATCTTAAAAACGTCAGCTTGACCAGAATCTTTAACCATACTTTCAGGAATTGGTGCATTATAATAAGATACGAAGAAAATGATCAGTGGCCCTAGCTCTAAAGCCAGTTTGGAGAATGGTTTATTTACTTCTTTTTCTTTCATCCGAAAAAAATCCTTTTTAAATTATTCATTAAAACATCATCTGATTTGAGCATCTCAAACACATTCATCCTTATTATCCAATTAAATGATTCTTCATGTCTGCGTCACGCTGTCTAATCCTACTATGGCATTTGCAAACAACTTTGGATCAAAAGGTTCTAGATCTTCTAGCTTCTCACCTAAGCCAACACAATGTATTGGTAGGTTAAATTTATCTGCTAAAGCAACTAAAACTCCACCTTTCGCGGTTCCATCTAATTTAGTCATGATTATACCCGTGACACCAGCTGATTTGGAGAAGATATCTACCTGGGAATGTACATTTTGTCCTGAAGTAGCATCTAAGACCAATATAACATTGTGAGGAGCTGTGTCATCCTGCTTCTTAATTACTCTTATGATTTTTTCTAATTCTTGCATCAAATCAGCTTTATTTTGCAATCGACCTGCTGTATCAATCATGAGTAAATCACTTCCATCATTCCTAGCTTTTTCAATAGCTTTAAATACTACGGATGCTGGATCACTCTTTTCTTCACCTTTAACCATCGGAATACCTGAACGTTTACCCCATATCAATAACTGATCCACTGCTGCAGCTCTGAAAGTATCAGCTGCAGCTATAATTATCTTTCTACCCTTCTCTTTTTCTTGGCTAGCTATCTTGCCTATTGTTGTAGTTTTGCCTGACCCGTTAACACCAACGAAAAGCCAAATATTTAGCTTACCTTCACTATGCTTGGGCAAATCCCCAGACGTCCTCATAATATTGTAGATCTCCATACTGATAAGATTCTTAAGTTCCGTAGCACTCAACTCCTTTGAAAAATTTTCCTTTCGGATTCTCTCTACTATTAATGCAGAAGTTTTCACTCCTATATCTGAGGTAATCAAAAGATCTTCTAAATCTTCTAACATGCTTTCATCCAACCTTCTTCTTCTAGATATAGACTCAACTGAAGATATTATTTTCTTTATGAAACCAATGTTTTTCTTCTTGTCTCTTACCAAGGTCTTATCATTTGATTCAGAATCTTTTTCATTCTTGTTAAAACTTTGTGAATCTCTAGTATCGCCAACTGTGGACCTTATTTCTTTAGAAACCAAATTTTCATCATTCTTTTTTTCCGAATATTTTACTTTAGAATCAATTATTTCTTCTAAACCACCTCCAAGTTTCGAAGAGGTGGAAAAAAGCTTTTCTTTTAACTTTTTAAAAAACTTCATTGTCTTAACCAGTATTTGGCACCTAAGTGCTAGCTTGATATTTGGTATGCCATCTTATCTCATTAGTTATTTTTCAGTTCAATCGTTATTCCTAGAACCATCAAAATCTGTGCCATTTATATTACGATTTTCATTCGGTTTCTTTGACTTCTACAGCTATAAGTCCTTCGTTAAATTCAATGTGGAGATGTTTTTCCTTAACTGCCCCGTCTTTATTCCTCACTAGCTTCATGTTCTTATCCCTCACAATTGCATAGCCTCTGGATAAGGTTCTCTTATAGCCTAAACTATCATGCAGTCTAGAATGGCTAAAAAGCATATTTTTTTTATTCCTGTGCACACCTTCAATTTGCTGATTAAGCGCTTTCCCCAAATCTTTCACCAATCTATGCTTTGTTTTCAAATCACTCTTCACAAAATCTAAATCGAGAACTGCTACTCTCATCTGGAATAGTTGTTCCTTTTTTTTCTGAAGGTAAATTCTGAGGATATTAGGAAAACGAACTATCAAGATGTCAAAGCGCTGAATATATTCAGAAAGAATGTATTTTACATTTTCCATACTCTTCTTAGCATGAGTCATATTTTTTCTTACATTTTCCAATCTTAAGAAAACAGGGCGCTTTAATCTTCCTCCAAAGTCATCTATTTTGCCCAACAAATTTTTAAGTTCAGGGACAGCAATCTCTGCAGCAGCAGTGGGTGTTGGAGCTCTGATATCAGCAACATAGTCTATCAGAGTCGTGTCAGTTTCGTGACCCACGGCAGAAATTATTGGAATCTCACTCTGGGCTACAGCACGCACCACTATTTCTTCGTTGAAACACCATAAATCTTCAAGAGATCCTCCTCCACGACCAACTATTAATAAATCTGGCCTTGGAGATTTACTGGACTTAAGTAACAAATTAAACCCAGTTATGGCTTCTGCTATTTTTTCTGCACTCCCCTCGCCCTGGACGGGTACTGGCCATATTATAACCTGCCTTGGAAATCTTTCTCTTAAACGATGGAGAATATCCCTAAATACAGCACCTGTTTCTGAAGTCACTACTCCAATGATTTCAGGTAAAAACGGTAAAGGCTTTTTTTTATCCTTTTCAAAAAGACCTTCTTTAATGAATTGTTCTTTGCGCTTCTCAAGCATAGCCATCAATGCCCCGGTTCCAGCTGGAAAAATGTTGCTAACAATCAACTGATACCTGCTCTGTCCAGAGAAAGTTGTGAGCTTCCCAACTGCTATAATTTCCAAACCCTCTTCAACAAATTCTGACTGAATTATTCGTGTGGTGCGCCAAATTACACTCGCTAGGACAGATCGATCATCTTTCAAATCAAAATAAATATGGCCAGAGGCTGGTCTGGATACCCTACCTAATTCTCCTCTAACTTTGACCAGAGGAAAACCTTCTTCTACATGTCTTTTAAGCACACCTGATATTTCGCTAACAGAAAACTCCTTAAGATTTGTTAATTCATCGGTCAATTAAGTTTTATCCTATTCTTATTAGAGCTTCCTGAGTTAAGATATCCACAATTTTTCATTAGGTGATTCTCTTGAATTTAACTGGTTTGGAGTAACTTTGAAAATATTATTAATTGGTAGTGGTGGACGTGAGCATGCCCTAGCATGGGCCTTTAAACAAAATCCCAAATGTGATGAACTTTACTGTATCCCAGGAAATGCAGGGATTGCATCCATAGCAAAATGCAAGCAAATAGATATCTTAGACAATGATAAAATTTTAAATTTCTGTAAAGATAAGGGGATTGATTTTGTTATGATAGGTCCGGAGAGCCCATTGGCCAACGGTCTAGTAGATTTTTTGGATAAAAATGGAATACTTTCATTTGGGCCGACAAAAAACGCTGCTATCTTAGAGTCCTCCAAAACGTTTACGAAGATGATTTGTAGCAAAAGAAATATCCCAACAGCCCAGTATAAGCTTGCAAGTTCAGAGGACGAAGCTCTTATTTGTTTAAATGAATTCACAAAACCATACGTAATCAAAGATGATGGTTTAGCTGCAGGAAAAGGTGTTTTTATCGCCGAAACTGCACAAGAGGCGACTGTAGCACTTAAGAAAATATTTCAATTATCAAAACCAGGCTCCAAGTCAGTTGTTATTGAAGAATTTCTTCATGGTGAAGAAGCTAGCTTATTTATTTTAACTGATGGAGACAACATACTTCCGTTGGGAAGCGCTCAAGATCACAAAAGGGCTTTTGATAATGACCGTGGCCCAAATACTGGAGGTATGGGAGCATTTTCTCCAGCATTTAATATTTCGCCAAAAATTGAAAAAAAAATAATAGATAGAATTGTTAAACCGACTTTAGATGAAATGAGAAAGAATGGCACTCCTTTCTGTGGAATTTTATATGCGGGTCTAATGATAATAAAGGATGAACCTCTCCTCATTGAATATAATGCACGCCTTGGTGACCCCGAATGCCAAGTCTTGGCAATAAGGTTAGGTGCCCAACTTTTAGATATTCTATTAAATTGCGCGCAAAAGAAACTCCTGGAAACGAAAATTAGTTTTGCTGATGATATTGGAATAACTGTAGTAATTGCGAGTAAAGGATATCCAGGGGAGTTTCAAACAGGGAAAGAGATATCCGGATTAGAAAGTTTGAATGACGATGAGGAAATTCAAGTTTTTCATTCCGGGACAGCATTTGAAGAAGGAAAACTAGTATCAAATGGAGGAAGAGTACTAAGCGTAACAGCACGGGCAAAGGACTTAGAAAGTGCTAGAAAAAAAGTTTATGATGCATTAACTGTTATCCAATGGGAAAACGGTTTTTACAGAAATGACATTGGTTTTAAGTACTTTAAGAAATGAATTTTAGTTCAGATTTGCTTTTCTGGCATTCTAACTACCAAACCTTCAAGATCTTCCGTGACTTGAATTTGGCAAGTTAACCTAGAGGTTTTTTCATCCGGATCATAAGCGAAATCAAGCATATCTTTTTCTATATCATCTATAGGTAGTAACTTATCAACCCAATTTTCATCAATATAGACATGGCAAGTAGAACAAGCACAAGCCCCTCCACAATCAGCTTCTATTCCAGGTATATTATTATCTCTAGCGCCTTCCATAACCGTTAGACCCACAGGGACATCTACTGTGTGCTGTTCTCCGTTGAAAGTGATGTATGTTATTTTTGGCATTTTTTCTCCCAAGAAACCCTTTAACCTAAAATATACCAAATTGCTATTAGAAATATTGTATCAAAATACAAAATGTTCTATTTATGTTCTCATGCATTATAACAGTGAAAAGACCCCATCTATTATAAAAATATCTGAACTTTCGAAGTTACCTGAAGAGTCTATAGTATCTATTGCAGGATTGTTGATAATTAAACAACAACCAAGTACTGCCAATGGTGTTACGTTTCTTAGTCTTGAAGATGAAAGTGGGACAGCAAATATTATTTGTTGGGGAAAATTATATTACAGATATCGCTACTATATTATAACTGGAAACCTCCTTAAAATCACTGGCTACATAGAAAAAAATGGTCCATTAGTAAATATTATAGCTAAAAGAATAGATAATCTTTCTTATCTATTAGCAGAAATAGAGAAAATATCTTCAGAATTAGGCTGATCGAATATAATGCAAGCTATAGCTTAAATTTACTCTTCTACTGGAATAGCCACAAATCTTCCATTCATTCCTCTTTTTACAAGTAATAAAACTGACATTTTGTTTTTTGATTTGGCCTCATCAACCATTTTTACAATTGAAGAAGGCGAATCGACTTCTACTTGGTCCACTTTTTCAATTACATCACCAGCACTTATACCCCTAGCTCTAGCTGCCGAGCCATCTTTAACCTCAGTTACTAAGACACCAGTGACTTCTTCCAGTACATCAAAACGTTTTCTTAAATCATCGCTGATACTAACCAAACTCATGCCAGCAAAATACAACATTTTCTGATCCTGATTATCTGAACTATTGTTCGAAATTTGAACTGTCTCAAGACGACCCAACACAACAGAAATTATCTTTTCAGTACCTTCCCTCCATATTAAAACTTTAACTTCTTTTCCGATTTCGCTATCACCAACTACCTTTACCAATGCACTGCTATCCTCAATCTTCTTTCCATCAAATTCCACAATAACATCGCCAGACCTTATTCCAGCTTTTTGAGCTGGTCCCCCTGGCACATCTGTGACTAGTGCACCTCCTATATCCTCGAGACCCAGTGCTTCTGCTACTTCCTCGTTCAAATTCTGAATCCGAACACCTAACCAACCCCTTCGTGTTTCCCCATATTCGCGCAGTTGATCGATTACTTTTTCTACTACTGCTGAAGACATTGAAAATCCAATACCTATTGAACCGCCATTTGGAGATAATATCGCGGTATTCACACCTATTACTTTTCCATCAGTATTAAATAAAGGGCCTCCGGAATTCCCCCTATTTATAGCAGCATCTGTTTGTATAAAATCATCATAAGGTCCTTGTAAATCTCTTCCTCGGGCAGAAATTATTCCTGCGGAAACTGAAAATCCCTGGCCTAATGGGTTACCAATCGCTAAAACCCAATCCCCTACCCTTGATTTATCACTGTTACCGAATTTCACATACGGAAGAGCCATTTCTGAATTAACCTTAAGCAAGGCTATATCAGTTTTAGGATCTGTTCCAAGTACCTTAGCCTCTAAGGTAGATCCATTTAGCATTTCAATCTTGATTTCATCTGCATTCTCTATGACATGATTATTTGTAACCAATAATCCATCAGGAGAAATGATAAAACCAGATCCTAATGCCGTGCCACGCCTCTGTTGCCTTCGTTGCTGATCTCCTGGCTTTTGTTTTTCCATATAGTCTCTAAAAAACTCCTCAAAAGGAGACCCCCTTGGGACCATTGGATTAAACTGTTCTCTTTGCGGAACTACAGCAGTAGTGGTAATATTTACCACAGCTGGGCTCAGTCTTTCAACTAAATCTGCAAAACTATCCGGCAAGTCTTTGGCAACACTGGCAACGTTGCTAAGTATTGAAAAAAATAGCACTAAAAAAAGTTTTATTAAGCTATCAGCTATATATCTTAATGAGATTAACTTCTTACGTTTTTTTTCATTCAAAATAATTGTCGACATTCCCCACTCCAAAAACCTATTCTTTTGGTTTTTGCTTAAACCCTATATTTGGTCACTAATCCATTGCTTATTTATATCTAAACTAAAAATCCGTGATCATCAGTATAGCTACACCCGCAGCCATGACTATGAGTCCAATTCTAGATAGCTCCACTCTAGTAAGTTTGCTCAAAACTTCCAAAACCTTGGGTATACGTCCAGGGGCAATCGCCAAAAAAAATCCTTCAAATACAGCTACTGAACCCAAAGCAAACAAAAGTTTGTCCATTACTTTGACCCACTTTCCTTCATGTAATCAAAGAATTCAGAGTCTGGATTAAGTACTATGGTCGTATTTTTCCCCGTCATTGAACCCTCATAGGCTTTTAATGACCTCACAAATGCATAAAACTCAGGATCCCGACCAAAAGCCTCTGCTAAAAGACGGGTCGTCTCAGCATCAGCTTCACCTCTAATTATTTCAGCATCCCGACGCGCTTCTGAAACTATCTCAACTGCTTTTCTGTCAGCTAAGGCTCGAACACGTTGAGCTGCTTCTCTACCACGTGCTCTTTCATCAGCAGCCATTCGTTCTCTCTCTGCTTGCATTCTTTGAAAAGTGGCCGACAGATTCTGTGTTGGTAAATCAGCACGCTTAATTCTAACATCGATTACCTCCACTCCCAGACCGCCCGCTTCTGCGATGGCAGCATCTCGGATACTAGTCATTAAATCCACTCGCTCAGCTGATGTCACGGCATTAGATGTTACTGAACCAAGTACCTCTCTCAACGCTGCGTTTAATATTCTTTCAAGCCTGACCTCAGCAGAAGCCGTTCCGCCTGTGCCAACAGCTTTTCTAAACACCACCACATCAACAATTCGATACCGTGCGAAAACATCTACCACTAGACGCCTGTCATCAAGTGGCGTGACCTCTAATGGCATTGTATCCAATGAAAGAATTCTATCATCATACCTTACCACATTTTGGATAAATGGTATTTTAAATTTAATTCCTGGCTCTGTCTTAACACTTCTTACTTGTCCAAATTGTAGAACGAGAACTTTTTCCCTTTCATCAACGATAAAAATAGAGGAGACAACCCCAATAAGAATAACTGCAAGAAATATTAGGAGGATTAAAGATTTGTTCATTAGTTGTTACCTCCGACCTTAAGTTGGTTCAGGGGCAAATATGGCACTACGCCTTGCCCAGTCTCCGATTTTTGATCCAAAATGACTTTATCAACATCACCTAGAACGCGTTCCATTGAGTCCATATATAAACGCTTTCTCGTCACATCTTTGGCTTCTACATATTCGTTATAAATGGCTATAAACCGACTTGCTTCACCAGTCGCTTCATTTACAACCCTAGCTTTATACCCCTCAGCTTCTTGTTTGATCTGTTCTGCTTCTCCTCGAGCTTGAGCTAATGCCTGGTATTCATATGCATCAGCTTTCTTTTCAAGAGTATCACGCTCTTGCTCTGCTGCCTGAACATCCCTAAAAGCATCTATAACTTCAGCTGGCGGATCTGCACGATCAAAATTTAAACGCACGATATTAACTCCACTGTTGTAAGAATCCAAGATATTTTGAATCAATTCCCGAACATCAGCACTTACTAAAGCCCTATCTCTATTTAGTATTGGACTAAGTTCAGACCTCCCAATCACTTCTCTCATGGCAGACTCAGAAACAGCTCTTATTGTCTCTGTTGGATCTGCTAAATTAAACAAAAATTTTGCTGGATCAGAAATATTCCAAACTACCTGGAAATCAATATCTACAATATTCTCATCACCCGTTAGCATTAAACCTTCATCTTGTCTTCCCCCTTGACCGCCTACCCCAATATCCTCGGTGTTTTCCCTTGTAACTGTTAGTACTTCGTATGTAATCAAAGGCCATGGGGCAAAGTTTAGACCTGATTCACCAGTCTCAAAGTACTTACCGAAAAAAAGCTCTATAGATCTCTCTTCAGGCTTCACCGTATAGAATGATAGAAAGGCCCAGATGATAATCAATGCTAGTGCAATTAAAGAAAAACTTCCTCTCCCAAAGTTGGGGACTCCGCCGAAACCCGAACCGCCACCACTGCTGGGGCCTCCTCCACCTTTGCCTCCCATTAAAACCTTGAGGCGTTCCTGCCCTTTTCTGACAATTTGATCAATCTCTGGTATACTGCCATCTCCCTTTTCATTATCAGAACCATTACTACCCCAGGGGCTCTTATTAGTATTATCTTTAGAACCTTTTTTCTTTCCAGACCCCCAAGGGCCTTCAGAGTCGTCTTTATACGGCATTTTATATTCCTTACACTATTTAAACTAAAGTGTGCTTGAATGGTGAAATTTCAAGGTTTCTAATTATTTCAGGGTTACTATCTCTTCTGCTATGGTCGGATGGACAGCACAAGTTGCATCCAAGTCACTTTTCTTTACTCCCATTTTTATAGCGATCCCAAAAATCTGAATCATCTCACTCGCTCCTTCTCCTACAATATGGCAGCCCAAAACTTTGTCAGTTTCATGGCATACAATTAGCTTTATAAGAATCTGTTCTTCCCTACATGATATTCTGTTTCCCATAGGGGAAAAAGAAGTTTTGAAGATTTTAATCTTGTGTTTAATAACGGCCTCGGCCTCGGTTAACCCTACGGTTCCAACTTCAGGTCTAGTGAATACCGCAGTCGGCACAAGATCATGATCTGGTAATGTTTTTTTCGCACAAAAAACTGTGTTAATAAATGCCACAGCATCCTTAATTGCCACAGGCGTCAGATTGAGTCGATCAGTTATATCCCCCACTGCATATATTGAATCAATTGAAGTTTTTAGAAATTGATCCACGTAAATGGCTCCCGTTTCTGTTAACCTAAGATCAACTTTATCTAAACCTAGATCCTGAACTTTTGGCCGACGTCCTACAGCTAATAATACCTGATCTGCAATTTCTTTTTCTCCGTTAGTGAGATAAACCTCAAGCCCGTTTTTCACTTCATTAATACTCTTTAGCTGTACATTATTGGTAATAGTAACCCCTCTATTTCTCATACAGATTTCCACATGATTTCTAATATCATTATCAAAACCTCGAAGTATCTTTTCACCACGATAAATTTGTCTTACATTTACACCTAATCCATTAAAAATGGATGCAAATTCACAGGCTATATAGCCCCCACCAACAATTAGTAATTTCTCGGGCAATTCAGTCAAAGAGAAGATTTCGTTAGAAGATATTGCTAAATTTTCTCCTGGAATAGAAATTCTGCTAGGACCACTTCCTCCTGCTAACAAGATATATTTAGCTTTAAGAATTGTTCCATCATGTAATATTACAGAAGAATCGCCATTCAATTTAGCCTTTTGTTTAAAGGTGACAACACCTGAAGAATGGAGCATGCTTTCATACAATTTTTCTAGTCTATCAACTTCAGATTGCATTGAATTAGAAAATTTTCTCCATGAAAACGACATCGAACTGTAATCCCAGCCAAAACCTTTTGAATCTTGGAATTTGCTGGCATAGTCACTGGCAAAAACCATCAACTTCTTTGGAACACAACCTCTTATAACACAGGTACCCCCAAACCTATATTCTTCAGCTACACCCACCCTTAAACCTAAGTTTGCTGCCAATCTAGATGCTCTAACTCCACCTGAGCCGCCTCCAATCACAAATAAATCAAATTCATCTTTTGCCAAGGTGAGTTACCTTTGTTCTTTCAATTTAAATTGACCTGAATTATCCCCAATAATTACAACATTAGCTAAATTGATAAATAAACCAGTTTCCACTACTCCAGTAATGGCTTTAATTTTGTCATGCAGGAGGATTGGGTCTTTTATTTGACTGAGATTAAGGTCCAAAATATTATGTCCTTCATCAGTCAAAAAGAACCCTTTGCCATCTCGCCTCCAGTTAGAATAAATGTCTTCGTATCCCAAATTCCTTAGTTCTTCTAAGATCATATGCCTAGTGAATTCACACCCAAACTTGATAATTTCTATGGGAAGAGGAAACCTACCAAGATTGGTAACTATTTTGCCTTCATCCACAATTACTATCATGGTGTCACTGCTCTCAGCGACTATTTTCTCTTGCAAAAGGGCACCTCCCCCTCCTTTAATCAGGTTAAGATTTGCGTCAACCTCATCTGCCCCATCTACTACAACATCTACTCTCCCAACATGATTTAGAGAAGTTAAAGGCAGATCCAATTTTTTTGCCTGACTGGCGGTGCTTGAAGATGTTGATAGTACCTTAATATTCAAACCTCCGTCAAAATACCTTTGTGCCAACAAGTCAACAAATATTTTTGCAGTTGAGCCAGTTCCTAAACCGATTATCATGTCAGTTTTAACAAACTTCAATGCTTCTCTAGCTGCCGCTTGTTTGCCTAGATTGGTATCATTTGACATCATGCCTCCTAAAAAGCGCTACACCGCCTAATAAATACTGTTTTCTTTACTCTCTATAGTCAAATCAAAAAAAATAATCTAGTAATCTTAATTGTTTATAGCTATAGCAGGAAAATATAATTTGTTTTTAAGCGTATTCGACATCTTTAAGATAGGAATCGGACCATCTAGCTCTCATACCAATGGCCCCATGATTGCTACCTCAATGTTTTTGTCTCACTTGAAAAAGGCGCATGATATCGTACCTGGCTCCAAGTCTTTTAATAGAATTACCTGCACTCTATATGGGTCTTTAGCTTTTACTGGAAAAGGTCATAGTACAGACAAAGCTATACTCTTAGGAATAGCTGGAATAGTACCGAACAATTTTGAAACCAGGTTGGTTGAAAGTATTAAGGAAGAATTACATTGCACTGGGCACATAAAAGTTCATGGATTCCCAGCCATAAAATTTCATCCCGATTCAGATATAATATTTGATTATGGCCCGCCACTTAAACAGCATGCTAATGGAATGATCTTCAGAGTAGTTGATGAAGACGGAAATCTTTGCACATCAAAAACTTTTTTCTCTACTGGCGGTGGGTTTGTGAAAACAGATTCCGAGTTAGAAAACCTGAAATCCGAAAAAGATTCACAAAATGTTCCCTATCCCTTCTCAACTGCTGCGGAAATGATGAAGCTTGCTACTAAAAATAATATTTCAATCTCTGAAATGAAGAGGAAAAATGAGTTGGTTTTCCTCTCTGTACAATCTCTAAATTCTGGACTTCAAGAAATATGGAAATCCATGAAAAATAGCATTGAAGCAGGATTAAATAAGTATGGAATTCTACCTGGCGGCCTTAAATTACGCAGAAGAGCGAAAGCTCTTTATAAATCACTCAATTCTGAGAAAAGTTTGAACAGTACCGCACCACATGTAATAAATGATTGGATCTCAGTTTATGCTATGGCAGTCAATGAAGAAAATGCTGCAGGAGGCAAAATCGTGACTGCACCAACTAATGGAGCAGCAGGTGTTATTCCTGCTACTTTAATGTATTATTTAGAGCATGTTCCAAACGCGGACCCTAACAGGATTGGTGACTTCCTACTTACAGCTGCTGCGATAGGAGGTATATTAAAATCAAATGCTTCTATTTCCGGTGCTGAGGTAGGTTGCCAAGGAGAAGTTGGCTCTGCCGCAGCTATGGCAGCAGCTGGTTTATGCGCAATTTTGGGAGGATCAGTGGCTCAGATTGAAAATGCAGCAGAAATAGCCCTAGAGCACCACCTTGGTATGACTTGTGATCCAATAAAAGGATTAGTGCAAGCACCTTGTATAGAGAGAAACGGTCTGGGAGCTATTAAAGCAGTGTCTGCTGCTTCTTTGGCTTTGCGAGGTGATGGTATACATTTAGTCAGCCTAGATGCATGCATAAAGACAATGTTTGAAACAGGGAAAGACATGATGTCAAAATACAAGGAGACATCCCAAGGAGGCTTAGCAGTCAATGTTATTGAATGTTAAGAATTTATACTAACCTGTATGAATCCAAAACCTTAGGCAAGGATTCTATTGGCAAGATTAAAAGCATACCTTCATCATCAAAATTCATATCAACTTTTGCATGAATTACTTCGTTAGAAGTCCCTATCATTGATCCTGGAGCAAAAATCAATCCTTCTATGCTGTATTTCAGACCATGACTATGAACTCCACAAACCTTTTTGAAAGGAAAAAGAGACAATCTAGTCCCTACTTCCAAGTCTAACCTCATTTTCTTATTTATATGGATTATTATATCTCTTTTACCCAGTAAGATGATATTTTTATCCTTCCGTCTTACTAACGTAGAACAAGATGCCAATGTGTGGTCAATTCTATGTCCTAGGAAGCCATTTGCCAAGTAAAGGGGTGCCTCAATCGAATATAAACACTTTTCAAGATCAGTTGAATTCTGTTCCGGCAATAATTTTATTTTAGCCCCAGCCTTTACCCAAAATTCGGTATCTATTGCCGAGTCCAAATCGCCAATTATCCATAGTGGGAAATGCCGTCTAGGGATTAGATGATTAAGGCCACCATCGACCGCGATCAACTCTTTTCCTACTTGTAAAGACGCCTCAAAAATATCGGAGACAAATTCCCCGCCTCCAATGATTGTTATAGGTTGCTCAAATCTCTGTAAGATTTTTACCATCTTGAAATCCTTGAAACAAAAGTCAACTCTGATTAAAAAATGGGGAGATATCCTCCCTCACACTATTTCTTTTAATTCTTTGAGGCCAAACCCTTAAATGCAAATTTAAAAGGAAAAACCCATACTATACCCAACAAGACATAAACCAATAATTCAACCCATATATTGAAGCGATCTAAAAGAGAAATGAGAGTCACCACAAAACCTATGTAAGCAGGAAGAAAAACTAATAAAATTAAATAAGCCAGCTTTTTTCTAGAAATTATGTTCATTTATTTAATAGGTTTCTCAAACGGATCTCTGAGGTGAACCAAATCTTCCCTTTCAGGTGATGTAGAAATTGAGCTGATTGGACATCCAACTAATTCTTCTATTCTTCTTAAATATGCGATAGCATTACTTGGCAACTTATCAAATGAAGAAATGCCTTCAGTGGTTTCATCCCATCCCTCATAGCTTTCGTAAATAGGTTTGATTTCGCCAAACGAATGAATGGATGATGGTAAGTATTCATAAAATTGACCACTTATCTCATAGCCTGTGCAAATCTTCAATTCTTTCAAACCATCTAAAACATCTAATTTAGTTATAGCAATTCCATTAACTCCATTTAAAATACAACTTTGCTTGACTAAACTAGCATCGAACCAACCGCACCTTCGGTTTCTCCCTGTAACAGTTCCCTTTTCATGACCAACTGTTTCCAGGTGCAAACCGACTTTATCATTCTTTAGTTCTGTGGGGAAAGGACCCTCCCCGACCCTAGTCGTATAAGCTTTAACCACTCCCAACACAAAATCAATTTTTTGGGCGGGAAAACCAGAACCCAGTGATGCTGATGCAGCCATAGTATTAGAGGAAGTCACGAACGGATAAGTTCCAAAATCTACATCTAGAAGACTACCTTGTGCACCTTCAAATAAAATATTCGCACCTTCTCTATTTTTACCATTTAAGACTTTCCAAACTGGTGCTGAAAATTTTGTAACAAAAGTTGAAATCTCTTCCAGTTGCTCTAAAATTTCTCCTGTTTCTATGACTGATTTACCATATCCTTTCCTCAAAATATTGTGATGTTCTAGGGATCTTTCTAAGCGGGCGCGAAGACCTTTGGGTTTTTCTAGATCTGACAAGCGAATAGCTCTCCTACCCACTTTATCTTCATAGGCCGGTCCAATACCCCTGCCGGTAGTACCAATCTTTTTGGAACCTGCCCTTTCTTCCCTTAATAAGTCTAAATCTTTGTGAAAAGATAAGATTAATGGTACATTTTCTGCAATAATTAAATTGTATTTGGTAACACTAATGCCTAATTTAATTAAGGACTCGATCTCTACTCTTAATGCCCAAGGATCAAGTACAACACCGTTACCAATGACCGACAATTTCCCATCCCTTATTATTCCTGAAGGTAAGAGAGACAATTTAAAAACTTTTTCATCAATGACTATGGTATGACCTGCATTATTCCCCCCTTGAAACCTTACAATAACATCAGCTTTTCCGCTTAGGTAATCAACTAATTTTCCTTTTCCCTCATCTCCCCACTGACAGCCTACAACCACGACATTAGTCATTAGAAGTCCTTTCAAAGCTCATATCAAAGAACATTTACAATAATTAATAGATGCTCTTTTAACCACATTATTCACTTTTATGAAAATTTTAAAGCTCTAGCTTTAGCCACTTGAGGAAGATTCTGTATCTTCTTGATTATCGAATTTCCTATTGCCTCATCAACTCCTAATAAGGCTATTGCTTCGCCATTCTTGGCATCTCTACCAAGAGCAAAAGTTGCGATATTGACTTGAGCTTTACCGAGCACAGTTCCAAGAGCACCTATGTAACCTGGAATGTCCTTGTTAGTTGTATAAAGCATATGAGAAGCCGGCTCTGCTTCTAAGTTGATACCCTTAATTTGAATAAATCTAGGCTTTCCATCAGAATAAATAGTGCCCGCAACTGATCGCTGTAGATTCTCGGAATTGACTATAAGGCGAATGTATGAACCAAATGCTCCTTGTGCATCTCTTCTAATTTCAGAAATTTTTATCCCTCTTTGCCTTGCTATAAGGGGCGCTGATACCATATTGACTACCCCACTCCCAACCAGTGGCCTGAGTAATTCCGCCACTAAAGCCGAGGTAATGGGGGAGATATTCAATTTACCAACCATACCTACAAACTCTATCTCTATTTCTACAATTGCAGAATCAGTCATTTGACCAGAAAATGATCCTAGTACTTTAGCAAGCTTTATCCATGGTTCTAATAAAGGAGCTTCCTTAGCATTCATGGATGGAGCGTTTAAAGCATTTTCTACAGATCCCTCTACAAGGTAGTTAGAAATTTGATCTGCAATCTGCAACGAAACTTTTTCTTGAGCTTCATTTGTGGAGGCGCCAAGGTGAGGAGTACAAATAACATTTGGCAAATCAAATAATGGGCTTTGAGTGGCAGGTTCATCTAAGAATACATCAAATGCAGCAGCAAACAAAATATCCTCCCTAATTGCTTCTGCAACTGCTTCCTCATCAACTAATCCCCCCCTTGCACAATTGACGAGAATTGATCCTCTTTTCATCATTAATATTTTACTTCTTGACAGAAAGTTTTTGGTATTTTCATTTTTAGGAAGATGAAGCGACACTATATCTGATTGAATCAAGAGTTGATCTAACTTGGACAATTTGGTCACTTTAAGATTTTTGGCCCTGTCCTCTGACAAAAATGGATCATAAGCCAGTATCTCCATTCCCAAAGCCTGAGCACGAGTGGCAACCACGGAACCAATATTTCCTAACCCTATTAAGCCTAGTTTCTTCCCAGACAATTCCATTCCCACAAATTTCTTCTTCTCCCATTTACCAGAGCGCGTTGAACTATCAGCTGCCGGAATTTGCCTGGCCGCTGAAAATATCATCGCAATCGTATGCTCGGCAGTTGTAATAGCATTACCAAAGGGAGTATTCATCACTACAATCCCTTTTGTTGAAGCAAATTCTAAGTCTATATTATCAACACCTATGCCCGCTCGCCCAATCACTTTTAAATTGTCGGCCTTTTCTAAAACTTCCTCGTTCAAGATGGTAGTTGATCTAATAGCCAACCCGTCGAATTCTCCAATCTCTTTAATTAAAATGTCACGCTGCTGACCAATTTCTGGCCAGTAACTGACCTCTATGCCTTTGGCCTGAAAAATCTTAACCGCATTTTTAGAAAGACTGTCCGATATTAATACTTTGTAACTCAATAGAAATCCCTTTCCTGGCTATTAAAGCTTATTTGTTTTTAGATACTGAAAAGTCCAATCTAACCAGGGTAATAAATATTTTAAATCTTCAGGTTCAACGGTCGGCCCACACCAAATCCTTAAACCTGGTGGGCCATCTCTATGGCCCTTTATGTCAAATGCTGCCTCATGTTTTTCCAGTATGGAGGCCATATGATTTATGAATTTCCATTTCTCTAAATCTGCAAGTTTTAAAAACTGATTATCTATAATCTGCAAACAGACTGAAGAATTAGACTGTATAGCTTCATCTTTTACTAAATTAGTTATCCAGTCTCTCTTTCGATACCAATCTGAAACGATTCGAAAATTATTGGAGGTTCTCTCGCAAGTTGCTTTCCATCCACCTAATTCCTTAATCCACAAAAGAGAGTCAAGGGCATCGGCCACACATAGCATAGATGGAGTATTTATTGTTTTCCCTTTAAAAAGGTCCAAATTTATTCCTTTTTCTGTACCAAGTCTAAAAATCTTTGGAATAGGTCTATAAGGAACAAAATTCTTCAATCGGTTAATGGCTTTAGGGCTAAGTATAAGAACACCATGCCCACCTTCTCCCCCCATAGCTTTTTGCCAAGAAAATGTTGTGACATCTAATTTTTTCCAATCTAATTCTTGAGAAAAAATAGCTGAAGTCGCGTCACAAAACGTTAAACCTATTCTGTCTTCACTGATCCAATTAGCGTTAGGTATACGAACACCAGAGGTTGTTCCATTCCAGGTAAAGCAAATATCAGATTCCCTCCTCACACAATCTAGGTTAGGTATTTCACCATATCTTGCGGACAGAACCTTTACATCCTTTAAGACCAACTGCTCTTTGATATCATAAACCCAGCCAGAACCAAAGCTTTCCCAAGCCAAAGCATCGACAGGCAAGGGCCCCAACATAGACCACAAAGCTGTTTCAAATGCCCCAGTATTTGATCCTGGAATAATTGCCACAATGTAATCATTTGGTAGACCTAAAGTTTCCTTAATGAGCTCAATAACATTTTCCAACTGCTTTTTGCATTCAGCAGACCTATGTGAACGACCTAGTAGAGCAATATTACTTAAATTTTTAATATCCCAACCTGGTCGCTTTACGCATGGACCGCTAGAAAAATTCGGCCTTGACGGCACTTTGTCAGGTTTATTTAACACGTTTTGCTTTCAGAAAATTAGTTTGCTAATTTTGGATATATCTATAAAGCAGGAAACTCAAACATTAAAACAGAAAAAGACCTAAAAGGTACAAGATAATAATTGAACAGCTAAGTAGCACGATAGGAAAACTTTGGAAACTAATTTTGAATTTAAATCACAAAAGATTTCTTCTTGGTTACTTCTGTCAGTCCTTGGGGTGATCTGGGGTAGTTCTTTTCTAGCAATCGAAATTGCTCTTATTTCTTTTGATCCTATACATGTATCTTCACTAAGAATAATGATTGGTTCGTTAACGCTCTTATTATGCTCGACCTTTCTTAGAAAAAGATCGTTCATTAGACTAAAAACTAGAAGGTATTGGATGAGCTGCGTGGGGGTCGGATTATTGTCAAATGCCTTACCGTTCACGTTGTTAGCCACTGCCCAAGAATATCTTTCTTCAGTGTTTGTGGGATTATGCATGGCGACAATTCCATTAATTGTTTTACTACTCACCTACCTATTATCAACTGATGAGGAAGTCAAAGTTCAAAAAGTTTTTGGAATATTACTAGGCGTGTGCGGAACAACTATTCTTATTGCATCAAAAGATGGGATGACCCAAAACCCTTTCTCCATACACCAAAATATTTTTGTCTGGCTATGTGTGTTGGCACCTTTTTGTTATGCTTCAGGTGCTATAATTATACGAAAATCAAAACCCTTGGATTATCTGGCTTTTTCGACTCATTCCCTATTAATTGCCAGCTTAATGTGCATACCATTTTTATTAATATTTGGTAAATTTCCTGCAGTCTTCAATTATCAATCCATAGTCGCAATTCTATACCTCGGGGTGTTCCCGACAGGAATCGCTACTATAATTCTTGTCTCGTTGATCAAATATCAAGGGGCAATTTTTCTAAGCTTGGTAAATTTTAAAGTACCTGTATGGTCCGCAATCTTTGGAGTATTTCTTCTGAAAGAAGTCCTTCCAAACAATTTTATCATATCTCTTATACTTATATTAACAGGTGTTCTAATTTGTCAATTTGAGCAACAAGAATAAATTTGATTGGATCATCTAGCCCCATATTTTAATGAATTAAAGACCTCCAATTTTAGAACTTATTTTCCTTACAATACTTGATACTAGTGCTTCATCATCATGCTGAATCATAATTCTAATCACAGATTCAGTTCCTGATTTTCTAACTATCATTTCCCCCGATTTTCCTAATCTACTCTCACATTCCCTAAGTAGATTTTTCACATCATGATTTTCTAGAGGATCCTGCAAAGAATTAAAGGTGATATTGACAAGTTGTTGCGGGATTGGTTGAAAAGCAGTCAAAAGGCTACTTGCCTTAACACCTGAACCATGGAGGATTGAAATAAAATGTAAAGCAGCGAGTATACCATCCCCTGTTGTAGCATGATCAGTCATGACTATATGGCCTGACTTTTCTCCACCAATGTTTAGTCCCTTTTGGCGCATAGCCTCAACAACATACCTATCCCCTACCGCGGTACGGTGAAGCTTTATACCTAGTGTCTTCAAATATCTATTCAAGCCCAGATTGGACATTACAGTGGATACAATTGTGCCTTTGATAATCCTATCTTCTTGATTCCAGTGAGCGGCCAAAACACCAAGCAACTGATCTCCATCAACTTCTTCACCTTTCTCATTTAGTAAGATCACTCGATCAGCATCTCCATCCAGACAAATTCCTAAATCAGCCTTGTGCTTCCTTACTAGCTCTCCAGCCCTTGAGGTATCAGTGGAACCACAATTGAAATTTATATTATAGCCATTGGGATCTACACCTAATGGTATCACTTTAGCCCCCAGTTCCCAAAGTATTTGGGGAGCGCATTTGTATGCAGCCCCATTAGCACAATCTATTACAATTTTGAGTCCATTTAACATCAGGTTCCTTGGCAAGCTTGTTTTGACAAACTCTATGTAACGACCCAAAACTTCGTCTATTCTCTTGACCCTGCCTATCAAATCTGAGTTATTCCATTTGAGCTTACTTAACAACAAAGCCTCAATCTCATTTTCAACACTATCCGATAATTTGAAACCATCATGTCCAAAGAACTTGATTCCATTATCCTCATAATGATTGTGAGATGCGGTAATCATTACTCCCAGTTCAGCCCTCATGGATCTAGTCAACATTCCTACAGCAGGGGTTGGGATAGGGCCTAGAAGAAACACATCCATGCCAACAGATGTGAATCCAGATGTCAAAGCCGTTTCCAGCATATAACCAGATCTTCTGGTGTCCTTACCTATGATTACCCGATTAGATCTTCCAGAAAGACCCTTTGAGGAAAGATATTGGCCACAAGCAATACCAATTTTCTGAGCGAAGCTAGCACTTATTAAAGTTGAATTAACTTTCCCTCTTATACCATCTGTACCAAATATCTTTCTTGTCATTTTCATTATCCTAAATTAGATCTAATCAGCAGTGTGCAACTTATCGAGCATATTTATCACCTGGTTGGTTTCTTTTATATCATGAACTCGAACAACCTGCACACCATGCTTCACTAACTCTCCTGCTGCCAAAACAGATCCCATTAATCTATCTTCTGGCTTATTTTCACCTGTAATTCTACCTATAAATTTTTTTCTAGAAACCCCTACTAAAATCGGACATCCTAAGGAATGAAAAAGGCTAATATTAGATAAAATAGCTAAATTTTGTTCCACTGTTTTACCAAAACCAATTCCGGGATCAATTATTATCTTAGATCTTGATATACCACTAGACACTGCGAATTCAACACGCTCTCTTAAGTGATCAAATATGTCTAGAAGAAAATCCTTTCCCATAATTCTCTTATGCAAATCTTTCCCTGCGCCTGAATTATGCATTATGCAAACGAAACTTCCAAATTTCTTGGTTACCTCAATGCTTTCAGGGTCAAAGCTTAAGGAAGAAACATCATTGAATATCTTTGCCCCTAAACTTAGGGCATGTTCTGCTACGGAAGCTTTCCGGGTATCTATTGATACCAATAAATTAGGGAAATTTTTTCTCACCAATCTTATTGCTTCATCTATGCGATTTTTCTCAGCGTCAGAGGAAATACTCGTAAAGCCTGGCCTAGTGGACTCGCCTCCAATATCAATGATATCAACACCCTCATCAACCATCTTATTAATTCTTTTCAAAAGATCATAAGGCTCACGAGCTTTGTAACCATCTGAAAAGCTATCAGGAGAAACATTTAATACACCCATTAACAAAGGAGGTTTTTTTTCAATGCCTAGAATTTTACCTCGGTTTGCAGAAAGTTGCGATTTAATCTCAAATGGAATTTCTGTAGCATTGACTATTATCGGAACCTTACCCCTTTCAAAAACTTTTACTGCATTAAACCAAAGACTTGTAGATCCCAAAAATACGGCATCAGCTGGGTATATACTTTCCGTGTTCATAATAGGTCTAAAATATCTAGACAACTTCATAACATAAGATTTTCTCGGATATCTTTAATGATAGCAGGCAGTTTTGAAAAGTCAGAGAAACAATAATCTGGGTTCAATTCATTTATAGCAGTTTTTCTATAACCTTCTGTAAATAATACAAAAATGGATCTTGAGTTTTTAGCAGTCTTCGAATCGGTAACACTATCACCCACATAGACCAATCTATCGGAAACAAAACTTTTTGTCGCATGTAATACCATCCTTGGGTCAGGCTTCAAAACATCCAAAGAGTCACCAAAAGCAAATCCCGAAAAATATTTAAGCAATCCAAACTCTTTAAGAATAAACCTTGCAGGTATTTCATTCTTTTGAGTACAAATAGCTAAATCTTGATACTCATGATTAAGTTCCTGAAGTGTTTCTGCAACCCCTGGATAAATGCTTGTTCCACGGAGCGGATCTTGGTAGTAAAATTCCTTAAATTTTTTCACATGTTTTTCCAATGAGCTTGCACACGGATAATTTGAAAATTCCAACAATTTTTGTACTTGCTTAGGAATTCCGCCACCAATAAACGAGCTATAAATCTTAACCGATACTGGTGGTAAGTTTAGCTCAAAAAGAAGATCATTGCCCGCCTTGGCCAAAGCGGGAGCCGTGTCTACAAGAGTACCATCCAAATCAAATACTATGGAAATTTTTTCCACTTTCTCACTCTTTCTTGCGAGCTAAGCGCACACCCAGACTTCCTTCTATCCTATCCATTTTCTCTATTTGAATTTCTATCATTATAACTTCTTCATACTCCAAGCAGAAAGTAGCAATATTATCTGCCAGAGTTTCGAGCAAATTCAATCTTTTTCCAGAAAGACTTTTGTTAATAGCCTCCAAAATTATTTCATAGGAGAGTACATCTTCAAGATTATCTGCCCTATTTCTGTTTCCATAATCAAGACTTAAAAAGATGTTAAATTTGAGCCTTTGTTTATGACCATGCTCCGATTCAAAAACGCCAATTTCCGCATGGCACACATAATCCTTTAAATAGATCTGTTCCAAACTTTGTCTCCAGTTTTGTCTAAGCTTTATTCTGTTATCTTTTTTTCAAGGGACTATGGGTTATTGCCAGCACTCCTAGCATGGTGGGTTATCTAACGCATTTTATAAAAAACATGTTGACCAAATTCCCCAGTCTTTTTGAATTTCTTCGCCCAACTAGGGTTTACTGCTTTAGCATGGAAAAAAGTAGCTCCATCAGTTAAAACACGAGCGGAAGGTTCAAGCAATACGCGAGACAGCTTCAATATTCTCCTATAAATACCTCTTTCAACAATAACCTCTAATTTGCCATCACAATTATAAGAAAATTGGCATGCATTTCGGCGACTTGCTCCTTCTGATATCACCTGGCAAATACTATTAGGAAAGGCTTGTGAAAGAGCTCGGTTAATTATCACTTCCCCAACAGCATATTGACCTTCTAAGGGTTCTCCTCTCGCCTCAAAATAGATTGCCTCCGCTAAACATCGAAGTTCAGAGGTCACTTTTGGTATTGGTAAGGAATCAAGGACTTCAAAAGAAAATTTCTTATCATCATATTTAGAAAAACCTGAAAAATTCTTTAAATCCTGAATACTCAATGATAAGATAATCATGTGATCATTCATCAGAGCATCCGAAATAACTGAAAAAGCATCAAGCATTTCTTTGCGAACTTTCTTTCCACTTGATTCCTCTGCAAAAGCAAATGGAAAAATAAGCCCTAGCAGTAATTGGGCAATACAAAAGTAAGAAATTAACTTTCTCAACATATTAACTAGTGCTTTAATCTAATTTCTTTTCAAAAGCTCTTAATACTCAAGACAAGATCATGCAAGAGAAATATAATTAAACTACGTTATCCCAAGCAACCCTGGGTCTAAGGCTGAGCACTTTAGAATTACTTTGTTCTATAGAGAGTTAGAGCGGGTAGCTCCAAGCCTCGCCATAGGAACTCGATATGGGGAACAGGAGACAAAATACAAACCAATATTTTTACAGAAATCTATCGAATTTGGATCACCTCCATGCTCCCCACAAATACCTAATCTTATATTGGGATTTGATTTTCTGCTTCTATCTGAAGCAATCTTTAGAAGTTCTCCAACGCCATCAATATCAAGAGACCTGAATGGATCTTCAGGATAAATTTTGTGATCTATGTAGTCTCTCATGAATGTACCAGAATCATCTCTGCTAAGACCATAAGTCATCTGGGTAAGGTCATTGGTGCCAAAACTTAAAAAAGAACTTGCGGACGCAAGTTCACCTGATTTTAATACAGCCCTGGGAGTCTCAACCATTACACCCAGTTTGTATGCCACCAGATGACCTTGGTGTCTGGGGATAGACGCAACCACCTGGTCGATCATATCTCTAACGAAATAAACTTCTTTTACAGAAGACACCATTGGTAACATTATTTCTGGGGCAAAGTTAATCTGCTCTGAACCATAAACACTCCTACTTGCTTTTAAAATTGCTTTTATCTGCATCTGGTAAAGTTTTGGGAAAAGTATTCCCAGCCTCACTCCTCTTTTCCCCAACATAGGGTTGATTTCAGACATCTGCTTTGAATGTTCAGACACTTGTGTGAATGTCATACCAAGCTCATTTGCAAGATTTTCTAATTCAAGCAAGCTATTAGGTAGAAATTCATGCACCGGTAAATCCAGCAAGCGTATGGTAACAGGCAACCCTTCCATTATTTTGAATATCTCTTCAAATTGTGCCTGTTGAATGGGTAATAGTGCATTGATAGCCTCTTCTTTATCCCCTTCATTAGAAGCTAGAATCGTCTTTTGCATGTGTTGCAGTGTTTTACTCTCAAAAAACATGTGCTCTGTACGACATAATCCGATTCCGTCCACATTAAATTCCTTGGCTAGTAAAGCTTCCTGTGGGGTATCTGCATTCGCCTTAACACTTATTTTACCGAGTTCATTAGCCCACTCCATAATTTGGTAAAAATGTTTTGAAAAGTTGGGTTGAACCATTTGCGCCTTACCTAGTAATACTCTACCGTTGGATCCATCAATAGTTATCAAATCACCGGTTTTCAGAATTCGACCATCCTTAGTAAGTAGAGATTTGAGGCTGTTATCCATTCTTAAGTCACTCACCCCTACCACGCAAGGTTTCCCAAGCCCTCTTGCCACCACAGCTGCATGGCTAGACATACCACCCCTCAAGGTAAGAACACCCGCAGAAACATGCATCCCTCTTATATCTTCCGAACTTGTCTCGCTTCTAACTAAAACCGCAGTCATTCCTTTTGAATTCATCTGAATAGCTTCTTCAGCTTTGAAGGCTATAAAACCAGAAACTGCCCCAGGGCTAGCAGGCAGTCCCAGCCCTATGACTTCGATGTCAACATCTTTATGAATTTGCGAGTGCAATGTATCTAATAGCATCTCCGGATCAGTTTTTAAAATTGCTGTTTCCTTGGAGATCAATCCTTTTCTTACAGCTTCTACGTTTAGCCGCATCAATGCTGATGCCTGAAGCTCCACATCTTTTGCGTCAATTAAGACAAACTCATCATCTTTGATCAAAAATGAAAAATTTAACTTTTTACCAAATGCTTTGAAAGCCTTTTCTTCCAACACACTGATTTTGGCAATCAATGGTTTATAGAGTTTGGAAACCTTATTTCCTAAAATGAGTTCTTCCTGAGACATCGATCGTGAAAAACTATCTTTCAGAACCGATGGTGAACTCGTTTCTCCAATTTGTATTGGAACAAAACTACCATTGATATTTTCTTCCCCAGTGAAATTATTTATAGATTGTATATCCAGTAAACCAAATCGTGATTCATGATTTGCCAAAATCATTTCCTGTAATATCACTCCCATCGAAGCATGAGGATCTGCACCCAGAGACAATCTCAGTACTTTTGAGGTAGGATTTTCCCACTTTTTTGCAATCGCCTTAAGGGCATAATGTATCTGTGTTTCTTGATCTTCAGGAAAGTCAAAACCAAGGTGCATTCTGTAATATTCTTCAAACTCATTAGTCAAATCATCAATCATATTTATTGGTAAGTCTCTAACCAATTTTACATTCTCCCTAGTTACAGCAAGGTGTAATGTTTGATCAAATAAGTCAGGGTCTAACTCCAATACTTTCACACCAAAATTCCTGACATGCTCCAAATACAAAAATTTAGCTATTTTTACCCCTGTAATTTTGTTAATTGTTTCTAACTTTTCCCTGTTAAGACCTAAATAAAGTATTGATTCTGGACCGCGCCATTCCCTAAATTCGGGGCTCGCTCTTAGACATACGGGGGCCCGATCCAAAAATTCTTTTGGAAAATCTGGAGTAGTACCACCATCAATTATCTTTTTTATAAGTTTAGAAGAAATGAAATAGCCAGGAGCAACTGGAAATCCCAACTTATTGAGTCCTGAAATAGTGCTTGCCCTAAAACCAAACTCTTCTCGACTAACACAAAGTTTAGATGAAATAGAAATCACATTCTTGGCATTATTTACCATCGGAACTAGCTTTACTCTATAGAAAAAATTGCATCATGATATCCTTAGTTCAGAAAAATTGGCCACAGAATGCATAATTTTTCTTACCTTGTTGCATAGATGAAGTCTATTATCCTTTTCTTCTGGCACTTGAGAATTAATAGTTACATTTTCAAAAAATCCTTCCACGGAATCATTTAAATTTGCAAGAGTTTGTAAGGCATTAAAATAGTCCCTCTGAGATAATAATACTCTAACCGACTTCTCTATTGAAACTAAATTATCCATAAGCCTATTTTCTTCGGCGGTATTGAACAATTCCACAGATGGTTCAAGTTCATACCTTTTCTTGGTTCTATTCTCCTCAGAGTTGAGGATGTTATTAGGTCTTCTATAAGCATCCATTAACCTAGGGAAAAGATCTGTCTTCCTAAATTTCTCAAGCTGATCAATCTGCATAAAGGTAGCATATGGATTTTCAAGACTCTTCATGTCTAAACAAGCTTGCAGGGTATCATGTGAATATCCTTTCTCAATAAGATAGACCCTAAATCTCTCGGTAAAAAATTGGTAAAGATCCTGAGCAATTTCGGAGCTCAAACTCTTTTCAATCAAATCACTAAGCTTAATATCTAACCTTTTTTCTAACAAGATTCTGATTAAACCTATAGCCCCTCTTCTAAGAGCAAATGGATCCTTGGAACCAGATGGCTTTTCGTCTATTGCCCAGAATCTTGTTAACGTGAAAACTCTATCAGCAATTGCCACAACAACAGAGATCATTTCTTTGGGTACATCATCATTTTGAGTAACAGGCTTATAATGATCAGAGATCGCATTATAGATTGGCTCATTTTGTCCTTCTATTTTGCAGTAAATGCTACCCATTACACCCTGTAATTCCGGAAATTCTGAAACCATATATGTGGTCAGGTCTGTTTTGCACAAACTAGCCGCTTGATCACATGAACCGGCATCTACATTCAATAATTTGGCTATCTTAACTGAAATTTTTCTTATTTCTTTGACTCTATGAGCCTGACTCCCAATCTTATTATGAAAAGTAACAGAAGCTAATCTATGATTTAAAGCATCAAAATTTTTCCTTTTAATCTCTGTAAGATCCTTATTAAAGAAGAATTTAGCGTCACGTAATCTAGATCGTAATACTCTCGAATTGCCCTCAAGTACAGACTTTCCATCATCTTTAGATTCAAGATTTGCCACAACAACAAACTTATATAGTAATCCTGTATCAATCCTTATTACTGAAAAAAATTTTTGATGTTCTCTCATTGAAATTTGTAATATTTCTCTTGGTAATGCTAAAAATTCCTCATCGATCGTTCCCATTAAAACGACCGGCCACTCTACGAGACCAGCTACTTCATTTAGCAAAGAATTGTCTACTATTAGCCTAGCATTTTTGCCTTGAACTAATTTTTTAGCAGATTCCCAAATGAGATTTTTTCTCTGCTTGAAGTCTAAAATCACCTTTCGATCTTTAAGACCACAGATGTAGTCTTGAGCACTTTCAGGGAAAAACTTGCCTGGACACATAGATGGATGGCCAAAGGTAAAATTAGAGGCAAACACTCCATTAATCTCCAAGCTAATCACTCTAGGCTCTTGGTTCTCTCGATACAACACACAAAGGATTGATCTCAGTGGTCTAACCCACCGGAAACTACCCTCCCCCCACCTCATTGACTTTTGCCACGGAAAGCCATGGGTAACTTTTAAAGTAATCTTGTTAATTAACTCCTCCGATAAGTATCCAGGATGTTCCAACCGGTAGAAATAAAAATCGCCCTTCTTTTCTTTCTTTTTGTATAGCTCTGATTCGTTTGCACCAACAGATCTGGCAAAGCCAGATAATGCCTTAATTGGGGCACCAACTCTAGGTCCTCTCTTCTCCTCAAAAAAGGAATTGGAATGGCTAGCCAAATCCCAAATAATCAAAACTAACCTCCTCGGGGTGGAAAAAACCTCTAACCGCTCAAAAGATAATCTCTCTTCAGTTAATCCTGACCAAAATGATTTTCTTAAATGCTCAGCCGCCTTTTCCTGCATGCGTGCCGGTATTTCTTCAGAATACAACTCTAATACTAGATCAGGCATGAGTTAATCCAAATACTTTTTGTTAAGCTGTCGCCATTCATAACCCTTACCATCAGAATATATTACCACTAGTCTATCTATACCTTTTACCTCATTTTCAACCGCTATATAGGCTTTTGCCGTGCCATCATCAATTGCATTTTGCAAATCTTTTGAATTAAAGCAACTGAACCAAAACGGAGAGGTAAGCGGTTGTGGATTTTTTGCAAGAGTTAAATTGTGAAAAGCTCTTACTTCAGTATTGAAACAACTTCTCATTTTCAATGCTGAAGTATTAGCTCTAATGCCTTGATAATTCCAAACCTCAATTCTTTTGGAATCCACTACTATATTCTGTAAACCAGAAACCTCTTGGTAATACGCAAATGTTTGAAAATAAAAAAATAAAATACCAAAGCAAAAAGAACCTCCCAAAATAATAATAACAGTTACTTTTCCATTCATTTTTAATTTCTTTGCTGAGCTTGCTCTGATTCTAAGAATGCTTCAGCACACATTTTTGCTAAGTCTCTTACCCTAGCAATGAAATTTTGTCTTTCTGTAGGAGATACTACACCCCTAGCATCTAGCAAATTAAAAATGTGGCTTGCTTTTATGCAATAATCATAGGCTGGTTGCACCATCAGAATAGATTCGGAAAGATGCCCATCAATTTGTTTTTCAGATAATATCCGCTTACACTCTTTCTCATAGTCCTGGAAATGGGATAACAAGACTTCTGGGTTAGCTACATCAAAATTCCATCTGCTATATTCACGTTCTGCTTGTCTAAAAATATCGCCATAAGTAAGCGATTTTTCTGAGTCAGGATTATTAAAAGGTAAATCCATCACATTGTCTAATCCTAGAACAAACATCGCAATTCTTTCGAGCCCATAGGTTATTTCACCCGAAACAGGGTTACAATCTATCCCTCCAACTTGTTGAAAATAGGTAAATTGGCTTACCTCCATCCCATCACACCAAACCTCCCAACCTAAGCCCCAAGCACCTAGGGTTGGACTCTCCCAATCATCCTCAACAAATCTTATGTCATGAAGAGTTCTATCGATCCCAATTTTCTCTAAGCTATCAATATATAGTTCCTGAATGTTACTTGGAGAGGGTTTTAGTATTACTTGATATTGGTAAAAATGCTGCAATCTATTTGGATTTTCCCCATAACGACCATCAGTTGGACGTCGTGATGGTTGAACGTAGGCTGCATGCCAATGCTTCTTGCCAAGAGCTTTAAGTGTTGTTGCTGGATGGAAAGTTCCCGCTCCAACTTCTAAATCATAAGGCTGTAATATTACACATCCACAATCAGACCAAAATTCATTTAATTTAAATATTATTTCCTGAAATGACCTAGGCATTACGGATATTTTTCCTGGAAAATTATAACAAAACTAATTCATGATAGTAGCTATTCAAGTATAGCCCAATATAAGATAATGATCTAAATACAGTAACAAATTTTGTTTGAAATTCAACCTTCACCGAGAGCTACGATCTAGGAAAGATCGACGGAAGTCAATATCAGTCTTTGCTTCACCCAAAAATGTAGTAGTTACCATAGTCGTACCAGGTTTGTTAACTCCACGAGTACACATACAGTGATGTTCGGCCTCCACCAAAACGGCTACACCTTTTGGTCTTAACACTTTCTCTATAATCAATCCAATCTCCCTCGTAAGTCTTTCCTGAATCTGCAAACGCTTTGAGTAAACTTCTACAACTCGTGCTAATTTTGATATACCGACGACTAATCCATCCGGAAGATATGCCACTCTAGCATTTCCTATTATGGGAGCCAGATGGTGTTCACAATAACTTTCAAGCCTAATAGATTTTAATACTACCCAATCATCATAACCTTCAACTTCTTGAAAAGTTTTACCCAAAATCTTGGCAGGATTCTCTGCATAGCCCTTGAACCATTCGTTATAAGCCTTGAGTACTCTTTTTGGCGTCTCTTTCAGGCCTTCACGATTTGGATCATCACCAGCCCATCTTAATAACGTTCTAACTGCCTCTAATGCTTCTTGTTCTGAGGGTTTGTCTAAATTTAGGCCATCATTACTATAAGGCTTAATCGAAAAATCATGAACTCCCATTCTTTCCCTCCAAATTAAAAGCAAATGATCTAATATACTTGGTTATAAATTAAGTCACTAACTTTATTAACATATATCAAAAACTTTTTTACTTAACTTAATATTTGTTGTCCCAAAGAGATCAGGATTTTATAGAGCACAAAAATCAAAGGTGCAACCAAGAGGAGTAAATAAATTATCTAATATATATAGACGGCATCTAATTATAAAATCAATTTGAAAATTAATATTCTGGATATTGTCATTTCGTTATCAAATGGCATCCACACCATGATGTTAAGCTAACAATCGAAAAATTTACATTGGTCATTTAGTATTTCTTTGATACTCATTCCGTTGATTAAAGATCCGTAAACTTGTAAGGCTTCCAAACTGCTATTTTATTTATGAAGAGCCATGAAAAAATAATTCAAGCTGTTAGAATCAAAAAACCTGACGACTGGCATTTACACTTGAGATCAGGAGATATTCTTAAGACAGTCTTAAAGTATTCGAGCAATACCTTTGGTCGAGCCATAATAATGCCCAACCTAAACCCACCAATAGTGACAACTGAACAAGCTGAAAATTATTATCGTCAAATATTAAAATTAATACCAAAAGAACATGATTTTCAACCACTAATGACACTTTTTCTTACTGAAAAAAGCAAAATAAATGATATTGAGGAAGGTGTTAATAGGGGAATTATTAAGGCTGTGAAACTTTATCCTGCAGGGGCTACAACAAATTCTGAAAATGGTGTTCGAGATCTTTTAAGCATTTATAAGTTACTAGAAAAAATTGCCCGATTAGACATACCGTTACTCGTACATGGCGAAGCAACCGATCCCAAAATAGATATCTTCGACAGAGAAGCTTTCTTTGTTGATAAGATTTTGGAACCTTTAAGAAAAAAAATCCCTGAGTTACGAATAGTGCTAGAGCATATCACAACTAAAGAAAGCGTAGATTATGTCACGGATAGTGATTCCAATCTCGCTGCAACAATTACACCCCACCACCTCATAATCAACCGAAATAGCATGTTCAAAGATGGAATTAGGCCGCATTATTATTGTTTACCGCTAGCAAAACGTGAATCACATAGGATAGCTATTATTCGCGCAGCAGTATCAGGAAATCCAAAGTTTTTTCTTGGAACAGACTCTGCCCCACATCTTGATCACCTGAAGGAAAATGCTTGCGGTTGTGCGGGTATTTTTTCAACTCCAAATGCTTTAAGTTGCCTTGCACATATATTTGAAGCAGAGTCCGCTTTGGAAAAATTAGAAGGGTTCATTTCTCTGAATGGTGCAAAATATTATGGGCTCGCGGCCAATAAATCATACATCAAGCTTTCCAAAATGAAGGAGCCTAAAGAAAAAATAAAGAAAATTTCGATTGGTCATGATACAATATCTGTGTTTGACCCTGGTTTTTCATTATACTGGAAACACGAAAACATTTGAAAAATAAATAATTGGCTTGGTGAAAAGAATTGAAAGAAAAAAGTTCTAATAGCAGGGAAAGACAGGCAAGAATTACGGCAAGAACGCTCTTAGCGATTGATGCTATACATTTTAACTCCCAAACACCCTTCACTTTAACTTCTGGTATTCGAAGCCCCGTATATATTGACTGCAGAAAGCTTATTTCTCATCCAAAAGCTAGGAGAATTTTGATGAACTTTTGTGCTGATATAATATTGAAGGACATTGGATGCCATCAGGTTGATAGTCTTGTGGGTGGAGAGACTGCAGGAATACCATTTGCAGCTTTCCTAGCTGAAAGACTTAACCTTCCAATGCATTATGTACGCAAAAAACCGAAAGGGTTTGGTAGAGATGCCCAAATTGAAGGGGAAAGTATTGTTGGGAAAAAGGTAATCCTAATTGAAGACCTTACAACAGATGGAGGTAGTAAAATCAAATTCTGTAATGCTCTTAGGGATGCAGGGGCCGAAGTAGAGCACGCAATTGTGATCTTTTACTACAACATATTTCCTAATATACCTGAAAAGCTTGAAAAATTGGGCCTCCAGTTACATTATCTTGCTTCCTGGTGGGATGTTTTGAAATTTTGCAAAGATGAAAGTTCCAAATGGAATAGTGAAACACTAGATCAAATAGAAGCATTTTTGGCCTCACCTATAGAGTGGTCAAAACAGCGGATTTAGCTTTAACAATCGTATATTGCATAAGACCAAATTAAAAATCGACCGCGAGTAAAATGCAATTTTTCAAATTGGAGTTATATGTTGAGTGACAAACAAAACACTTTGTGAAGAATTATACTAAGATATATATTGAGATCAATGAGCTTGAAACCATGCTGAAATTGATTTTGAACCTAGTATGACACAAAATTAATTGGACTATGAGATCGGAGATAACCTGTGAAAAAAGACCTAATACGGAATCAATGGAAATCAAAACTGGGTACTATGGCCTATAAAGTGACCAGAGAGGGGGGTACTGAGAGAGCCTTCTCTCATCCTGGATTCGATCCAAATGCAAAATATTTTGCATGCATTTGCTGTGATCAAATCTTATTTAGCATTGAAGCAAAATATGAAAGTGGATCAGGTTGGCCAAGCTTCTTTGAAGCAATATCCTCCAGCGCTATTTTTGAAAGGGAGGATTTGAATCATGGCATGACCAGAACAGAAGTGACTTGCAGCAAATGTGAGGGACACCTGGGTCACGTATTCACTGATGGCCCAATGCCAACAGGACTAAGGTATTGTATAAATGGAGTTGCCTTGAAAGCCAAGGCTTCTCTTGATTGATTTTAAATCAAATTTATCACTGCTGTAAATCTTGGGCCGAGAAATTTCCTATGTTACCAAATATTTGCTGTAAAGTGGTTAATTTCCTACCACCAGAGACCACTTTATTGTTACTTATGTCAATTATTCTAGAATCCTTGATGGTATATTGTTCTATAACCTTTAACTTCCCATTATTACTAAAAATCAATAACGCTACGTCTCTTGAAATAACCTTTGGTTGGTAGAAAGCTAGTTTCTCCGTTTCTTGACTAAAATAAATCCAAAGATTTCCATTGATACCCTGGACAATAGGTGGATTACCAAGTAATGCCCTCACCTGAGATTTAGGTGTCTTTCCTTTTTCTAATTTGGTGAGGACCTCTGAACCTGGGTTAAAACCGTTAAATTCCACAATTTTACTGCAACTAAACAAAAACAATGTAAACAAAAGCAATATTGCTTTTGTGACACTTCGTGATATTAAAAAGTACATGAGCAAGACTCTTACCGTATTTATAGGATCAATGGAATTAAATTAATAGTAACTGACCAGCGGAATATATTCAATCATAAGGTTTTCAATTGGGGTCTCTTAATGAAAAGAAAACATCAGAGAATTCATCCTGAGGAACGGGACCTCCAGACATGGGAATCTCCCCCTTTTTCAAGACGTATAAAAATATCTGACCTTCACCCAAAACGTAGTAATAGATTCTCTATCAAATTAAATGACCTGGAAAAATCTAATTTAGCGAAATTCCTTAATGTAAACCAAATCCACTTGTTTAAATGCGCAATTGACCTTCAACCATCTGAGCCTGGGTGGCTAGTTCTAGGTAAGATAAACTTAGTTGCTTCTCAGTTGTGTGTCATTACCCTCGAAAAAGTACGAACTAACTTGCAAATTACCCTAAAGAGATATCTTACGCCAGAAAGTGAAAGACTTTTAAATGAATCAGTTTTATTAGATTTAGATCTAGTTGATTCTGATCCCCTGAATGAATCAGTAGAATTAGGCGACATTATTTCGGAAGAGATAATTCTTGTGCTACCCCAATATCCAAGAAAGCAAGGGGCTGGATTCCTAAAAGATACTATCTCTTTGGAAAATGATGAGAGGCCAAACCCTTTCCAAAAATTGTCTGAGTTAAAAAAGCACATGGGAGAAGTTTCTCCAAACAAAAACAAAAAATAATCTTTAGCTAAGTCACTACTTCAAAAAAAAATGCCTTTTGGAATATTTAGGATTGTAAATACCTTAACGTTTATTTAGTACTAGTGACCTAATTAGATGATTGAGAGTATAAAAAATGGCAGTACCAAAGAGTAAGATAACTAGATCAAGACGTGGAATGCGTAGATCTCATGATGCCCTTAAAGGAACAAACGTAGTAGAATGTCCAAATTGTGGTGAACAAAAAATCACTCACCATATCTGCAAGGCCTGTGGTTACTATAGAGACCTTGAAATAACCCCCACAGTTGAAGATCTAGATCTTGATGATGATGCTGCCGCATAAGTAGCAAAGGCAAAAGCCATGTTTGGGCGCTAAAATGTTGGGCGAAAAGGCAAAAACAATAATCTCTATCGATTGCATGGGTGGAGACCTTGGTGAACAGGAAGTTTTAAAAGGTATTGCTAAGGCCTACGCCAAGAACAAATCACTCTTCTTCCTCATACACGGTGTAGGAAGTAAGATGCCAAACCTTTTAAAGAAACAAAAAAAACTAACGGGAGCATTTAAGTATATTCCCGCAACGCAAGCTGTTAGCATGAATGAAAAACCGTCGCAAGCCTTACGAAATGGTAGAGAAACAAGTATGTGGCGTGCATTAGAAAGCGTTGCCAATGGAGAAGCGAAAGTAGCAGTTTCATGCGGAAATACTGGCGCTTTAATGGCAATGTCTATGGTACAACTAAGGAAAATTGATGGCGTAAATAGACCTGCTATAGCCGTACTCTGGCCCTCTACTAATGCACGTGGTTTCAATATCGTTTTAGATGCTGGAGCAGATATTAAGGCTGACTCACAAGACCTGCATCAATACGCTTTAATGGGAATATCTTACGCAAAGAGTGGCTTCAACATTAAAAATCCCCGAGTTGGACTGCTCAATGTTGGTACTGAGGGCCATAAAGGTCGATCTGAGCTACAGAAGGCAGCAGAAATTATTCTCAAATCATCAAAAATCTTCGAATTTGAATACATAGGATATGTAGAAGGTGATGATATTCCTTCATCAAAAATAGATGTGATCGTTACGGATGGTTTCACTGGAAATATTGCGCTGAAAACGGGTGAAGGTACTGCTACTTTGGTCCGTACCTTGCTTAAGGAAACTTTTGCTTTTTCTGTAATGGCTCGATTAGCTTCAGTTTTAGCACTTAAGCCTCTAAGAGCTCTTAGGAAGCGTATAGACCCAAGAAGAGTAAATGGGGGCATATTTTTGGGCTTGAATGGAACTATAGTAAAGTCCCATGGGGGTGCCGATTCTACAGGAATATCTGCTGCCATCACTCTTGCTTATAAATTAGCACAAAATGATTTTCAAAAAAATCTTGCTAACAAGATCCTATCTCATAAGAAGATTCCGAATTAATTTGTCAATTAAAGATCCTAATTAGAAAAATTTGGTTGGCTTTAAAAATATTTTAAAAGTTAATTCACCGAACATATTGACTCTCAGTGGTCATTTCAAATAACCTCTTCCTACTGAGGTATAAAAATGAATGATAATAGTCTCACACGGTCAGAGTTATCGGATGCTGTTGTTAGGGAAGTCGGGTTATCAAGGCAAGAATCCCTACAATTAGTGGAAGAAGTATTGGACTATATCATAGAAGCATTAGTGGATGGAGAAACTGTAAAAATTTCATCATTTGGAACCTTCAACACTAGAGAGAAAAAAGAAAGAACTGGTCGGAATCCAAAAACTGGGATGGAAGCAGCGATTGTCGCCAGAAGAGTGGTGACTTTCAAACCATCTCAGAAAATGAAAGAACTTGTTAATAAAGGGAACCAAAGTATTTAATTCTTTGGTGCTTTAGTTGGGCATAGAAAAATCACCAGAAGCTTTTAGAACAATATCCGAGGCAGGAGAAATGCTTTCCCTCCAGGCTCATGTATTGAGGTTTTGGGAGAGTAAATTCTCTCAAATTAAACCTATAAAGAGAGCTGCTGGTAGACGGTTCTATAGACCAAATGATATTCTAGTGCTTTTTGCCATTAAGAAGCTACTTCACGAAAATGGCATGACTATCATTGGTGTAAAAAGATTCATAAAAGAAAATGGTATCAGGCATCTTATAGCTATGGGTAGGAAAGCAAGGGATGAAGTTGGCATAATAAAAGGAAAGAAGCATAACCTTAAAAAAATATTGTATTCCCTTAAAAAATACCAGAATGGAACCAAGGACCTTGACAGACGTAGGTTGACTGAAATAAAGACAAAATTGTCCTCATTGAGATCCAGGATGACCGAAAGAATTGCAATTTCAATCTCGGATTTTTCCGAATAAAAGGGGGTAGCGAAAACGGGCTATAGCGCAGTCTGGTAGCGCGTTCGTCTGGGGGACGAGAGGTCGTGAGTTCAAATCTCGCTAGCCCGACCATCTTGCAAAACAAAAGGATTGCCAAGCTAATGCTAAAACCCCCAACCAAGTTTCCTCTATCTGTTCTTCCTTGCCAGGAGATTAGAAAACTAATAGCCAACAGGGTTATTTTCTCAGAGGCATCATTAGATCCAGGGCAAATACAACCTTCCAGCATAGACTTACGTCTTAGTTCTAAGGCTTGGAGGATGCGAGCATCTTTTTTACCAGGAAAAAAAAGAAAAGTTAAAACTTTGATAGACCAGCTAGCAATGCAGGAGATTAATCTTGACAAAGGATATATACTAGAAAAAGGTTCCGTTTACTTGGTGAAACTCCAAGAAAGTTTAGAATTACCAACCTACATTGAGGCCTTAGGCAACGCCAAAAGTTCTACAGGGAGACTAGACTTATTTACTCGTCTAATAACTGATCACGGTACTGAGTTCGACAGAGTAAATAATGGATATTCTGGCCCACTATATGCTGAAATAGCTCCAAACTCATTCTCGGTATTTGCAAGAAAAGGCACAATGTTGAATCAAATAAGATTTAAAACTCAGCATGATTTAAAGTCCAAGAAATCTGAAATACTTGATAAGCATATATTAAGAAGCCATACTCCTGCCAAGAATTTTTCAATCAATTTAAAGAATCCACATACCAATGTAGTTGGCTATAGAGCTAAACGACACACTGGCCTCATAGATTTGACGAAAATAAATCATTATAGAAAAGAAGATTTTTGGGAAAAGGTCACGACTAAGCGTGGAAGAATTGTTTTGGATCCTGGGGCTTTTTATATTCTTAGCAGTCGAGAATACGTTAGCGTCCCACCTAAGCTAGCAGCTGAGATGGCCCCTTACCTTTCTATGATTGGAGAATTTCGAGTTCATTATGCAGGCTTTTTTGACCCAGGATTTGGATATAGTTCAAACTGTTCAGAAAAATCAAGGGCTGTGCTAGAAGTACGGTGCCATGAAACTCCCTTTGTACTAGAACATGGGCAAACAGTTGGAAGATTGATATTTGAGAACATGCTTTCAGAGCCCGATCTTCTTTATGGAAAAGGTTTGAAATCAAATTACCAGGGACAAAGTTTGAAATTATCAAAGCATTTCAAGGATTGAAACAAATTTCTCCCTAAATGCGCTAATTCTCACTGCTCAAGATTTAGAGCATTATCAGATTTCTCACCTACCAATCCAGCCTCATTCAATTCTTGAAAGTTTGGCATGTCCTTCACTGCTTGCAACCCAAAATAATCCAAAAAAGCGTTAGTGGTAATAAAAGTCACAGGTCTACCGGGAGCATTTCGTCTAGAGCCTAAACTAATCCATTCAGTTTGAAGCAATGAATCCAGAAGACCTTTATAGAGACTAACTCCTCTAATTGATTCTATTTCCGACCTTGTTACTGGTTGATTATACGCAATAATGGCTAATGTTTCTTTGGCAGCTTTTGATAACTTGACCCTTTTCTCCACATATTCCTTTAACAAATAACCATACCTAGGCGCGGTTCTAAAAGCATACGTATTCTTAATTTTGACAAGATTTATTCCACGGTCCTGATAGAGCTGCATTAACCTTGTCAAAGCACTTGTTAAATCAACAATGTTTGGACATGATTTTTTTAAATCACCTATGGTCATTGGCTCCCTAGCAGCGAATAAAAGTACCTCCAATATCTTTTCATCCTCAACAAGTCCATGGGAATCCTCCTGATTTAGTTCGGAAAATTCATTGCCAACTATATTCTTAAGCTCTTTTTGATGATAAAAATTCATTCTACATCCTTACTGTCATTGCTTTTTATCTTCATAGAGCTAAAAGGGACAGGCTGTTTTATCCTCAAATCGCCGGATTTTACCAACTCCAAAGAAGCGGCAAAGGTAGTCGCCATCGCTGATTTTACATGTTCCGGTTTATCTCTCCAATTCCTCGGGATAATATCTTCCAATGAAAACCACCCTCCTTTGTTAGCGAAAAATCTAACAATGGACTTTAAAGCATCATCAATATTTAGAATAGAACTTCTAATCAGTTTCAGAGGGGTAAAAGCCTTTTTGTTATTGATAGTTGCATAGGACCGCAACAAATCTAACAAGGTTGCATCAAGCTTCCTATTAAGTATTTTATCACGGATTTCAGACTGACCTCTCGGAAAGAAGTCTATGCCGAGCTGCGGTCTAAGAAATAATTCTTGGGAACATTTCTTCATCTCAGCTAATTTCTTCAACTGAAAAGCAAGATAAAATTCCATTTCTTCTCCCGTAATTTCTTCTCCTTCTTCCTCTATTGGCAATAATAATTTACTTTTCAAATAAGCAAGCCAAGTAGCCATCATTAAATATTCCGCTGCTAACTCTATTTTCATGGTGGCTGCCTTTCCGATAAAAACCAGGTACTGTTCCACCAATTCCAAGATAGAAATTTCTCTCAAATCCACCTTTTGATCTTGTGCTAAGGATAATAATAACTCGAGTGGTCCCTCAAATCCCTTAATATCTAATACTAAAATATCACCAGAGGGAATAATTGAATTAATTGGGGTCTGCTTGTTCATAATTAACCGCTAATGACCTTACAATCTAAGTTATAAGAAACCAACTCATCACAATATTGCTTTGCCTTCTCATAAGAAAAACCTTTTATTGTTTCTAATCGAAAAGATTTTCTTGATCCAAAGATCCCTGAAACTACAGTAAAACCTTCTGAAATAGCAGATCTGTCAATTTTATTAATAACTTTTAGGGTTTCTAACGCTGCATCATGACTATCAAAAGATCCTAGGTATACCTGGTATATACTCTCCTCAGAAATAATCTCATTTTTTGCCAGCCTACTCAGAGCTTCATTTATTGAACTCTCCAAGGCTTCTTTCATCGATAAAGGTACTGGAATTTCCTCACTTGTAAGTCTTTCTTCAATAACTCCCAGAACAACCCCAATATTGTCCTCAGCCAAATTATCATTTCCTTGCAAAGCATTTATAGATAAGTCACCATTCTTAATGATCCCCTGATCACCTACTGGCGCTTTCCTCTTGAAATCTGCCTCTAAAGCTCTAACTACTGGAAGGTCTCCAACTTTAACCTGACTTAGTTCTAGTGTCCAAACCACCATCAAGTATAGGGTTCCCAAAGAAAGAAAGAACCCACCTAATCTTAATACACGACTGAAGCCAGTCTGTGACTTTTCCTCTAATTCCTGATGCACCAAGGTTTTTCCCTGACAATAATAATCTGCTCTATATTGTATTAGGATTTAGTTTTAATACATTTTGTGCCAATTTACAACATCTGATCCACAGGTTCTATTCCAAAAATTTTCAAACCTGATTGAATGACCAACTGAACAGACCTAATCATAGCTAACCTTGCTTTAGTAAGATTCAAATCGTCCTGTCTTAGAAATCTTAACCCTTGGTCTATTTTTCCTAGACTCTGGAGACCATGGAATAATTGAGCGACTTCAAACAAATAGAATGCGATGCGATGCGGTTCAAACCTAGAAGTAGCTTTAGCTACAACATTTGGCCATTCAGCAAGTTTTCTTATTGCTTGAATCTCGTTTTCATTTTTTAATAAAGAAAGGTCTGCCTTTAATAAAGAGGTATCAGACACATCAATATTTGAGTCTTTCGCCCGCCTAAGTATTGAAAAAATACGGGCGTTAGCATACTGAACATAAAAAACTGGGTTTTCTCTTGTCTGTTCTATAGCTTTACTAAAATCAAAATCTATCGGGGCATCGTTCTTTCTCATAAGCAATAAGAACCTTATGGCGTCTTTACCCACTTCATTTAATAACTCTCTCAATGTTATATAAGAACCAGCTCTTTTAGACATCTTCACAGGTTTACCGTCCTTATACAGCTTTACAAGCTGACAAAGCCTAATAGTTAAATCCTGCTCTCCATTTGAGAAAGCCCGTACAACAGCCTTCATTCGAGCGATGTAACCACTATGATCCGCACCAAAGATGTTAATAATTTCATCGTACTTACGAGTCAATTTTTCATAATGATAAGCAATGTCTGGTGCAAAATAGGTCCAACTACCATCTGCCTTTTTTATAGGCCGATCAGTATCATCACCAAACTGGGACGACTTAAATAATTCTTGCTCACGAACTGACCATTCTTGTTCATTCCCCCCCTTTGGTCTTTCCAAAACTCCTGTATAAATCAACCCTAAATTCCGCAACTGATTAATAGAATCTTCTACTTTCCCTTTGGCATAGAGGGCTTTTTCTGACACAAAACTGTCCATAACTATGCCCAAGTCTGCTAGATCTTTTCTTATTAGGGCAAGCATTCTTTCAACTGTGAAATCTTTTACTTTATCCAACCTTGAATCCTCTTCCTCACAAAGTAGTTGGTCACCGTATTCTTCCTTCAGTGCTTCACCTACTTCCTTAAGATAATCTCCAGGATATTCGTTCTGTTCTGAATTTGTGGAACAACCAAAAGCCTCTTGATATCGGGAGAAAGCCGAGCGAGCCAGGGCATCAATTTGGGATCCTGCATCATTTACGTAATATTCTCTTGTTACAGTATAACCAGCCACATTAAGAAGGTTCGCTAATACGTCTCCGAATACGGCTCCCCTTGTATGTCCTACATGCAGTGGTCCCGTAGGATTTGCATAAACAAACTCTACATTTACTGATTTCCCAGCTCCCACTTGTTCTATGCCGAATGACACCCCCGCCTCCAAGATAGAAATGACTACTTCAATCCAAAACTTGTTCTTCAATCTAAAATTTAAAAAACCTGGCCCTGCCACTTCAACACATTCTATTGAATGATCTTTAGAAAAATGGTTAACAAAATATTGTGCCAATTCTCTTGGGTTACTGTTAACTTGCTTCGACAAAACCATAGCTACATTACTTGATAGATCCCCAAAAGCATTATCCTTCGGGGCTTCTACTGTTATAGAATCCTTATTGAGTTCAGAAGAAATGATTTGTTGATTTTCTAAAGTCTCAACTAATGACATGATTTTGTCCCTTAAACTTGCTAAGACATCCATATCTAGAATTCCTATTCTATTGTTAAACTTAAAAAACCATTTTTCTTATCCAAAATGACCTTTGTGTTCATTTAACGCATATCGGTCAGTCATTCCAGAAATATAATCACCCACTATTCTTGGTAAAACTTGCTCACAAGCTTTGATTGTCAATTCATTCCAATCTTTTGGTAATAAGCTAGGTTGCTCAGAGTATAAATTAAAAAGATCCTTGATCACCAAACCACACCTCTCTCGCATTGCACAAACCTGACTATGCCTATACATATTCTTAAATAAAAAACTACTTATTTGCACAAGTTCATCTTCCGTGTTTTTAGAAAAAGCTACAACCTGGCTACCGTGGGCTTTTAGATCTAATAAAGTCTGACCTTTAAATGGACTCAATCGTATTTTGCTTTCCTCTAATACATCGTTAACCAAAGCATTAAGGATTCTTTTAATTACTTCATGGCATTTGATCTTATAGTTTACTTTCTTATATTGCTTCTCTACTTCTAGCCAGGCTTCTCTTACAATTGGAAGATTGGATATATCTTTCAATGTAAAAAAACCGGCTCTCAAACCATCCCCCAAGTCGTGGCAATTATATGCTATATCATCCGATAGTGCTGCTATTTGAGATTCTATACTCGGGAAAATTTTACCCTCAAACTGGCTTATACCTCTAAAGAGTTTAGCTACAAAGGGATTCACTTTCTCCACCAGACCATTATGAGTAATCATACCTTCCAAAGTTTCCAGCGTAAGGTTCAAACCCGGATGGTTAGCATAAATTTGCTCCAATTTTGTCACAATCCTTAAAGCCTGAACATTATGATTAAAGCCACCAAACTGGGATAAAATTAAATCTAATTCCGTTTCACCTGTGTGTCCAAAAGGTGGGTGGCCCAAATCATGTGCCAAAGCTATAGCTTCTACTAATTCACCATTAACACCTAAGACTTTGGCTATTGTTCTAGCTATTTGAGTTACTTCCAATGTATGTGTCAATCGGGTTCTATAGTAATCACCTTCATGTTCCACAAATACTTGTGTCTTATACTGTAACTTTCTAAATGAACCACAATGTAAAATACGATCTCTGTCCCTCTGAAAAACTGAGCGATGCGGAGATGATTCCTCTTGATATAATCTACCGAAAGAATCTTCTGATTTAATTGCATAGCTTTCCATAGTAACTATCAAACTCCTTGTAATGGACCGGTCTTAGCATTACATTGACTATCAAATCAATATATTGAGATTAAAAAATGCCAGTGAAAATACCTCCTAAGGTTACCGAACGAGCCTATGCAAAGATTAAATCAACTGGTGGCAGCAAATGTCTTAGGGTTGCGGTAGAAGGTGGTGGTTGCTCTGGGTTTCAATATGAAATCTCCTTAGAGGATCATATTTCACAGGATGACCTTGTGTTAACATGCAACCAAGCAAAGGTTGTTATTGATCCTATTTCACTTGAGTATTTATCTGGAGCAATAATAGACTTTGAAGAAGAACTTGTAGGATCCAAATTTGTGGTTAATAATCCAAATGCAACATCTTCTTGTGGATGTGGCACAAGCTTTTCTTTATAATTTTTTGCACTAGAGCGATTAGAATTAGGTAAATGAAAATAGCCTCTTTTAATATAAACGGAATTAAAGCAAGGCTTCCTGAATTAAAGTATTGGTTAAGCAAAGAAAGCCCAGATATAGCAGGCCTGCAAGAACTAAAATCTGATAACTCTGGATTGTCGGAAGAGATGTTCAGTGACCTGGGATACTCTACTGTGTTCAATGGTCAAAAATCCTATAATGGCTGCGCTATACTATCCAAGCATAAAATAAAAGATCCTAAATTAACGTTCCCTGGAATAGAAAATGATGGTCAAAGCCGTTGGCTTAGTGCTGAAATAGAAGGTTTGGTGGTTTGTAATCTCTACCTTCCAAATGGTAATCCTATTGGAACAGAAAAGTTGGATTATAAATTGCTCTGGATGAATCATCTTTTGCGTCATGCAAATCATCTGGTAAATACAGGAAAGCCTGTAATTGTGTTTGGAGATTTTAATGTTATTCCCCACGCTGCAGACTGCATAGAACCGGCAAATTGGGTAAATGATGCTCTTTATCACCCCAAAGTAAGATCAAGATTCTTTGAGATATTGAACCTAGGATACTATGACGCAATTCGACTTAAAACAAAAAGAAATCATATTTTTACACAATGGGATTATCAAGCTGGAGCTTGGCAAAAAAATAATGGAGTAAGAATTGACCATTTTCTCTTAAACCCTCAAGCTGCAGATCTTCTTTTATCCTGCGGAATTGACAAATATATGAGATCTAGAGAGAAACCCTCTGATCATGTACCCGTTTGGATAGAATTAGTAAATGAGCATTAAAATAGAGAAATTTATGAAGGTCCGCCTGCATAAATCCAGGAAAATCTTCGTAAAAAATATTTCGGATAAATATTACCAAGCATTCTTAAAATCAGATGAAAAGTAAAAACTAAAATTGGATTCCTGAGATGAAATAATTTTGCATTTAATCTGGATGCCCTTCCTACTCTTCGAACTCTGGGAATCCGGTTTTTGGCGTATCTGACAAGCTCTTGCTCTAAATTGTGATTTTCAAAGCTTTTCTTGATTCTAATGCAAAGCTCATGAGCATCCTCAATTGCCTGTGTCGCACCCTGTGCCAAATAAGGTAGGATTGGATGACACGCATCACCTAAGAGTACCACTCTGTTTCTGTGCCAGGAATCAAGAGAAGTGTGCTCAAAAAGACCCCATTTTTTAACAGAAACTATATTCTTCAAAACTTCTTTCAAGCCAACAAATTCCGCGAATTTTTCCTGTATCTCTTGAGGATTAACCTCTCTATTCCAAATTTCCTGGCAGTATGAATCAAACTCTGTGCAAAATACAAAATTAACTAAACTACCTTTTCTAATGGGATAAGACACTACGTGTTTGCCTGCACCTAAGAATAACCGTGTTTGCCTGATAGCAAAAGCCTTGGGTAACTTATCAGTCGAAATGACCGTTCTATATGCTACCTGTTTCAAGAAAACTGGGGGATTTGCTTCAAAGATTTTATTTCTAGTGGTGGAATTAATTCCATCTGCTGCCACAATAAGATCAAATCGAGAGCATGATCCTTCACTAGTGATCACGGTTGCTCCATTCAAGTCATGCTCTATCTCTAAGACTTGAGTTTTATAAAAAATGTTAACTCCAAGCCTAAAATTTTCCCTCCTTAAGAGTGAGATGAAATCAGCCCTATGGAATTGATAAAATCCAGCCCCATATAATTTCTCAGCTGTCTTTCCTAAAGGTATCTTTGCCAACTCCACACCAGTAAGACCATTAATACAACCAATGAAATCCGGGTAATCCCCCAACTCAGCAATTTCATTTTCTAATCCATATGTCTTGAGAGCTCTAATACCATTAGCGCTAATTTGTAAGCCAACACCATCGGATGTATTTTCCGCGAGCTTCTCAAAAATTGAGACTTTGCATCCAATGCTTTTCAACATCATCCCAGTGGAGAGGCCTCCCACTCCCGCACCCATGATGCCAACATTAAGCACGGATCACGTAAAATTTACATCTGAACACAAAACCTACCTCCATCAATAGAAATTTTAGAGGGCTTAAAGAAAAATTGTTCCTAGTCGTCCCTATGAACCTTTTCTCTCCTTTCATGCCTCTCTTGTGCCTCCAAACTTAGGGTAGCTATAGGTCGAGCATCAAGCCTTTTAAAAGAAATGGGATCACCGGTCTCCTCACAGTATCCATAAGTGCCCTCATTGATCCTTCTTAGTGCCGAATCAATCTTAGATATGAGTTTTCTTTGTCTATCCCTAGTCCTTAACTCAAGCGTCCGATCAGTCTCCTCCGAAGCTCTGTCAGTTACGTCTGGAATGTTTCTAGCATCAGACTGCATATCTTCTATGGTTTCTCTGCTTTCCTGGAGGATAGAATCTTTCCATACAATCAACTTGCTCCTGAAATATTCAACCTGTTTGGAATTCATGAACTCCTCATTAGGCAGTGGATCATAATGTGAAAAATTTTTCTTTAACACTACCATCTCCTGACCCCCCACTCTTTGTCTAGACAGTTACTTAATTGTAAAATATTAACAAGGGGAGTTCTAGATGGAATCACAGCAATTGTCACGAGGAAAAAATTATTTAGTGTTGGAGTAAATCATGAAATTTAATGGAACTAATAATTATATCGCAACTGAAGATTTGAAGATGGCTGTAAATGCAGCCATAACCCTAGAAAGGCCGTTACTTGTCAAAGGCGAACCTGGAACTGGGAAAACTGAACTTGCTAAGCAAATTGCATCCAAATTGGATTTAGAAATTCTAGAGTGGAACATCAAATCAACAACTCGGGCACACCAAGGTTTGTATGAATATGATGCAGTTAGCAGACTAAGGGATAGTCAATTAGGGGAAGAAAAAGTCAAAGATATTAAGAATTATATAAAGAAGGGAACCATATGGTCAGCCTTCGATTCAAAAAAAAAGGTAGTCCTACTAATAGATGAAATTGATAAAGCTGATATAGAGTTTCCAAATGACCTCTTGCAAGAATTAGATAAAATGCAATTTCACGTTTACGAAACAGGGGAAACCATCAGAGCTGAACAGAGGCCGATCGTTATTATCACATCTAATAATGAAAAAGAATTACCGGATGCTTTTCTCCGCAGATGTTTTTTTCACTATATTAAATTTCCTGACAAAGAAACACTTACAAAAATTATTAAAGTACATTTCCCAGACATTAAATCTACTCTTTTGCAAACTGCTCTAGAAAATTTCTTTAATGTTAGAGAGGTGCCTGGATTGAAAAAGAAACCATCAACTTCAGAAATTTTAGACTGGATAAAGCTGCTTCTAGCAGAAGACATTTCAAGTGAAGATCTACGCCAAAATCCTAAAGACATGTTACCTAAACTCCATGGAGCTCTCCTGAAGAATGAACAAGATGTTCAGTTATTTGAAAAATTGGCATTCCTAGCTAGAAATCAGTAATTTAGCCTTTGGTATGGGGATTAGCATAATCACGTTTTTTGAAATGAAGGTTAATTTATAATGGGCATCATTGTAACTATAATTGTTCTTGGAGGTGGCATTGGATACCTGATAGCTACCAAGCGAAAGGGAAATTATTTGGACAAATTACAATATATCGCTGTTTTTTCAGTTATATCCCTTATAGCCGCCGTAATCATACAAATAATAATAATGAACTTAATCTTGTTTTGAAATGTTCAATAGTTTTTTTGATGATTTACGAAAAAATGGGGTCCCAGTATCACTACTGGAATTCCTTTCATTTTTAACTTGCTTAGAAAAAGGAGTAACAGAGTTCAAGATTGAAAAATTTTATTTCTTGGCAAAAACTAGCCTCATAAAGCATGAGAAACACTTAGATATTTTTGACCAGGTTTTTGGTAAAAATTTTAATGGAATAGAAAGCCTTGATACCAATCTTTTGATCTCCCAAATAGATTTACCAAAGCAATGGCTTGAAAAGCTGGCGGAAAAAATTCTTACCAAGGAGCAAATGGAAGAAATGCGTTCTCTTGGTAGCTTCGAAAAATTAATGAAAACCTTACAACAAAGACTTAAAGAACAAGAGAATCGCCATCAGGGGGGTAACAAATGGATTGGAACAGCAGGAACTTCACCATTTGGGGCGTACGGATATAACCCAGAAGGTGTAAGAATTGGGCAAGCAAATAGCAGACATCAAAAAGCAGTGAAAGTATGGGACAAGCGCCTATTCAAAAATTTGGATGAAAATAGTGAGATAGGATCTCGTAGCATAAAGATCGCACTAAAAAGATTGAGAAAGTGGGCAAGAGATGGGAACAATGAAGAATTAGATCTGGATGACACAATTTCAACTACTGCTAGAACAGGTTTTCTCAATATTCAAACGAGACCTGAGCGTCAAAATTCAGTCAAAGTGCTCATATTTTTTGATGTGGGAGGTTCAATGGATATGCACATAGCCCAAGTTGAAGAATTATTTTCGGCCACAAGGTTTGCGTTTAAGCATCTAGAATACTATTATTTTCATAACTGCTTGTATGAAGGGGCATGGAAAAACAACTACCGACGCTGGGAAGAGCAAAACAATACAGTCGATATCATTAACAAGTATAACAAGGATTATAAATGTATTTTTGTGGGTGATGCGACTATGAGCCCGTACGAAATTGAAATGGTAGGAGGTGCAAACGAACATTATAATCGTGAAAGTGGCAGAATTTGGCTAGAGCGAGCCAAAACACAATGGCCAAGTCACCTTTGGATAAACCCAACTCCAAAAGAGTATTGGCAATACACCCAATCCACCATAATCATCCAGGATATTTTTGATAACCGCATGGTACCCCTAACACTCCAGGGACTCGACGATGGAATGAGAATATTGGCATAGATCATGTTTAAACTAATAGCGATACTTACCCCAATAATACTGGGTATCTGGAGTCATAAATCCTCGGCCGCCAGACTAGCAAAAAAGCTTGAAGCAAACTCTTCACCAATGAAAGATCCAATTGTTACCGCTCTGGTCAAGAAAATAGCACACTCTTTAGACATAAAAGAAATTAAAGTATATATTCTTGAAGATTTGAACCTTAATGGTGTAGCCTCTCCGAACGGAAAAGTTTTCATTACACGAGGTTTCTTAGAAAAATATTACAGTGGAGTTTTTTCTGCTGAAGAACTTTTTGGAGTAATAGCCCATGAACTAGGTCATCTTGCACTTGGTCATACAAAAAAGAGAATGGTTGCTTATACAGTCCAAAATACAATCCAAATGGGTTTGGGGTTTGTCTTATCAAGACTGATACCTTTTGTAGGAAATTATCTGTCTACAATGCTCTTAAGAATCGTATCTGCAAAGCTTTCCAGAATGGATGAATATGAGGCGGATGAGTATGCGGCAGCTCTCATGTTAAGAATAGGCTTAGAAGTTACGCCATTGGTCGATCTTTTTAGCAAATTAGAAAAACTAAATGATAATAAAAATCAAGCTCTTACCTGGTTGCAGAGCCACCCAAACCCCCGAGACCGAATATCAGCAATAAAAAAACTTGAAGATCGTTGGACAAAGGAGCCTGATTCATAGATGAGAAAATAATATGCTACTGACAACTCCAAAACGGCACTAATACTAAAATAAATCCGGAGAAAGATAACCCCCAGTTTAGAAAAATTTTGTTAAAGAACCATCAGATGCTGCATTGCATAGCCAGTCATAAAAAAAGTCTGAGTGGGATCTGCCACAAATGATATAAGCCGAATTATCACTAACCATCCAAAATGCCACACTGACTTGACCCATTCGAGTTCTTCGGAAGGTACCTTTAGTAAATGAATTTTTCCTAAAATCAACGGGCGAGCCTTTTGCCAAAAGTTCTCGCCACAAAATTCCCTCAACCAAAAAGAGGCTCCTGGCACCAGAAACATCCAAAATCAACGAATGTGAACCCTTTAAAGAAGAATTAAGACCTTTCTTTGTTTTCTCATGAAATGCACCAGAGAAACTGAATATGAGTAATTCGTCTGGTGACATCCAAGCTAAAGATAAATTCTTGCTACTGTTAATATTTAAAGGCTTGGGTATCCTTACATTACAAGTTTTTGCTATAACTGCCTGAAATCGTTGAGTGAAGAAATCTCCTCTCACTGTTAACATCCCAACTTCTCCAAACTCCTTTATCAGAATATCCTTGCTATTGTATTTTCTAACTTCAATCATTTTGCCGGTTGCCTTCGACATCATAAAATTTTGGTTCAATAACAATCGCCTTTAGAATTTTCTCGGATTCCACTGGTATTTCAATGGTTTGCCCTAGTAGGTTTTTGCCATCCTTGAGCAGAGCCATAGCAATAGGTTTATCAAGTGTTGGTGAAAAATACGTAGAAGTAACATGACCTATAACATTATCACCGGCTTGGCCAACGCCTCCTAAGATTGCAGAAGCACCATCAGGTATCTTTTCAGAGCTATTCTGTAAAGATAATCCAACCAATGTTTTACGATTTGGATCATTCATAAAAATTCTCTCTTGGGCTCGTTTCCCGATGAAATCCTTTTTCTTTTTGGAAACCGCCCACCCTAAATTTAAGTCCTGAGGAATTACGGTGCCATCTGTTTCATCACCAATCATAATAAAACCCTTCTCGGCTCTCATGACATGTAAGGCTTCTGTTCCATAAGGGCTGATTCCAAACTGGGAACCAGTTTCTAAGCATTTTTCCCAAAATTCTAACCCAAATTGGTTGGGGACAGCGATTTCAAATGATAATTCACCAGAAAAAGAAATCCTAAAAACCCTCGCCTTTATCTTAGCCAATTCTCCTTCTAGATAACCCAAAGGCTTTAAAGCTTCTCGGGATACATCTAAACCGCCTAATCCCTCCAGTAAGAGACGTGATTTTGGTCCTGCGATAGTTATTTGCGTGTATTGTTCCGTTACATTTTGGATGAACATGCGTTTATTCCACCATTCAGTCTGGTGCCATTCTTCCATCCAAGAATAAACTCTATCTGCACCCCCAGTAGTTGTATGACAAAGGAAGGTTTCCTCAGCTAACCTTACCACTACCCCATCATCAAAAAGAAACCCATTCTCATTGCACATCAAACCATATCGACACCTCCCTACCTGCAATGTCGATATCATATTGGTGTACATCAAATCCAAGAAATTCGCAGCATCAGGTCCGCTAACAATGATCTTACCTAACGTTGAAGCATCTAGGATACCCAAAGCATTCCGGGTGTTAGTAACCTCCCTTAAGACAGCTTGCTCAATAGTTTCATTTTTTTTAAGGTAAGCATACGGTCTTCTCCAATCACCTACGGGCTCCCAGCTGGCTCCATTCGCCTCGTGCCAAGGGTGAAGCATGGTCTTTCTCACTGGTTTAAATAAACCCTTACGGGCTTCTCCTGCAATCGAACCTAATGAAATTGGCGTATAGGGTGGTCGGAAGGTAGTTGTTCCAACTTCATTAATTTCTCTGCCCACCAAATCAGCAAGATATTTAAGACCGTTTATGTTAGAAAGTTTCCCTTGGTCTGTTGCCATACCTAGGGTCGTATATCTCTTTAGATGTTCTACACTCTCATATCCTTCTTGCATGGCTAATCTCAAATCAGATAGCTTCACATCGTTTTGAAAATCGACAAAACATTTGCTTTTTAACTTTTCGCCAGCACCTTCTGGTGTAAAATATTTGGAAGAACTATCTCCATATTTGATTTCCTGAATAGAGATACTGCTTGATCTCATTTTACTTATTTGAAATTTTTTCTGAATCTTACTTACTGTTTCTTTCACATTTTGTATAATTTCTGAAGGCCAAAAACTGCCCGAAGCCGATCCAACAACACCTATAAAATCTTCTCCATTCTCATCTATGGGTGGTTTGGAAGCATCTGGGAGAAACGTGTCCAAATCATCATTCCAAATTAATCTTCCCCCGCAGTGGGACCAAAGATGAACTGTAGAAGACCAACCACCGGACATAATTACGCTATCACATTCTATTGTTTCCTGCACACTTCCCTCACCTGTAAGAGAACATAGTTCTACAGCTTTAACCCTTTTCTTACCCAGAACACTGGCAATCCCCTTCCCATATTCAATTCTGATTCCCATCGATCTTAAGCTGTCAGAAAGGTCTCCACTAGATCCTTCTCTAACATCGATTATTACAGGAACACTCAATCCAGCATTGTGTAAATTTATTGCCGTCAAATAGGCCGAGTCATTATTGGTTACCACCACTGTTCTATCCCCGGGGGAAACACCATAGAGTTTATAAAAATCCAGAGCTGCGGAGGATAACATCACTCCTGGTATATCATTGCCCGCAAATATTAGAGGTCGTTCGATAGCGCCGGTAGCCAAGACTATTTGCTTAATTCTTAAACGCCAAAGTCTATGCCGTATAGCACTTCTACCCATTTTCTCAGCTACTTCTAAGTTCTCACAGCCTATTAGATAACCATGGTCATGGAGCCCGATTGCTGTGAAATTCTTTTTTACTTGGACATTATCTAAATTAGCTAGCTCTCGTTCCATGTTTTCAAGCCATTTAGATACAGCCACACCTTCCACTTCAAAATCATCAGATAGTGCATACCCACCGAAGTAATGCTTCTGTTCAACCAAGAGTACGTTTAATCCAGATTTAGCTAATTCATAGGTCGTAAGTAATCCAGCCATACCTGCCCCAATAACCAAAATGTCTACGTGAGCATAAAAGTAATCATAGGCTGTTTCATCTGGTAGACTAGGCGCCCTACCTAAACCAGCAGCATTCCTAATAATGGGTTCGAATAGATGCTTCCAAGCAAATCTAGGCTTCATGAATGTCTTATAGTAGAATCCTGCTGGAAAGATTTTTGCAAAAAAATTGTTGATAAAACCAAGATCCCATTCTAATGAACCTAAGTGATTTTGAGAAACTGCTTCGATCCCATCTACTAATTCTACTGTTGTAGCAGATCTATTTGGTTCAAAATTACCACCATGTCCCAAACTCATCAAAGCATTGGGTTCCTCGACTCCTGATGAAACGAATCCACGTGGTCTATGATACTTGAAAGAACGACCTATCAATACTTGGTCATTAGCTAGTAATGCAGAAGCTAAAGTATCTCCCTGGAAACCAAATAAGTTTCTTCCATTGAAAGCAAAAGACAATCGCTTGTTACGATCAAGTAGTCTCCCACCTTTTGAAATTCTTGTACTCATCTATTCATTTTTCCAATTTGGTTTCTTTTTTCTGATAGCATCGGTGATATGCTTAGGTGGTTTGATCTCCTGGGCCTTATAAGTACCAAAAATCTCCATTGTTTTTGTACAGCGAGCTGCATGAAACCATTTTCCACATCCATAAGCGTGAAACCACCTTTCAAAATGTACTCCTAAGGGATTCTTTCTCTCAAAAAGGTATTTGTAAAAAGCATCATCAGAACTTCCTGGTCCCATTCTTTCAATATGTGCCTCCCCTCCAGGACTCAATTCAGTCTCATCGGCAACTACATTACAAACTGGACATTTAAATCTTAGCACTCGAATCAATCCCTAAATTAATGAGCCACAGCAGCGGCAATACTCTCATCAATCATTCTTCCCTCAACAAACCTAGCTAATGAAAATGGTACTGCTAATTTTCCGGGATTCCCATGTGCAACAAGTTCTGCAGTTGCCCAACCTGAACCAGGAATAGCCTTGAACCCTCCTGTACCCCATCCACAATTCAAAAATATATTTTCAACTGGCGTTTTTGAAATTATGGGAGATCTGTCACCAGTCATATCTACAATACCACCCCACTGACGGAGTTGCCGAAGGCGACTGATAATTGGAAATGTTTCGATAAGAGCCCTCACGGTCTCCTCTATATGTTGGAAACTTCCCCTCTGACTATAATTGTTGTAACCATCAGCACCACCACCTATAACCATCTCACCCTTGTCAGATTGACTCATATAACCGTGCACGGTATTTGCCATTACTACACAATCCATTACAGGTTTTATAGGTTCGGATACTAAAGCTTGGAGAGCAACAGACTCTAATGGAAGGCGAAATCCCGCTAATTCAGCAAGAAGGCTAGAACTTCCAGCCACAACAAAGCATAATTTTTCACAATCTATTGAACCTTTGGTGGTTTGAACCGATTTAACCGTGGATGCCTCTCTTACTATACCTGTAACTTCGCAATTTTCTATGATTTCAGCCCCCCAACTAGAAATTGCCCGCGCGTAACCCCAAGCTACTGCATCATGCCTGGCAGTTCCTCCTCTTGGTTGCCATAACCCTCCTAAAATTGGATAACGAGGTCCATCAGTATTTATAATTGGAATCATTTCCTTCATACGCGTAGGAGATACCATTTCAGTTTGAACACCAAAAAGTCGGTTGGCATAGTAAGTTCTTTTCATTGCTCGCAATTCATGCTCCGTTTGACAAAGCATCATTACCCCTCTCGGACTAAACATGATATTATAATTCAGCTCTTGGGATAACGTTTCATAGAGTGCTCTAGATTTTTCATAAATTGCGGCAGACTCTTCTTGTAAGTAATTTGATCTTATGATCGTAGTATTTCTCCCAGTATTTCCTCCGCCTAACCAACCTTTTTCAATAACTGCAACATCCCTTATTCCAAAGTTTTTTCCCAAATAATAAGCAGTGGCAAGACCATGTCCACCGGCTCCAACTATAATTACCTTATATCTTTTTTTTGGTTGTGCGTGCCGCCAAGCCCTTCCCCAACCCAGATGATTGTTGAAGGCTTCTTTTACCAAAGCAAATGCCGAATATCTCTTCATACCAACCTTAGAAAATTGTAAACGTTTTCCTTTTCCTACATAAAGATATTGAGAAAGACAACTATGTTTCAGAAAGTAATCCAGTCCACAAACTATCAAACTGGCAAGATAATGCTTGAAAATGCGAGTTTGAATAGATATTTTTGCGGCAGCTTACATTCTCATTAACCACCCTAGTCAATTACTCATGCCTTTTTTCTTTATTTTTATAACCCTAATTTTTGCTTTCATTATTCTGATTATTGCAAGAAAATTACATTTCTCCAAAGATACTGCGGTTGGCAGTAGAAATAAATATGTGGATGAGCTAAAGGATCAATTAGATGAAATAATAAATGAATCCAAGAACAACCCCATTGACGAAGAAGAATTGAATGCGGCAAGGCTTGAAATTGATAAGCGCATTCTTAAAGAAATTAGATATGAAAAAAATAAAATCAGAAAAACAGAAAAAGCACCTGCTATTTTCAGCAATATTTTTCTATATTTGGGACTACCTTTCCTGATCATAAGTACGAGCCTTATCTATCTGAAAATAGGTTATTATGGTTTTGAGGACCACCCCCAGAAAACTAGAAATCTTAATAAGGAGGCTTTCTTTGCGAGTCAATTAAATCAGCAACAAGCCGAATTACTTTTATCACAGACTTTAAATAATGAATCTGTTACTCAACAAAACAATGAAAACCAACAGCTAAAAATATTGGTTGACCGACTCGAAATCATCTTAGGGGATAGACCAAAAGATCTCAAAGGCTATAACCTACTAGTCGATAACGCTGCAAAACTAGGTGATTACAAAACTTCTTATCAAAGTCAAATGCATGTCATTGAAACTATTAAGCCTACAATAACGGCAGAAGATTATGGAAAATTAGCTGAATTAATGATTGGAGCAACAAATGGTTACGTGTCCGTAGAAGCTGAAGAAAATATAAAAAAATCCCTCCATATTGACCGTTCTAACCAAAAATCCAGATATTATTATGGTTTGTTAAAACTACAAAACAACAAATTGACTGAAGGTTATACAATCTGGAAAGAGCTCTTAGGGGAGGGCCCTGAAGATGCCCCCTGGAACCAATTGATAAGACAAGACATACAAAGAATCGAAGAAATGTTAAGTGAAACAACTAAAGGACCCAAAAACCACTTGGGGGAAGATATGAATCAAGACGCGGTGGCGATGATTAATGAAATGGTCTTTACCTTAAGTGAAAGACTGAAAACTGAGGGGGGGACTTATGAAGAATGGCTTAAACTAGTAAGATCTTATCGAGTTTTAGGGAAAGATGAACAAGCATTTGAAATTTTAAAAAAAGCAAAACGTTACTTTAAAGATCAACCGGATGTTTTGAAAAAACTTCAAAGAATCGCCCCCTGAAGCAACAGTAGAATCCAGGTCATTTTATGAATAGTTTTATAGCAGAAAATATCGAGAGTTTTATGAAATCTTTGAATCCTAATCGTCCTCTCCTAGGGTTGGATCTCGGAACAAAGACCATAGGAGTAGCGATTTCAGACCCTACTAGAACTATCGCCACATCCCTATGCACGATCAAGAGGAAAAAGTTTGTTGATGATCTCAATGAAATCTTAAGAATTAATTCTTCATATTCTTTTAACGGAATAGTTCTAGGACTACCAATTAATATGAATGGCACTGAAGGACCTCGATGCCAGTCGACTAGGGCCTTTGCGTCAAAACTTTCCCCCAAAATGAACCTTCCCGTCTATCTATGGGATGAAAGATTATCCACTATAGCTGCAGAGAGAATTCTCATTGCCTCAGATATTTCCAGAAAATCACGTTCTCAAGTTATCGACAAAGTAGCAGCATGCTATATATTGCAGGGTTGCCTAGATAGACTAAAAAATTAACATGTTGAGATCGAATTAACCATATCGACAAGGTACTAAAAAAGATTAATTCTGAGTTATCCAATCTAACGGATTCTTGTAAGCAGGCCTGAAGTAAACCACAATTCGGCCAGACATGGGATTTATGCAAAATAGTTTATCCCGATGGGGTAATAAAGGATCACCAATAGGTACGCTCCAAGATTCTATCCCGTGTAATAAATGTCTATCAAGAATATAAGGTTGATTATTATGAGAAAACACTTTTCTGACAGGGCAGGTTGAAAAAACTTTCCTCCTATATTTCTGATAAATTTCTGTCACGTCCAAATTGCTTATCTCAGTTTCTGACAAACCAGCATATACTTTTCGAAACATATTCCTAAATATTTTGTGGGAACCTTCCCAGACCATCAAGGGCGCGGAATCAACTCTGTTATTAATTATGGGTATACCAAGAATAAAGGCATGGAATTCTTTAGCAAATCTCTTCCTTGATGAACCTATTGGAATCAAACCGTCTACATGTGAAGAATATTTTTTTAAGCGATATTTGAATGCTTTTTCTGATTCCGACCGATCTTTTCTTGGATAACCTTTCCAACATATCGACACCTGTGCAGTATCCCAGTATTTAATGCCAACACCAAATTTTCCAGAAATCTGAGACCATAGCGCTGAACTGAATGATATGCCGTCAACATCTCCTCCAATTTCATTATCTAAAAAATTTATTCCTGCAAACCAAGTAGATCCAGACCTGAAATCACTATCTTTATATTCCTTTTGCCGAAATTTATTACGAATATTCGCTTTGGTTGCTTCAATCCATCGATAATTTTCTATGCCATTATCTAAAAAACACCATCCATTTTTAATAAAATTTGTCCAAATTTGCGCCATGTTAATGACCTGGATATTCTTCTACTTCTTCTGTGAAATTCACATGTTTCATAGCACTGCTTAGTAATTCTGGTCCTGATCCCGGACAGGCCATTCCCTCTGAAATTATGGATCTAAAGACTTTAGCACCTGGCATGCCTGAAACGGAGTTAATCAAATGTCTTAAAACACTTGATGCTTTGCCTCCAACTGAAAGATGCCATTCCACATATTCTAACATATTTATTAAAGCATTTTGTAATCTTATTCCCTCAGATGTTTTTTGCTGGTACTCGACAAATCTAAAAATGACTTCATCTGCACTAAGAAGCACTTTTGGGTTTTTGTAAGCCTGGCGTCCTATCATGCATCCAGCAAATCCTTGTTTAATGAACCTTGAAACCATTTCCAATTCCTTGATCTCTCCATTAATACAAATTTGTAGATTTGGAAATCGATCTCGAACTTTGGCCACCAATTCATAATCTATTGGTGGAATCTTTCTATTTTCCTTCGGACTCAATCCATTTAGTATCGCTTTCCTTGCATGAATTACAAAGATTTTTACTCCAGCTTGAGATACTGCCTGAATGAATTCGGGTAGCACTATTTCGGGATCTTGATCATCGACTCCTATACGACATTTAATTGTAACCGGAGTTTTTAATGCATTTTTGGCCATTGATTCTACACATTTGGCCACCAGTTCTTGCTCTTTCATTAAGCATGCACCAAATTCCCCGGACCTAACTCTAGAAGAAGGGCATCCTACATTTAAATTTACTTCATCATATCCCCAATCTACTCCTATTTTAGTTGCTTCAGCTAAAATTTTGGGATCATTTCCACCAATCTGTAAAGCAATGGGATGCTCTAGATTTGAAAAATCTAACAATTTTGCTCTATCTCCCCTTATTATTGCATCCGCATAAATCATTTCAGAATATAAAAGTGTTTCTTTTGTTAATAATCGAAAAAAGTACCGACAATGTCTGTCAGTTCGTTCCATCATCGGTGCTACAGAAAGAAGTCTATTTGAAAGCATACTCTTAAACTCAACCTGGTTAATATTGCAAAATTAAATAATGTTAGATATCGTCACCCAACAAACTATATTCATAAATTAGCAAAAAAAAATGATTTTAATTAAATGATTCTTTCCCGTCGAGTTATATTAAACTATCTATATTCAAGTGGGCTATATGCAACTGTTTCACCAACTTTTGGTAACATAACAGGCCAAAAAAATAACCATTTGCAGAATTTCTTTAAATTTTCCGTGGGCAAAATAAACATCACTGTAGTTTCAGATGGATCGTTCACCACGCCTATTTCATCAATAACTATTAATGCTTCAGAAGAGGAGATTAAACAACATCTACAGAAGTACCATATGCCAAATGATTACATTTATAGAGAAACAAACCTAGCGGTGATAGACGTCGAAGAAAATAGGCTTTTGGTTGACGTTGGTGGTGGTTCACGTTTTATTGGCGATACAGGAAGATTATTTGATAATCTCGACTTGGCAGGTATCGATCCAGATACTATCACACATGTTTTTTTGACACATGCCCATCCAGACCATGTCTTAGGTATAAGGGATGATTTTGATGAGGTTATTTTTCCTGATGCTGAATATATTATGTCCCAAAATGAATACGAATGGTGGACAAAAAAAAACCGTGTAAACGAGGTTGAGCAAATATTTCAGCAAACAGTTTTAAATGCTGTGAATTCTCTTAATGCCCTTTCCGAAGTCACTTTGTACGATGAAGAAAAAGAAGTTATCCCAGGGGTTCATATGCTGGATACTTCTGGTCATACTCCTGGCCATAGCAGCCTATTAGTTCAAAGTGCGGAGGCTAAACTTCTAATTTGTGGGGATGCCTTACTTCACCCAAACACGAGCTTGGTATTCCCTAGTTGGACACCAGAAAATGATATGGATCCCATCAAAGCAATCAAATCTAGAGAAAAAGTTCTTTCCTTAATCACAAATGAAAAGATGGCACTACTTGGTTTTCACTTTCCATTTCCTGGAGTTGGTCATGTGATACCATCAGGTAATTCATATCAATTCCTACCAGCATCAATTAGATGGTAATCTGAGCGCATTACCAAATTCTTCAAACAATGGTTTTGATACTTTATCTGAAGAAGCGTTCCATTCTGGATGCCACTGAACTGCCAAACAAAATCCAACCGAATCTCTAATTAGGAGAGCTTCTGGAGTACCATCGATAGCAAAACCCTCAATGAGAACTCTATCCCCAGCGCTATCTATCCCTTGGCCGTGGAGTGAGTTAACCAAAATTCTTTTTGAACCAAGAATCCTTTCAAATTCACTTCCTTCTATGATTTGAACTTCATGACGGTGCGCAAATTGTTCCTCAAGAGTACCGTCTGGTGGCATTCTATGATTTATTCGACCAGGCAGCTCTCTTATTTCGGGATGCAATGTTCCACCAAAAGCCACATTAAATTCTTGAAAGCCCCTACAAACCCCAAGGATAGGTTTACCCCGTTTCTCGCAAGCTTGTATCAAAGGTAGCACTACTTCATCCCTATTTTTATCAAAAGATCCATGGGCCTCTGTTGGTTCACACCCATAATATGAAGGGTGAATATTAGATCGTCCACCAGTAAACAAGAAACCATCAAAGGATGACATTAAGTCCCCAGTTGAAAAACATCTCGGCAAACTTGGTATTATAACAGGTATTGCTTGTGCGACTTCGGCGATGGCTTCTACGTTGATCACTCCTGATCCTTGAGCTGGGTATTTTTCGTCAATTAAATAACTATTACCTATAATTCCCACGACAGGTTTAGACATTTTTAGTTCCATTCTCCATAAATTATCTTATTCTTAGCCTTCAACAACCCCTGCCAAAACCTGTCTTCTATATTTAAACATCGTTTCTTCAATATAACCGCAAGATTGATTCTTACCTTCAAATACCAATTCTAAAGCTGCTAAAAAGGCGGGATTTTGAGTGTTTTCTGAAAGTTTATTATAGCCCATAGTATCCACATTTTGCTTGTCAACTTTCAAAGCCATCTTTGTAAATGCATCCAGGATTTCTTGCCTTGATATCAAACCATGATAAAACCAGTTTGCTAAATACTGTGAAGCTATACGGCAAGTTGCGCGATCTTCCATAAGGTAAACATCGTAGATATCTAATACTTTTGAACACCCAACACCTTGGTTAATCCAATGAACCACATAGCCTAAGATTCCCTGTGCATTGTTTTCCAATTCCCCTAAGATCTCTTCCTTGGACAAATTCTTTCCCCTCAATGATGGAACCTTCAAGAGTTGGTTTGTGTCGGCCTTCGGTTCAAGGCTTTGAGCAATCTTCTTTTGTGTTTTCCTGACATTAGCGTGGTGATAGTGAACAGCATGTATGGTGGCAGCAACTGGACTAGGAACCCAAGAACAGCTAGCCCCGGAACGAACGTGACCTATCTTCTGGGCAAACATGTTAGACATTTGCTCTGTTGCCGCCCACATTCCTTTACCTATTTGAGCCCTGCCAATGAACCCGCATTTCAATCCCACATCTACATTATTCTTTTCATAGGCCTGCAACCAGTCTGCCGACTTCATTTCACTCCTCCTAATCATTGGACCTACAAGTGTTGAAGTAAAGATCTCATCACCTGTCCGATCTAGAAAGCCCGTATTGATAAATACCACCCTACTTTTTATTCTCCTAATACACTCTTCAAGATTAAGCGAAGTCCTTCTTTCTTCGTCCATCAAACCTATTTTGACTGTGTTTCTTGGGATATTTAATATGTCTTCCACTTCCTCAAAAATATTATCCGTAAAAGTGACTTCGTCTGGACCATGCATCTTGGGTTTTACTACATAGATTGAACCTCTCAAAGAGTTCTTAATACCTCCTTTTTTGCGTAGATCAGCAAGTGAACACGCCGTCGTCACTAGGGCATCCAATAATCCCTCCCCGATCTCACCCCCATCACTTAATTTTACTATTGGTGTCATAATATGATGTCCAACATTTCTGACGAACATTAATGACCTATTTCTAACTTCAAATGATTTTCCCAATGCAGAGATGAAACAGCGATCCGAATTTAAAGACCTGGTAACATTTTTACCATTTTTTTTGAACCTGGTAGTAATTTCACCAGTCATCAGTGTTAACCAATTCTTGTAAGCTATAAGTTTCTCATTTACACTCACCGTGGCCACGCTATCTTCTAAATCCATTATGGTTGTCACAGCAGACTCTAATACGATATCTGATATGCCCAATTGATCTAATTTTCCAATTTTTGATGATTTGTTGACAGCAACTATGATACCCAAATTATTATGATAAAATAATATCTCTAATAGCTGCTCATTTAAGTTGTACCCCTGATACTGATCTTTAGATTCCAAGAAACCTTCACCCAAATCATTATATAGGCGTAGCTTATGGTCCTCTATCTTGATAGCTGTCAAATCTGACCAACTCTGGGATTGTAACGGCAATATTTCATCCAATAGAGACTTTGTCCAGTTGATTACCTGATTAGCTCTCTCATGGTTAAAATCAGTACTCTGGGGAACTGAACCAATGACGTCGGTACTATAAAGCGCATCATATAAGCTTCCCCATCGTGCATTAGCAGCATTGGTTGCAAATCTTGCATTATCAACAGGAACAACGAGTTGAGGTGCTGGTTTCCCACTTATTTCATCGTCGACATTGGCAGTATCTATTCTAAAGTCAGCTCCCTGATCGATAAGATAGCCTATATTTTTCAGAAATTTCTTATACTCATGAGTATCTATAATACTGTTTCCATTATTTAGGTACCAAATGTTTATCTGATCCTGTAATTCCTTCCTCTTTAAAAGAATTCCTTCATTTTCCTTTGAAAATTTACTAACCAAACGATTAAGACCATCCCAAAATATTTCCTTGGAAATTTGTGTTCGAGGTACTAAATCATCCTCGACAAATCTTACAAACGCCTCATGGATATAAATTTCCTCATTATAATTCCAGTAATCTTTCAATTTTTTCCCTCATGCTATTAGGTAGCTTAAAAGCTAGTTCCTACATATGTTGATAATGTCAAAAACTCCCTAAACAGGGACTCAGACTAATCTAACGATAAAAAAAAGACTTGTAAATTTATCCTAGTTAATAAAAAGAGAGTGGTGTTCAAAGGATAGCAAATGCAACCTCAAGAGATTTTACTTTCGAAATACAAAGCACCAGATTACATCATTGACGAGGTGCATCTATCTTTTAGATTAATTCCCAAGGCTACATTAGTCAAATCACGACTCAGACTTAGCCTGAACACCAAAGCATCTTCCTATTCCAAACCACCTCTTGTTTTGCACGGACAGGGCCTGAAATTGTTGCACGTAGCAATTGATGGCAAGAAATTAGAAAAACACGAATACAAATTGTCTATTGATCAACTTGAGATACCCAGTAAATCAATCCAGTGTGATACTTTTGAGTTTGAATGTCATACAGAAATAAATCCCCAGGACAATACAGAACTTGAAGGCCTTTATCTCTCTAATGGAATTTACTGCACTCAATGCGAACCAGAAGGATTTCGCAAAATTACATATTATCTCGATAGACCAGACGTATTAGCTAAATATAAGGTTAGAATTGAAGGTGATCACGATTATTTGCTTTCTAATGGTAATCTGAATGGGACTGGTACTGGTTGGGCTGAGTGGGAAGATCCCTGGCCAAAGCCCTCTTATCTTTTTGCATTAGTTAGTGGGAATTTGAAAGTAGTGGAGGATGAATTTGTAACAAGGTCAGGAAATAGAGTTCTGTTACAAATCTATGTCGAACCAGGCGATGAAATGAAATGCGCTCATGCTATGAAATCCCTAAAACGTAGTATGGCTTGGGATGAGCAGCAGTATCAAAGAGAATATGACCTAGACCGTTTTATGATTGTAGCCATAAGTGATTTTAATATGGGGGCAATGGAAAATAAAGGACTAAATATCTTCAACTCTAAATACATCCTTGCAGATGAAAAAACTGCTACTGACACAGACTTTGAAATGATTGAAAGGATCATTGCCCATGAATACTTCCACAACTGGACTGGAAATAGAATAACCTGCCGAGATTGGTTCCAGCTTTGTTTAAAGGAGGGGCTAACCGTTTTTAGAGATCAACAATTCTCTGCAGATATGCAAAATAAAGAGGTTGTCAGAATAGAAGATGTAATTCTCCTAAAAAATAAGCAATTTAGAGAAGATGCGGGACCTTTGAAGCATGCAGTTAGACCTAACAAATATGTTGAAATTAATAATTTTTATACGGCAACTATTTATGAGAAAGGTGCTGAGATAATAAGAATGCTTCACTCAATTGTAGGGGAAGAAGCCTACAAAAAAGCGGTCAATCTGTATTTTGACAGACATGACGGGGAAGCCAGTACTATCGAACATTGGATAAAAGTATTTGAAGATAGCACCGGTAGGGACTTAAAGCAGTTTTCCCTTTGGTATGAGCAATCTGGCACACCCACAGTCATATCAGAAGAAACTTTTCGCTCTGGCACTTGTACGATGAAGCTAACACAAAATATACCCTCACAGGCTGATAATGTTGAAGCTAAACCAATGGTTATTCCAATAAAATTGTCCTTTATTAATAAAGAAGGAAATAGCTTAACTGATGATAATTTCATGGTTTTAACAAAGAAAACACAAAATTTTATGTTTTCAGGATTTGTAGAAAGGCCAATTCCAGTGATGCTGGGTGATTTTTCGGCTCCAGTAATTCTCAAACAAGAACGTACCTTAGATGACTACTTAACCATAATGAAAAGTGACTCAAATGCTTTTTGTATTTGGGAAGCCACACAGAAAATTTACCTTGAACTCTTAGAAATACTCATTAAACAGAAACAAGCATTGATAAAAATTCCAAATATTCTGCATAGCTTGATTGAAAGAAACCAAAAAAACCCTGCTTTTTTGTCTAAATTACTAACGTTACCATCACATGAAGAATTGACCGTACACATGCTTAAGCATGAGCAATTTGTTGATCCAGAGCAAATTCATCTTGCTAAAGAAGAGCTTGACAAAAATATCGCGGAATTATTGAAAGAAGACCTCAATGATTTATATGATTCCATAATCTCTGAAGACTCGAATTTTGACCATCTGAATTCTGGTAAAAGACGTCTTAAAAATCGTTATTTAGAATTTATTACAGCCTTAGATAAGACTGCTAGCAAAAGTCAGGTATGCTTTGATAGTGCTCAAAATATGACTGAGATTCTGCATTCACTGAAACTATTGGTAAAAACTAATAATTCAATTCATGCTCTACCTGGTTTTTACAAAAGCTGGAAACAAAACCCTCTATTGATCGACAAGTGGTTTTCAATTCAAGCCATTCACACTCCGCCTGACAAAATCTTTAAAGTTATAGAAACCTTAAGTCTGCATCCAGATTTCGGATGGAAAAATCCTAATAGGTTTCGAAGCCTAATTGGGGCCTTTGCCCTTAATAATTCCCGCTGTTTTCATTCAAAAGATGGTGGTGGTTACAAAATAATTGCTGCCTGGATAAAAAAGATTGATCCAGTAAATCCGCAGGTTGCCGCTCGCCTGTGTGCGGCATTTGAAACAATTGACAGATTAGAACCTAAAAGAAAGGATCTTATGAAATCTTCTTTGAAAAATATTCGTTATTCCGATAATATATCTAAAGATACCCTGGATATTACCACTAGATTATTAAAACTCTAATACATTGGAACAGCTAATTATTTAATTGTGTGATATTAAATTTAGAAACTTAAGTCATGATGGATAAACAACAGAAAGAACCTCACCCACAGACCTTAGAAGGCACCCAGTCAACATGGGAAGTTGTAATAGGTATGGAAGTACATGCTCAGATTAAATCTAAGTCCAAACTGTTCTCCGAGTCTTCAACAGTTTTTGGAAACGAACCAAACGCAAATGTTAGTCTTGTGGATGCTGCCATGCCGGGGATGCTCCCAGTTCTTAATAACTTTTGTGTAGAGCAAGCTATAAAAACAGGTCTAGGACTTAGGGCAAAAATTAACCTATTCTCACAATTTGATAGAAAAAACTACTTCTATCCTGATCTACCTCAAGGGTATCAGATTAGCCAACTTTATCATCCCATAGTAGGTGAGGGACAAGTCATAGTGCGGATGGAAGAAGGATCTGTTAGAAAAGTTGGCATTGAAAGAATCCATATTGAACAAGATGCTGGTAAATCTATTCACGACATGGATCCCAATCTTTCATTTATAGATTTAAATAGAACTGGTGTTGGCTTGATGGAAATCGTTTCAAGGCCTGATATTAGGAGTGCCGATGAAGCCACTGCCTATTTGAAAAAATTGAGACAAATTCTACAATATTTAGACACCTGTGATGGTAATATGCAAGAAGGCTCATTGCGAGCTGATGTCAATGTATCTGTGTGCCGTCGGGGCTCATATGAAAATTATTCCCAAACAAAAGATTTCTCATATCTTGGAACTAGGTGTGAGATAAAAAATATGAACTCAATGCGATTTATCCAGCAAGCCATCGACTTTGAGGCAAGGCGGCAAGTAACTCTTTTGGAAGATGGCAACCAAGTTATCCAGGAAACGAGACTTTATGATCCAGATTCAGGAAAGACTAAGTCAATGCGTTCAAAAGAGGAAGCTCATGATTATAGGTACTTCCCGTGTCCCGACCTACCACCACTGAAAATTAGTCAAGAATTGGTTAATAGCATTCAAGAAAAATTGCCGGAACTACCAGATGAGAAGAAAGCCCGGTTCATAGAGGATTTTGGAATAACTGAATATGACGCTGAAGTTTTAACAATGGATAAAGGAAGTGCTGATTTTTTTGAAAAAGTTCTTATAAATGGTCACGAGAAATTAACAGCAAACTGGATAATAAATGAATTATTTGGTCGTTTGAATAAAGAAGGCCTTAATATTGGAAATAGTCCTATATCTGCAGCTCATTTAAAAGAAATTTTGGCTCACCTAATTAAATCTGAAATTTCTTCAAAAATGGCAAAGGAACTTTTCGAACTTGTCTGGACCACAAAGAGATCACCATCAGAATTGATCAAAGAGCATTCAATGAAACAAGTGACTGATCAAGGTCATATAGAAAAATTGGTTGATAAGATAATAAATGATAATCCTCAACAAGTTGAGAGAGTGGTTTCTAATCCAAAAATTTTGGGTTGGTTCGTTGGTCAAGTAATGAAGGTCAGTGGCGGAAAAGCAAATCCAAAAGTTGCAAACGAGTTAGTGGCAAAGAAACTTGGGATAAATCTATGAAGGGAAAATAATTGGCCTACCACTACAAAATCGAACCAGTACCAGAACTTAGCAAGAAATTTCTCAACTCTAAATCAATAAGTGTTAGAAGTGCTGAAATGATGCAAAGAGCAATATAAATGGAGTCTAAATCGGGTTGGGAATTTTTTGATGTCAAGGATGTTAAAATTCCAATAAAGAAAACATTTTTAAAATCAGCTATGGAAAGGACTGTATCTTTTCTAGTGTTCAGAAAACCTAAAAATTCAGGAAATCTGAATATGCTCATTAATGATGATAATGTCAGTCAATCGGAAAAAGAAAAAATACCTAATTTAGGCCCTGCTATCAAAAGTTAACTAGCCTGACAAATGCAATGATAAGGCATGTATCCGATTATCCATTTCATTTTTGAGAACCCTGAAAACCTGGCGCTGCATTTCCAATCTACTTAAACCCTTAAAAACCGTACTTTTCATCTCTACCCTGAAATGGGTTTCACCCTCAGGCTTATACCCAATGTGTCCTACATGCTTGTAACTTTCATCTATTACATTTAACGTATAAGGCTTAAAAACTTTCTCTAACTTATTTTGTATGATCAATCTGACTTGCATTTTGTTTCACTTTTTATAATGTTCAATTTGGCCTTTATTGCTCAGTCATTATTCTATAAATATGAATCAAATAATAATAGGTGTAAGGGATGAACAGGAGAACTCCTTTAGAATTTGACATTTCTGTTTCTGCAGATAAGAAAAGACGATCGAAGAACCGCGGTTCCAGCGGAGCTTTTGAAAATTCGTCCCATGTCTGTGAAGCTCCTGGATGTGAACTTACAGGCAAGTATAGAGCACCCAAATCTCCTAAGAATGTTGAGGAATTTCATTGGTTTTGTCTGAGACATGTTAAGGACTATAATCATAAATGGAATTTTTTTGAAGACCATTCTGCTGAAGAATTAGAGAAACAGTTTAGGGCCGATCGGGTGTGGGAAAGAGAAACTTCGCCATTCATTGATAGAACCGATAAGAATGATATCCACCAACCAGAGGGAAGAGCTTGGGCAAGACTCGGACTTGATGATCCCTATGACATGCTTTCCTCAGCCCCCAATCCAGATCCTTCACAAACTCGTTTACCAGAGAAAAGGTTGCCCCCGAGTGAAAGGAAAGCACTAGGAATTCTTGGTGCCCCCGATACTATAACTAAGTCAGAGTTAAGAAAAATTTATAAAGAGTTGGTGAAAGATTTGCACCCAGACAGAAACTCTGGGAGTAGAGCTGATGAAGAGAGATTGACCGAAGTAGTGTGGGCGTGGGACCAATTGAAAGCAAGTCGAAGTTTTAAGTCATGAACATTAAAAATTTGTTACAAATGACTCTGGTAATCTGATTAGAATAGAGGAAACATCTTTTATGAAAGACTATAATTTTAACGATTTAGGAAAGAAATAATGAGTCAACCTCAACCAACGCAATCAATAGATATAGAAAAAGTATTCAACATAAAAAGTAAGATACTGGTTAAAGGTTTTGCAGAACGATCTGATCGTGTTCCTGAAATAGACAGTAGCTATAAATTCGCGCACGATACTACACTGGCTATCTTAGCAGGTTTTCAATACAATAGAAGAGTGATAATACAAGGATATCATGGGACCGGAAAATCGACACATATTGAGCAAGTAGCGGCTAGATTGAATTGGCCATGTGTCAGAGTAAACCTAGATAGCCATATCAGCCGGATAGATTTGATTGGTAAGGATGTAATCAAACTGCAAGATGGTAAACAAGTGACAGAGTTTCAACAGGGCATATTACCTTGGGCACTACAAAACTCTTCTGCTTTAGTTTTTGACGAATATGATGCTGGCCGACCAGATGTAATGTTTGTAATTCAACGGGTGCTAGAAACCGATGGTAAGCTTACGCTACTGGATCAAAATCAAATCTTGAAACCACATAAAAACTTTAGGTTGTTTGCTACATCCAATACAGTGGGATTGGGTGATACCACCGGACTATATCATGGAACCCAACAAATCAATCAAGGTCAAATGGATAGATGGTCAATTGTATCAACATTGAATTACTTACATCCAAACCAAGAAAAAGAAATAATCATCAGTAAAGTTCCTTCTCTAGCAAATGGTGAAGGAGAACAAATTGTTAGAAGAATGATTGGGGTAGCTGAGCTTACCAGAAATTCTTTTGTTAACGGTGATATCTCTACATTAATGTCTCCTCGAACGGTAATTAATTGGGCACAAAACTTAGAAATTTTCCAAGATTTGGCCTTTTCTTTTAGAGTAACATTTCTAAATAAGTGTGATGAGTTAGAGAGAGCAACCGTGGCAGAATTTTTCCAAAGATGCTTTGAAAAAGAATTACCGGAAAGTATTATGTCAAGTGGTTCACGAAATGTTGAAAATGGTAATGAATAAAAAAGAAAGCATTACTGAGCCAATTAAAAAGGCATTAAGTGAAACAACAAGGGCTATATCTAGAACCTGCGATATAAAGATCAAGTTTGAGAGCGATAGTTCCAAGATAGGTGAAAACCAAGTACAATTGCCAAGAATATCAAGTAAAATTTCTAAGAATGAAATGGCCTTAGCCCGCGGTGAAGCAGATTCAATTGCTATGCATCTCAGGTATCATGATAACAGTATATCTAAAAAATATGCTCCCAGTGGGGATATTGCATTGTCTTTATTTAATGAAATGGAAAAAGCTCGTTGTGAAGCAGCTGGCTCGACAGTATATCCTGGAGCTTCTAGGAATATAGATTTAAAAATTGATCATGAAAGCAAAAAGTTAATGGAAAATAGTACGGAAACGGAAGATTTCCCTTTGGCTGGAGCAATCCGATTATTCATTAGAAAGATCACGAATAATCGCGATTTACCTGAAAATGCAAAAAGAGCTCTTGAGACATGGGAAAATTTTATTGCAAAGGAAAATAGTGAAAACGTCATCAAAATAAATCATCTGGTACATGATCAAGAAAATTTTGCTAGACTCAGTCGGAATATCATAAAGAATCTGGGATACGGAGATCAGTTAGGTGATGATCCTGATAACTCAGAAAACCAAACCGAAAATGCCGACGAGGATGAGGAGAACACTTCTGAATCCTCAAATGAAAAAGATGAAAGAGAATCTGCCTTACCTGAAGAAAATGATGATCTTACCTCCGATCCTTCTACCTCAGATGACTTTTCCACGGAAGAAGAAGTAAATGAAGTCGATTCCGATGAAGAAATTCAGGAAGACAGTGATCAAAGCAAAAGACCCCAAACCCAATTCCTTTCGGAAGCAGATCCTAATTATCGAGTTTTCAACTCAAGCTATGATGAGGAGGTTCTTGCAGAAAATCTGGCTGATGAAGAAGAGCTTTCCAGGTTAAGGGTTTATCTTGAACAACAGTTAGATCAGGTGAAAGGGGCAGTTTCTAGGTTGGCTAATAAATTACAGAGACGTTTACAAGCACAGCAAAATAGGTCTTGGAAATTTGATCTAGAAGAAGGTTTTCTAGATGCCTCTAGACTTGCACGCATAATTACAAATCCAACTACTCCTTTAACCTATAAACAAGAAAGTAACACAGAGTTCAAGGATACTTTGGTCACTCTATTAATTGATAACTCAGGTTCAATGAGAGGAAGACCTATTTCAATTGCTGCAATTTGCGCTGAGATAATTGCTTCAACATTGGAAAGATGCCAGGTGAAATGTGAAATTCTAGGTTTCACCACAAGGGCCTGGAAAGGAGGCAAGTCAAGGGAGGATTGGTTAAACCATGATAGGCCTAATAATCCAGGGAGGTTAAATGATTTGCGGCACGTAGTTTATAAACAAGCAGACGTTCCATTAAGGCGAGTGAGATTCAATTTGGGATTAATGATGAAAGAGGGCTTACTAAAGGAAAATATTGATGGAGAAGCCTTAGAATGGGCCCATAGACGTTTACTAAGAAGACAAGAATCACGAAAAATTCTTATGGTAATCTCTGATGGAGCACCAGTTGACGACTCTACGCTATCAGTTAATCCATCAAATTATTTGGAGAATCACCTGAAAAGTGTAATTGAAATGATTGAGCGCCGGAATTTAATAGAAGTGATAGCCATAGGAATAGGTCATGACGTCACCAGATATTATAAGAATGCAATTACAATCACTGACATTGAACAACTTGCCGGAGCTATGACGGAACAGCTTGCTAGATTATTTGACAAAAAAGAAAAAAAATCAAAGCGTTAAGAGGTCAACTATCAATACAGGGTCAAACAAAAAATGAAACCCAAAATTATTGAAGCTACTTGCAAAATGTCCGGCATAAAGAAAATAAGAATGCTAAGACAATTAATGCGAAAAGAAAAAATTGACGCATTTCTAGTTCCTCGAGCTGACTGTCATCAAGGAGAATTTATTTCAAAAAATGATGCCAGATTGACTTGGTTATCTGGTTTTACAGGTTCAGCAGGTCTATGTATTGTTACACTTACAAAGATAGGCTTGTTCGTAGATGGTCGCTATTCAATTCAGGCCGAGAATGAAAAGAATTGTAAATACATCGCTATCCTAGAATTTGAAAGAAAAGTGATAGTCGAATGGTTGAAACTAATTCCTGACACCCCTGGTATTGTAGCGTTCGATCCTTGGCTCCACACAATTAGGGAAATAGACGACTTCAGGAAAGAGCTTAAAGGGTCACATAAAATAAAGCCAATATCGAATTTGATAGACAAAATATGGAAGGATAAACCTAAGGAAGACTTTCATGCCGTTTACAAGCTAAACAAAAAATATACCGGAGCATCTCACCAAGGGAAAATCAGTAACATTAATGCAATTATGAAAGATTCCAATGCTGATTTTGTGATCTATACCCTTCCTGACTCAATTTGCTGGCTTTTAAATATCAGAGGTAAAGATATACCTAACACCCCAATCGTTAAAGCTTTTGCCATACAAAATAGAAATTCTGAAGTTGAGGTATATCTAGAGGTAAAAAAAATACCCCCATCGGTAGTCAGTGAACTAACACCGAAGATAAAGTTCTTTCCAACTAAAACCTTAATTACCAAATTGAGAAAATTAAAGGGAAAGGTCTGGCTTGACAGCAAAAGTTGTTCCTTCGCTATCAAAAGAAACTTAACAAAACGTAATACCCTGATTCATGACAGTACCGATCCCTGCTCTACTTTGAAGGCCATAAAAAATACTATTGAAATAACCGGGGCGAGGTTGGCACACCAAAAAGATGGTATTGCAATGGTAAAATTCCTACATTGGTTTTCCATGAATGTCCTAAATAACTTAGATGAATTAGCCATAATAGAATCACTAGAAAAATTTAGGAAAATGGGAGAAGGTTATAAAGGACCCTCCTTTGACACCATATGTGGAGCTGGGCCTAACGGTGCGATTATCCACTATAGGTCGAGTAAAAAAACAAATAAAATTCTCAAAAGGAATGATATCCTCTTAATAGACAGCGGTGGGCAATACTTGGAAGGAACCACAGACATTACACGAACAATTTCAGTTGGGAAAAGTGAAAAGAGGAAAAAGAAACACTTTACTCTAGTGCTTAAAGGAATGATTGCTATCTCGAAATTAAAATGGCCCGCAGGACTTTCTGGTAGGGATTTAGATAGTTTAGCACGGTACTACCTTTGGCAGGAAGGTTTGGATTATGAGCATGGCACAGGCCACGGAGTGGGTTGCTTTCTATCTGTACATGAAGGACCACAGGCAATTTCTAGAAGAAATGAAATTGAGCTCAAGCCAGGGATGTTAATTTCTAATGAACCAGGTTATTATGTATCAGGTAATTATGGTATTAGAATTGAGAACTTACTTCTTATTAAGGCTGCTCCTACCAAGTTCGAGACAAAGAAACCAATGCTTAGTTTTGAGACCATCACCTTATGCCCAATAGATAAACGCTTATTATTAATAGATCTTTTAACAAAAGATGAAATTAAGTGGCTTAACAATTACCATAGCCAGGTAAAACAAAAATTAGCTGATAAACTTGAACCGAAAATACAGGAATGGCTCATTGAAGTCTGTTCCCCGATTTAAAAAAACCTACTTTTTCAGCGTAATCGGTTTTCCTATTTCTTTTGGCAAAGCTAATCCATCACAAGCATTCTTATATTTAAAAATTTTCTTTTGAGCCCATTCGGGATATTCTGTTGATTTACGAAGCTTGAGATCAACATTGATGAGTACTGTTTCACAGATAGCGACCTTGCCTCTATTTGAAGAACTTATCATTTCTAAAGCCAGGTGAATTCGCTTTTTGTCTGCATCAATAATAAATATCCTTGTGCTAAACCTATCCCCTACTTTGAGTTCCTGAAGATAATGATAATTAGCTTGTAATGAATATGGTCCTTGATTTTCATTCTTTACATGCGTAGGTCCAATTCTTAGGATAGTTTCCAAGAAAAAATCAATCGCCCGATCGAAAGCAAAGGTATAATAGGCAACATTCATGTGACCATTATAGTCAATCCAATCTTCTGAAACTTCTTCAACCGGAGATTCAAAGGTATTATCAAAAACCTCCATTGAAATCTTTCCTTTCAAATTACTATAAGTTCTTTTCTTTTTCAAAAAAAATTGTCAAACTATGCAGATAGAAACTAAAACTATTATGACAAGATGACAATTGAAAATGCAATCCATAGAATAAATCAGCTTTTACCAAATAGCATAAGTATTCAAAAAATAATTAGAAAACAACATGGGACCAATGAAACCTATTTCCCTGAAATGTTACCTGATGCAGTAGTTTTTGCGAAAAGCACTCAAGAAGTCTCCACAGTAGCAAGAATATGTCATGAAGAAGAATGTCCTATTGTGGCCTGGGGTACTGGGACATCCTTGGAAGGGAATGCTTTAGCCAAAAGAGGCGGAATTTCTCTAGATATGATGCAAATGGATAAGGTACTCAAGATAAATGCTGACGACATGGATGTAATAGTACAGCCTGGTGTTACCAGAGAGCAGCTAAACAACGAATTAAGGTCACTAGGTCTATTTTTCCCTGTTGATCCTGGCGCAAATGCTTCCTTGGGTGGAATGGCAGCTACTCGGGCATCTGGCACCACTGCTGTCAGATACGGAACGATGCGAGAAAATGTTCTTGGATTAGAAGTAGTGCTTGCAAATGGTAAGATAATAAGAACTGGAGGCAGGTCTCGAAAATCTTCTGCAGGATATGATTTAACCAAATTGATGGTTGGGTCTGAAGGCACCTTAGGAATAATGACCGAACTAACACTGAAATTACAAGGACGCCCTGAAGCTATAGCTGCTGCTATCTGCGCATTTCCTACCGTAGATGATGCCGTCCAAACCGTAATTCAAACAATTCAATTGGCCATACCAATGGCCAGAATCGAATTGGTAGATACTGAAACTATCCAGGCATGCAATAAATATTTCCAGGAAGACATGTCAGAATTGCCTCATCTATTCTTGGAGTTTCATGGCTCTGAATCTTCTGTAAGAGAACAGTCCGAAATAGTTGCAGAGATAGCTGCTTCTCTATCCGGTTCAAACTTTAAATGGTCAACCAAGTCAGAAGAGAGGACAAAACTCTGGAAAGCGCGCCACCATGCTTTTTATGCTGTTAAGGCACAATATCCCGGATATAAAGCTATAGCTACCGATGCTTGCGTTCCAATTTCAAAACTTGCTGGTTTAATTGATGAAACGACAAAAGATATAAGAAAGAGTGGTATTCCGGGACCCATATGGGGGCATGTTGGCGATGGTAATTTCCATGCTACTCTTCTAATAAAAGACAATAATCAAGAGGACAAAAAAATCGCTCAGAAGATAATCCATAAAATGTGTGTGAGATGTTTACAGCTTGAAGGCACCGTAACCGGCGAGCATGGTATTGGAATGGGTAAACTGAGATATATGCAAGATGAACATGGCGATGGGTGGGAAGTTATGAAAGATATTAAAAGAACGCTGGATCCCAACCAAATCCTGAATCCTGGAAAGGTAATTGAGTCTAATTAGTAAAAAAGTTTATTTTTTTCTTTACTAAAACTGGAAAGGTATAGTAATGAAAGCAAGACCGCTGGGTTTCATTGGGGTAGGAATAATGGGCGAAGGCATGGTTTCAAATATTCTTTCTCCTGGTAGAGAAGTTTTTGTAGTTAAGCACAAAAACTCAGCACCTATAAAAAAAATAAAGAACAAAGGCGCCAGAGAAGTACCAAATATCAAATCCTTAGCGGAAGAATGTGAAATCATATTACTGTACCTGCCTAACTCAAAAATAGTTAAGCAAGTGTTTTATCAATTAGTTGAAAACCTTACGGTTCATAGTATCATAATTGACTGCACCACCAATAATTTAAGTACTGTTGTTGAAATAGGATCTCTAGCAAAAAGTAAAAACTTGAGGTATGCCGAGTGCCCTATCGTAGGAGGATACCAGAAGTCTGTTGATGGGAAGTTAGGTGCAATGATGGGAGGGGAGTCATGAAGATTATATGGTTGCCAAAGATATATTATTACCCTGTTGTAAAAGAATTGAAAGAATTGGGTCTTTAGGTATGGGAACAAAGGCCAAACTGATATCAAATTTCCTAGCACTAGGCACCGTTAGCTTAGCCATTGAATCTCTTAGGGCAGCAAAAAATTTAGATGTTGACTGGGAAAAATTTTATAACTTGACCTCATTAGAAGCAGGATCATCAAAATCCTTAGACAGAATAGCCCCGAAGGCCATAAAAGAGGAATATGACAGTTACGCCTTCACGATTGATAATACCATAAAGGATTTGTAATACATGCTAGAGCTATTTAAATTCGACAAAAGACTGTGCAAAATTATAGAACCCATCTTGAAAACTTACCAAGAAGATAAGCTTATTGGAAATGGCAAACATTACATTAGCGCCAGGTTGTCCGAAGATTTTGGGTCCAATATCAACTAAGAAAAATATTTAGCTCATTAATCTGTGTGCAGCTGCAAGAGCTTCCTTAGACACCACTTCTCCAGAAATCATTCTAGCTAACTCGGCTACCTTAGCATCTTGACTCAACTCATTCAACAAGGTAACTGGGGGATTTTTTTTGTCAGCCATCTTTCTGACACTCCAGTGCTTATGAGCCTTGGACGCCACCTGCGGTGAATGGGTGACTAACAATACTTGATCTCTTTCAGCCAATGATGCCAAACGATTACCGACTGCTTCTGCAGTGGCACCGCCAATTCCTCTATCAATTTCATCAAAGATCAAGGATATACCACTTGTATTAGTTACTAAACAAACCTTCAAGGCAAGAAGAAGTCGTGATAATTCACCGCCTGAAGCTATTTTTTCCATGTCCTTTGCAAGCATACCATGATTGCAAATCTGAAATGTAACAGTATCACAGCCATTAAATCCCTGTTCTTTCCTTCGTTCTAACAATGTCCTGAATTCAATGCCTTCCATCTTTAGGGGAATTAGTTCTCGGCTCATCATCATATCTAAGTTTTTCCCTTCCCTCTTCCTTTTTTCTGAAATTTCCTTAGCACTAGCTTGGTATGCTTTTTCCAAAGATGTAAGTTTACTCATCAGCGCGCCTAAATGTTTTTCTGAGTTATCGTATTCTATTAAGCTAGCTTCCATTTCCTGGTGTAAAGTCATTAGATTCTCTGGGTTAATTCCATGTTTTCTTGCAATTTTTCTAAAATCAAAGAGCCTGTCCTCTACGTCTTCCAAAGTCATTCCCCCCGAAGTCCTCTTTTCAAGTATATTGGGAATGTTCTTTTCAATTTCGTCTAGTTCATGAATTATACCTTCTAAAGCACTGATTGTTTCGACAAGCAACTGATCAGCAGATAAAAGATCATGAGCCTTCTCCAATTTATTAAGAGCTGAAACAAATTCATGCCTTACTTGTTTCCCTGAAATCAAATCGGCAGCCTCTTTGAGATTTTCTTCGATCTTACTAGAGAACCTGAGAGAAGCTTGCATAGTCTCCAGCTCTTCTAATTCTCCTGGCTTAGGATTTAAGATACTTATCTCTGACAAAGAGTGATTAACAAACTCTAGTTCTTTCCCCTGAGAATCTTTTTTACTTTCCTCTTTGGCTATTTCTCGTTGTGTCTCCTTTAAATCAACCCAAGCCTTACCCAATATCTTAACCTCATTTTGGTGTCCTGAAAAATCATCTAATAAGCTAATGTGATTGCTTTTCTTTAAAATCAGAGAACCATCTTTTTGATCTACAAATTCGACTAATTTAGCACCCAGTTTCTTGATGGTATCTAAGGTACAATTAGTATCATTCACATATGTCTTCCTTTTACCATCTGAAAACTCAACACGTCTTATCACTAGATTATCTGTCCATGTTATTGATAACCGTTCAACTAATTTTCTTACCTCACTAGTTTCCCTTACTTTAAATTCAGCTACAACTTCTCCCCTGTCGCATAATGTTCTAACAAAACGTTTTCTAGATTTATTTCCAAGAACAAAGCTCAAACAGTCTAAGATAATTGATTTGCCAGCACCAGTTTCACCGGTGAAAACATTTAAGCCTGATGAAAAAGATATTTCTGCTTTTTCCACCAGCAGCATGTTTCTGATGCTCAGTACCGTAAGCATAGCTATTTGTCCTTTAAACGACTTTCCTTAATTTGAATAGAGGCTAATGACATCCATTTACTATCAGGAAACTTTTTTCTTAATGAATTATAAGCATCTAACGCTTGGCTATCAACACCCATCATTAGGTAGGTTTCCACTGTTCTGTAAAGAGATTCAGGGTAAAAAGGTGTATTTTTGTGATCATGCATAACCGCTTGAAATCTCTTCAAAGCAGAAAGAGGATTTCCCCTTTTTAGATAATATCTACCAACCGCCATTTCCTGGCCTGCCAATTGGTTTTGTGCAATTTTTATATTCTTTTTTGCTAACTCCTGATATTTACTATTTGGATAAAGTGTGTTCAACTCAAAAAATTCTCTCATTGAATCTCTGGTTGCTCCCTGATCTCTCTCTACATCAATGATCTGCTCAAAGTAACTCATACCAATCATGTATTTCGCATAAGGAGCATCCTCAGATTCAGGATACAATTCTATAAACTTTTTTGAAACGGATCTAAGCTCAAGAAATTTTGCTCCTTTATGATAAGCATCTATAGCCTTAACAAGAGCCTTTCTAGATTCGTCCGAATATGGAAAATACTCTTCAACTTTGAGAAAAATCTCTGCTGACCTTGAAAAATCCCCTTTCTCATATGCCGCACTTGCACCAGCAAGAATTTCAGAAATAGAGGATTTTTCATCAAAATCACTGGCAAGTTTTGTACAAGCAAGCAACATATAGCTGAGCGATCCAATGAAAAAGTAACCAATTAGAAGCCTAATGATCCTCATATTAATAATCTCTACGAAATTAGTGAAAAATAGATTAACTTTTCCTTAGATAACATACTAAGAAAAAATCAGCCAAGGATTATTTAACTGACTGCTTTATAATCCAGGCTATTGGACTTATATTTGAACCCGAGAAGCTTATGAGCCTCACTATTATCTAAATGACAGAGCTTGTGGAACCGTGTACTTGATAGGAGCTCTCCAATCAATTTGCTATTTAACCTATGTCCCCCACAAAATGAAGTGAAATGCCCAAATATGGGGTGACCAGATAAAGTCAAATCACCTAAAGCATCCAACATCTTGTGGCGAACAAATTCATCATTTCTACGTAATCCCTCCGGATTCAAGACTTTAAATTTGTCTATCACTATTGCATTTTCTAAGCTACCCCCCAGTGCCAATCCTTTTGCGACCATATTTTGCACATCATCTCTTAAACAAAAGGTCCTGCAGTTGCTGAGCTCCTTCATAAACGCCCCATTAGACATCGATAAAGATAACCTCTGTTTTCCAATAAGAGTTTCTGGATAACTGATTGTTACAGTTAATTTGAGCTCGTCAGCTGGTTCAAACCTGGCCCATGAAGCACCATCTTGAACCTCTACTGTATTAGTCACCCGGCAAATCATCAACGATTGATCCTGCTCATGAACCCCCGCATTAATGATAGACTTGACAAATCTATCTGATGAACCATCAAGAATTGGAACTTCCTCATTATCAATTTCTATCAATGCATTTGTCACACCAACTCCCGAAAAAGCAGCCAATAGATGCTCAACTGTCATCACCCTGACACCGTAAGAGTTTGCAATTGACGTACACAATTCCCCTTTAATTAGATATTCATAACTAGCTGGAATTAAAGATTTATTATCTTCAACATCAGTGCGCTTGAAAACTAATCCATGGCCCCTTTCAGCAGGCTTTACGGTTATCCTTACTGGCCTGCCAAGATGAACACCTGTACCCAGGTGGCTGAAAGAGTTTTCAACTGTAGTTTGCAAAAGAAATTATCCTCAAACTGCTTTTTGTAAAGTAGAGCTAGTGTAACTTATTAACACTTTTAATCAAATCACAGTTTGTAACAAAATAATACACGCCAGGTGAGACCAAATTAAATCGATTAATTTGCCTGCCGTCTTAGAAAGGCAGGTACCTCTTCTTTTCGTCTCTGTTCAGTTGACAATGACAATTCTTCCGAGTCCCTTATCACTTTTTGATTAGGGACAATTGCCTCACTCCTATGAACTGATGGTGATAGTTTAGGATCTTTAACTGGCTCTTGTTTTTTTTCACGAAAGCCTGTCATCCTCTGTAAGATGCTATTTAATTTGCCTTTACTAGATGAAGACATATTTTGGCCTTCGGCATCAGAAGCTCTATTATATAGTTCAAGACTAGGCTCTTTCTTAACCGCAGCATGAAGTCTTTGCATGGTACTACCACCAACAAAGTTTGGGGTGTCTCCACCCTCACTCACGTTACCCTTAGTTATTTCTTCTCTTTTGGTTTGATTCTCACCAGAGGGAGGGGTTGCTAAAACCTTCTCTCCTATGCCAGTGTTCTTAATATCTTGGGATATATGACTCATATTTGATCCCACTCGATCCTGTCCAAGATCAACCCTACTTGGACCTGGTCCACTAGTAAAACGGCTTTCTTGGGCAGGCATTCGGTTATTCTCTGGGCGTAAATTTCGGTTGTTCATCATCAAATTAGAGGTCGATTCTACTTCCTGGATATTTGCCTCAATTCCGGTAGCAACCACTGACACTCTCAGTAAGCCATCCATATTTGGGTCTAAGGTTGTTCCAACCATAATTTTGGCATCCCCTTCTACTTCATCTCTAATTCTATTAGCAGCCTCATCTAACTCAAATAACGTCATGTCATTCCCACCGGTAACATTGATCAGCACACCCCTTGCACCTCTGAGTGAAATTTCGTCAAGCAATGGATTTGCTATGGCCTTTTCAGCTGCTTGCTGGGCTCTATCCTCACCACTAGCTTCGCCCGTACCCATCATGGCTTTCCCCATTTCATCCATCACTGCTCGAACATCTGCAAAGTCCAAGTTAATTAAACCTGGCCTCACCATAAGATCAGTAACGCCCTTAACCCCTTGGTATAATACGTCATCAGCTAGTTCAAAAGCCTGAGTGAATGTTGTTTTTTCATTGGCAATCCTAAACAAATTCTGATTCGGTATAACGATAAGCGTATCTACAACGTCCTGGAGTGTCTCGATCCCTAGTTGGGCCTGCTCCATACGCTTCAGTCCCTCAAACTGAAAAGGCTTAGTTACTACGCCTACTGTTAAAACTCCCAATTCTCTTGCTGCCTGCGCTATTACAGGTGCGGCACCAGTTCCAGTTCCACCTCCCATCCCAGCGGTGATAAAACACATATGACTATCTCTAAGAGCATCTACGACCTCATCTAAGCTTTCTTCTGCAGCTAACGCCCCTATTTCGGGTTTTGCTCCAGCACCAAGGCCCTCAGTTATTTTTATACCCATTTGTATCTTTTTCTGGGCACTTGATTGTTGAAGAGCTTGAGCATCCGTATTGGCTACTACAAAATTTGCTCCTTCTAAATTCTTGATTATCATATTATCAACTGCGTTTCCGCCAGCCCCGCCAACACCAAAAACAATGATGCGAGGTTTTAGATCCTGTTGGTCAGGAACCCTCAAAGTAAAAGTCATGATTTTTGCCCGTTTTGCCTGTTAACTTTATTTAAGCTTTTTTTTTTTTGATTCGGTATGATAGCTCAATACCAAACTTAGGTCACTAAAAAATTAGCTTTACGCCAAATAGAAAGAAAACATACCCCCAAACCACCTACCAATTCTCCTTAAACCAATTTACAGCCAATCTGAAACGCTCGGTTGCTCCAGCTCTAAAAGGCATGTCAAAATCCCAAACCTCATCCTGAGGATAACTTGCTTCAATAGCGAGGCCGATGATTGCTGAAAATTGGGACCCATGTAAAGCTTGAGGTAATCCCTGAATTCTCATAGGTCGACCTATCCTAACTCTAGATCCAAAATAATCAGTAGCAAGTTCATAAAATCCTGGTAATTGACTCCCCCCCCCAGTAAAGACTATCCTTTTAGAAGGAAGGTGATCAAATCCGCCTACATCGAGTTGGCTGTCAACTTCTTCTAATATCTCTTCAAGCCTGGGTCTAATTACTGATATTAGTTCTGATCTACTCACAAAGGGGCGGTCATAATTTAGAATACCTTCTGCCCTATCCCCAGAAGAAAGCTCAATGAGATCCCTATCATCTAGGTTAGTTATTACAACACCACCATGTAGAGTTTTTATTCTCTCCGCTTCTTCAAATGATATTTGAAACGCTTGCATAATGTCAGATGTAATGTGCTCACCACCAAATTTTACCGTAGATCCAAAAACCATTTGATGATTAAGAAAAATTGAAACACCCGTCGAACCAGAACCCATATCCACACAGGCTGAACCAAGTTTCAATTCATCTTCAACAAGGCTAGATCTGGCAGAAGCATAGGGTGCAAAAACAGCTCCAGCTAGTCCCAATTGGCATCGGTTAAAACATTGTGTTATATTATCAAGGACATTTTGATCAATAGTCATAAGATTCACGTCCAAACCTAAAGTTTGTCCTGCCAATCCGCATGGATCTGTTAACCCTGTTTTGTCATCCAAAGTAAAATTTACCAGCATTGCATGTAATATTTCTCGCTTGCTAGATGCAGTTCCAAAATTATATTTGGAAAGTAACTTTCCGATATCTCTTGTTTCAACTATTGGCGTTTCCAATTTCAATTCCCCAAATAGGTTCTTTGAAACTGGGGAGCCTCCAGAGAAACAGATCAAAACATTATCGATTGTCGTTGCGGCCATTTTCTGTGCCTGTTGAACGACTGATCTAATAGATTTTTCAACTTCATCAGCTATAGCTACCTCCCCTGACTTGATCCCCCGAGATTTCTTAGTTGCCACTCCAACAACCCGGTAAGCTAACCTTTTGGTATCTTGTAAATGTTCAGACCTACTAGATTTCCTATTTCCTTCTGCAAACTTAAGTATGAGGCACGCTATCTTAGATGTTCCAATATCTAAAAGTCCTAAGGTTCCACCCCTTATTGCTGCCCTAAGCTTTTTTCTACTTTCACGATGTCGCCTGAAATCTATCGTCATTTTGGATCACGTAAACCGACTGAAATTAAATATTCTCTTCTCTTATCACTGTGGTCTTAGTTCTGACTATTACTTTACCTCTATATCTCAAATCTACCGCAGAAAAATCCTGTCTCAATATTTCCATAACTCGACCTGAACCAAGAAAACCATTCAAAGCTTTCTTTGCGCCCTTTTCTGGCAGTTTTATTCTCAGATTTTCATCCAAAACAATGTCCCAACGTCTCTCTCCAACCAATATCATACCCCTCACACGATTTATAATAGGACTTGCTAACTTGTATATTTCTAAGGACTCTTTAACTCGGTGATTTGCCCCTGATCCCACCACTAAGGGAAGATCTTGTCTATCTAATCTAGAAAAAACCTCACCTATCCTCCGTCCATCTATATCTAAAAGCATTAACTGTTTTTCATCTCTATGCAAAGCAACCGGAATTCGTTCTCTTACCACTACTTCTAATACTCCATTTTTGGTAATCCTAATTCTGGAAAAATCTACAGATTCAACATTATTTATTAATTCCTGAAGGTAATTTATATTTATTTTCAAAGGATTGATGGGAAAAGAAAGTTGCAATATTGCCTTGATCTGATTACTAAGATCTGGATTCGCACCTTTAATATTTAAGTCAATTATTGATAGCTCGGGCCTTTCAAAGGCAAATGACTCCATGGTACTTTTTAAGCCTTTAAATTTGAATTCATTTTTGAAAATGAGTAAGCCTGTAGTTAGACTTGTTGCAAAAAAAATGAGCATAAGGACCCTAAGAATTAACTTTCGTAACCACGCCCTCCTCCAAATCCTCTCTATTCTATATCTTAACTTTGAAGGAGTAGGGTACCCCTTAGTTTTATTGTAAAGCTGATATTCCGATCTACTCATTATCTATCGCAGGAAGCGTCCTCAATTAGCCATTTGCAAAGGTTTTCAAAAGAGTTTCCACAATGCTTCGCTTGCTCAGGGACAAGGGAAGTTGGAGTCATGCCAGGTTGAGTGTTCAATTCAAGAACGAATAAGCCGTTGATTCCAAGCATTTCATTCCATCTAAGATCAATTCTTGAAACACCTCGACAACCTAAGCTTCTATGAGACTTGAGTGCATGTGACAAACACAGTTGGGTAATTTCATTTGGTATCTCAGCTGGTAGAATGTGCCGAGATCCCCCTAATTCATACTTTGCATCATAGTCGTACCACGTATCTGAAACTATATCTGTTACAGCCAATGCCCTATCTCCCATAACAGTCACTGTAAGTTCTCTACCAGGGATAAATGGTTCTACAAGAAATTCTATTGGCATTTCATTTTTATCAATCTTGATTCTTGACCAATCATTTTGGTTCTTAAGAATGTGCACATCTAGAGACGAACCTCCACTTACCGGCTTAAGAACGTATGGATAGGTAAAAGGTATATCATCAACGACAAAACCCTTCTTCAAAACTAAATGATTTGCTACTGGTAACCCTCCATCCTTGAAAACAGCCTTCGCAAGATGCTTATTCATTGCTATGGAGGATGCTAAAACACCAGAATGTGTGTAAGGAATTCTTAAGACTTCCAAAACTCCTTGAACAGTACCATCCTCTCCCCATTTCCCGTGTAACGCATTAAAAGCCACGTCTGGGCTAATATTAATCAGCTGCTCTAAAAAATTTCCTTTTGTGTCAATCTTAAAAACTTCATATCCTTGTTTAGAAAGAGCCTTTGCCACTTCGTGTCCCGATACCAAAGAAACGTTTCTCTCTAAGGAACTACCTCCATAAAGAACGGCAACTTTATTGATAGGATCCGCCACTATATCTTCCCTTTAAATGTTACTATTGAGTGGAGGTAATAAATTCTAACTACCAAACCCAACTCTCTTAATTTCCCAAACCAATTCTATTCCACTCTTTTCCTTGACTCTTCTTATCACCAGGGTTCCTAAATCTTCTAAATTCTTTGCTGTTGCATTCCCAGTATTGATCATGAAATTTGGATGCTTGGTAGAAATTTTAGCTCCACCTACTCTCATTCCACGAAGACCCGCATCATCAATGAGTTTCCAAGCTTTTAAAGAATGGTCACTATCACTATTACCACTAGTAGAAGAACGACCCAAAGGATTTCTGAATGTCGATCCACAAGACAATTCCTTAACTGGTTGATGTAGCTCTCGGTATCTCAAAGCATCATTCATCTTTTTTTCAATTTCCTCTGGTAAATCCTTTACACACCTAAAAGTTGCCTGCGTGATTATGGCTCCCACTGGGATGAACGAACCCCTATAGTGAAAATTTAAGTCTTTGGAATCGAGGTTAACAATTGTGCCATCTCTCAAAACTGCTCTCAAACTCAAAAAATAGTCTGAAATGTAAGAACCATAACAACCTGCATTCATTGTTATAGCGCCTCCAATATTACCAGGAATAGTCCTCAAGAAAGATAAATCAGTACCATTTCTGGCTGAAATTCTTGCCACTTGAGAATCTAGACAAGATGCTCCCACCGAAACAGTTTTGTCAGCAAAATCAATCTTGGAAAAACTGCCTCCTAGCCTAACAACTATTCCAGGGATACCACCATCTCTAATTATTAAATTAGAGCATGCTCCAATGACAAATACAGGAATTTCTGGCGATAGATTTTTCATAAATATTACCAAATCCTCTTCATCTTCAGGTTGGAATAAGACCTCTGCCGGACCCCCCACTTTCAGCCAGCTAAGACGTTGGAGAGCAAAGTTTTGAGAGGTCTTTCCCCTGCAGGTCGGCAATACTAACTCCAATTTGTGGTCAGAAATAGAATTTATCTTCATTTCAAACTTCCATTTTTAGTAACTCAGGCAATCTATTGGCCCATTGACTTATTGAACCGGCTCCTAAGCAAACAAAAATATCTCCTGGTGTACCATGGTACTTTAAAAAATCCCTTAAACCAATTTCATCCTCAACATGAAAAGCCTTATCACCTGCACTGTTCAGTCTGGAAATTAAAGTATCAGAAGTCACTCCTTTAAGCGGTAATTCCCCAGCTGCATATACCGGAGTAATGCCCACGATGTCTGCCTCATCAAAGCACATACAGAAATCATCCATTAAGCTTTCTAACCTAGTATATCTGTGTGGTTGATGGATTGCTATTACTCTACCAGATGAATACTGCCTAGCTGCCGAAAGGACCGCACTTATTTCAACTGGATGATGAGCATAATCATCAATTATTTCTATGTTGTTCCAAGTACAAATTTTAGTGAATCTCCTTTTTACACCCTTAAAATTTTTCAGTGCAAATTTTATTAATGCAGGTGCCACATTCAAATGCAACCCAACTGAGACAGCTGCAGCCGCATTAGAAACATTGTGATTCCCATACATAGGCAATTCCAATATAATTTTTCTGGCCCTTGACCTGTCACAAATATTAAAACGTGCCTTCCTTTTTGAATAATGGAGGTTCTGAATGACAAAATCTGCTTCCTCATGAAAGCCATACGTAAGTATGCGCCGATCCCTAATTTGTGAAATTAAATTACGCACAACAGGATGGTCTAAACAACAAATGCCCACCCCATAGAAAGGAATGTTTTCGAGAAATTTTAAGAAAGTTTTTTTCAAATGGTTGAATGTTCCATAATGTTCTAAATGTTCTGGATCTAGATTTGTTACTACGCCTATTGTTATTGGTATTTTTACTAAAGTACCATCGCTTTCATCAGCCTCAACGATCATCCAGTCACCTTTACCTAATCTAGCATTAGAGCCGTATGCTTGAATTATTCCCCCATTCACCACAGTAGGATCCAATTTGCCTGCTTCCAAAACAGCAGCTACCATAGAAGTCGTCGTGGTCTTTCCATGAGTACCAGCAATCGCCACATTTGATTTCAATCTCATGAGTTCCGCAAGCATCTCAGCTCTTCGCACTACTGGTATTGACCGGGATCTTGCCTCAATCAATTCAATATTCTCATCATTGATAGCTGACGAAACCACTACTATCTTTGCACCAGAAAGATTTTCTTTCTTGTGACCTAAATGAATCTTAATTCCCAAGCCTTCTAACCTAGCAATAATTTGGGTATTTTTAATGTCAGAACCAGAAATTTCATAACCAAGATTAAATAATAACTCAGCAATTCCCGACATTCCAATTCCACCAATTCCAATGAAATGAATTAGACCGATATCTAGAGGGAACTTGGTTTTTACCTTACTTTGCAACTAAATTTCCTTCTGAAACATCAAGAACTAAATCCCTAAGATTTTGGATTGCCTTTGGCGTTGCATTTTTGGAAGCTGCCCTTGCAAGATTATGTGCTATTCTTTGATTTTCCAATATTGTGCTAATTTTTTCAGCCAGTTGCCCTCCAGTCAATGTATTTTCTTCTAAATATATAGCAGCGCCGAGATCTGATATTCGTTGGGCATTCAATTTCTGATGATCCCCTAGAGAGAATGGGATAGGTATTAATAATAGTGGTTTGCCGAAGAAAAGCACCTCAGCAATAGTTGAAGCACCAGCTCTTGCAATAATTAGATGTGCAGATGAAAATATCTTCTCTATATTCTGAAAAAAATCCTCAACTGTTGTGCTTACACCTATCTCGTTATACTTTTTCTCCAATTCATTACGATCTTCCACCCGTGCTTGTTGGAAAATTCTGAGCCGATTTGTCAATGTTTTTGGAAGAAGTTCAACTGCTTCTGGGACAATTTTTGAAAATACCTTCGCTCCCTGGGATCCCCCAACAATTACAAGATTGAGCGAACCCTTGGAAGGTAGGTGAAAAGGAACTAGACTTTTATTAATCACAGTGTTTCTGATCGGATTTCCTGTAAAACGCATTATCGTTCCAGGTGGCGCTTTAGTAGGCCAAAAACTGCATGCTACTGCGCCTACACTCTTTGAAAAAATTCTGTTAACCCTACCAAGAACTGCATTTTGTTCATGCAAAATTGATTTAACATTTAGAACTTTAGCTATAAGAATGGCGGCAAATGAAGGATAACCTCCAAAACCAATGACAACCTTTGGCTTAAGGCTCATGAACACCCAGAAGGCTTGAAATATGCTTGCAAAAATTAAGTATATTGCCTTAGGAATCCTTATAGGATCGCGAAATCTTAACGAAGAAGAATTCTGTACAAATTTTGTGATTTCAGGTGGAAATGTCTCTGAAAATCTTGCACCCCTTTTATCGGTAACCAATACAACTCTCCAACCTAGTTTTTGAAACTCCCAAGCCAATGCCTGAGCAGGAAACATATGTCCGCCTGTACCTCCAGCTGCTATCAGAAGAACTGGTTTCAATTTCATTTGTCTTCTCCAAGCCATTGATTCACATTTCCTTGAGGACGCCTTCGGGTGCAAGCCAAAAGTAAACCCATTAGAAAACCTGAAGCTACAAGTGATGATCCTCCATAGCTAATAAATGGAAGTGTCATGCCTTTGGCTGGTAATAAGCGAACTGAGACCCCAAGATTTATAATTGCCTGGAAGGCAAAAAAAGAAATAGAACCTACTCCACAATTCCTTACAAAATAATCCCTTTCATCCAAAAGAAGAATTAAAGATCTACCTGCAATGATGATAAAAAATATTATAATCAAAATACAAATCAAGACTCCATATTCTTCAGCAGCTACTGCTATTATAAAATCGGTATGGGCATCAGGTAATCTCCATTTTATAACCCCTTCTCCCAATCCAACGCCAAACAGTCCTCCTTCTTGGATTGAATTAGTTGCAAAACCTAGTTGGGTTCTGGGATCAACATCCGGTGACAAGAACCCATCAATCCTTCCAGCAAAATGTTCGGAATTCATGTAGGTTATAAATCCTCCCACTAAAGTCAAAAATATGAATCCCACTAATAATCTATAGGAAGCACCCGACACAAAATATACTATGGTCCAAATGGATAAGAAAAGTGCTGCTTGCCCAAAGTCAGGTTGCATGACTAATAATGTGACTATTAATAGCGTGATAATAAAAGAAATAGCAGTACCGGGAATATTCTTGTCTTTTTGACCTGCTGATATTGCCCATGCGATTGCCACGACAAAAAACGGCTTTAGAAACTCCGAAGGTTGTAAAGAAAAACCAAAGAATGATAACCACCTAACTGCCCCCTTTCCGTGATCCGTTCCAAAAATAGGTAATGAACATAAAAGCATAAATGTGACCAAAAAACCAATCAGGGCTATCCTTCTATTTTCTTGTACTGATAGGATGGATAAACCCAGAATACATGTGAATGAGAGAGCCCCATACATGAACTGCCTGTTAACATAATAAAATGCTTGTTGACCATTTGCCTCGGCTAGGGGAGCTGAAGCTGCCATCCCAAGTAATAGACCGCTCAGAAAAAGTCCTACCAAAGAGAAGAGAGACCATCTATCGACGGTTTTCCACCACCTTGGCAGTTCGCTCTCCTCAAAAAATTCGGAGCGAGGCCTAAAGATAATATCTGTCATTCTTAAATAAAGTAGTGCCTGTTATTTTTTTATGACCCAACTTTAGCACTTGTACGGAATGAAGAAAAGGTAAATTAAAGGCAACTTGAGTTTTAGTATTTTTATAAACTTTTTCTTTTTAAATTTTCCACAAGTTTGGAGAATTTATTTCCTCTTTCTTCAAAGTTTATGAATTGATCAAAACTTGCACAGCCAGGAGCCAAGAGAACAGTATCGCCTTCATCAGCTTCTTCATACGCAGAACTAACGGCCATTTCTAACTCACCACATATTTCATACTCTAAACCCTTTAGAGAAGATGCAAATTCAGTTGCCGCTGAACCAATCAGGTAAGCTTTTTTAATTCTTGAAAAATATGCGGTGAAATTTATGATGTCTCCATCCTTCTTTAATCCTCCTGCAATCCACCTAATGTTGTTGAACGTTTTTAAGGATTTTCTGACTGACTCAACATTAGTAGCCTTACTATCATTGATAAAGATAACACCATCTAGCTTTCTCACTATTTCTGTTCTGTGTGGCAATCCCTGAAAACCACGGATTTGCTCAAATGAATGTTTTGGAGAAAAACCTAATGCTCGACAGGCTGCATAAGCGGCACAAGCATTTTGCTTATTATGGTCACCAGGTATTTGCAAGACCTCTCGGAGGACAGATTTAAAAATTTCCTCACCTGATTTTACTTCAACTATAAATTCATTTGACATAAAAACTGACCACTCTGATCCCAGTATGGGTCCCATAATGGAAATCTGAATAACTGAGCTAATGGAATCTTTTCTTGCCTCAAGGGATGCAGCCAAACACTTTCCCTCGTGCTCGTCTACACCTACAATGCTAAATTTTGGATTCCCCTGGTGAAATAGTTTGGATTTAGTTAAGAAATAACCGCCTAACCCTCCATGCCTTAAGAGATGATCATTTGAAAGGTTGAGAAAGATCGCTACATCTGGTTCTAGTCTACCAGCTATCTCAATCTGATAGGAAGATAATTCAATCACCTTTATGCTTTTGGGATTTTCGAGATTTAAGTTCATCACAGGCCTGCCAATATTCCCACCCATTTCTGTATCTTTGGACATTCCACTTAGGATGTGATGGATTAGGGCAGTAGTAGTAGATTTCCCGTTAGATCCAGTCACACATATTACTGTCGGCCTTGAAGCGCCTTCGTAAATGCGCTTTTCATGTAAGAAATCAAAAAATAACTCAATGTCAGTTGTTATATGTACAGCATTCTCGCGAGCAAGAATGACTGCTGGATGAGGTTCTGGGTACAAAAATGGAATACCTGGAGAGATTATTAAAAGATCAAGATCTTTCCAAATGTTAGGAGCATTTAGGTCTTCTATTACTAAACCTTTTCCTCTGAATACTTTTCTTTTAGTTTCATCATCATCCCAACAGATGGGATCAATACCAAAGCTTTTTAAATGCTTTATAAGAGATCCACCCGTAAGCCCCAACCCTAATAAAGCAACTTTCTTATTTTTATAATTAGGTGGTATAAACATCATTTAACGTAGCTTTAGTGTGGCTAGTCCAATTAGGGCCAAAATCACTGATATAATCCAAAAACGAATAACTATCTGAGGTTCAGCCCATCCTAATTTTTCGAAATGATGATGAATGGGAGCCATTAGAAATACCCTCTTCCCAGTCAATTTATAAACCGATACTTGAATTATCACTGACAATGCTTCTATCACAAATAGACCACCAATGATCGCTAGAACGATTTCGTGTTTGGTACAGACAGAAATAGCCCCAAGGGCTCCTCCAAGAGCTAATGATCCAGTGTCACCCATAAAAACGGCTGCAGGAGGAGCATTATACCATAAAAAACCTAGTCCAGCACCTATGAGCGCAGCTGAAAATACGGCTATCTCTCCTGAGCCTGCTATATAATGCACTTCTAAATAATCAGAAAAATCTACCCTCCCAACAGCATAAGCGATAACCCCAAATGATCCACTTGCTATCATCACAGGCATGATTGCCAAACCGTCAAGTCCATCTGTCAAATTAACAGAATTCGCAGAGCCTACAATTACAAGCATTGCAAATGGTATAAAAAACCATCCTAGGTTGAGTAATACATCCTTAAAGACAGGAACTGCCAAGGCATTAGACAACATGGGATCTTGAATACTAATAACCCAAAAAGTTGCAATAGCAGCTATTATTAAACCTAGTACCAACCTAACTTTACCAGAAATGCCTGTTGAATTCCTGGCGCGTATTTTAGAATAATCATCAACAAAACCTATCAAACCGAAACCAAGGGTTACAAAAATTACCACCCAGACATAGCCTATATCATATCGGCACCACAACAAAGATGAAACCAACAAGGACCCAATGATTAAAACACCTCCCATAGTAGGGGTGCCAGCCTTTTTCTCTTTGTGACTATTCGGACCGTCTTCACGAATAGGCTGACCCTCTCCCTGTCTTCTCTTTAGAGAACTTATGATTGGTCTACTAAACAAGAACCCAAAGACAAGAGAGGTAAAAAAGGCTCCTCCTGCCCTAAAGGTAATATATCGAAACAAATTAAAAAAATCGCCTCCATCAGTCAAATAATGTAGAAAATACAGCATTTTTAGTTACCTCGAGATCTTCCGGTCATTCAGGCCACATAATTCAGAAACTAGCAAAGAAAGTCCAACCAAATTTGATCCCTTTATAAGATAAACGTCCCCATCTTCAATATTCTTCAATAGATGTGGAATTAATTCCCTTGGATTTCTTACTGCCAATCCTTTCTTCCCTGATGGTAAATCTTGGTGCAAGCATTTCATAAGAGCTCCAACGCAATGGATCAAATCAAAACAATTTATGATGTCTAGTTGTGCTATATCTTTATGAATTTTTTTTTCCTCTAAGCCTAACTCTAACATATCCCCTAAAATAGCTATCCGACGGAAAGGTTTAACATTATGACTCTGGTAATCATCAAAGCTAACATACCTCACTACCTCAAAACTAGCTTTAAGTGAAGTAGGATTGCTATTATAACTTTCATCAATAACTCTGATTAAAATATTCTTAGAATTTTTGTTGAACTTCAAATCTATAAATCTTCCTCTCCCAGTTACAGGTTTCCAATCCTTCATATGATTGACAGCAACATTCAAATCAAGATTAAGGTCCAATAATGCCCCCAATACAGTTAGAGAGTTTAAAGCATGATGAATCCCTAAAACATGCAAATCGAAATTTAAATTTGCGAAATCCTTAATGATAACATTAACTGATGTTCTATTTTTCTTTAGCGATACTGTTTTCATGTATATTTGATCGGAAGAATGACATCCGAAAGTGGCATATCTAATTTTTTTCTTTTTGGCCATCCCTATGATCATTTCTGTAAAAGGTGTTTCACTAGAAAAAATTAAGAAGCCATTCTTAACTAAACCAGAGCAAATCATTGCTTTTTCACAGGCTATATCCTTGATATCATTAAATGCGGCCAAGTGTGCTGAAGATATATTAGTTATAATACCAATATCAGGAGCCACCAAATTTGATAAAGGTTCAATTTCTCCCGGGGAATTCATCCCAATCTCACTAACCACATATTTGGTATCTAGAGGAATATTCACTAACGTAAGTGGCACCCCAAGATAATTATTGTAACTTTGGGGGGAACAATAAGTCTTACCAAATTTGGAAAGCATTTCAGCCAATAACGATTTGGTACTAGTTTTTCCAACTGAGCCTGTCACTGCCACCAATTTTCCTTTATATCTTTTTCTTGAAAAATGAGCTAAGTCATTTAATGCTCTGAAGCTGTCTTTCACAACAATGCAGGGGAAATCCCTAGGAGTATCCATGGGAATTCTATTTACAATTGCTGCTACTGCACCATTGTGAATAGCTGATTTTAAAAACTCATGCCCATCCCGTTCTGCCTTAATAGCTATGAATAATTCACCCTTAAGAATGGTTCTAGAATCTATTGAAACTCCTGTAACCGCCCAATTATTTTTTGTGATCTTGCCGCCTACAGCTTCATGTACCTCTTTATCTGTATGAAGGAAATTCATCAGGGCTGTCCATCAAGAGCTTGTACCGACAAACTTGCCTGCTCTGCATCATCAAAGGGAAAGGACGTATCGGCAAAAGTCTGAGTCTTCTCATGTCCCTTTCCAGCTATGATCAACGCATCACCTTTTCTAAGTTTATCAATCCCAGTTAAAATAGCTTCTGCCCTATCTCCTATATCTATTGCTTTAGGACAAAATTCTTTAATTTGTGATCGAATAGTAGCTGGATCTTCATTCCTGGGATTGTCATCTGTGATAATCACGTTATCAGAAAAATTTGAAGCAATATCCCCCATTATTGATCTTTTACCTATATCTCTATTACCACCCGCTCCAAATATTAGATGAATTTGACCCATAAAATGTAATCTTATAGATCTCAATGCTGCCTCTAAAGCATTCGGTGTGTGAGCATAATCAACAAAAATTCTAGCTCCATTTTTTCTAACTGCTACTTCCTCCATTCGACCTGGGACAGGTTTCAATTTATCTAATAAATTCAAAATCTTACTAGAATTTTCACCACACATGCTAAGTATACCAAGGGCCAATAATATGTTGTTGGCCTGGAAACCTCCAAACAAAGGTAAGGAAAGAACGTGCAGTTTACCTTTCCAAGAAATCTTTATTTCTTGCCCTCTTGCATGGAAAGAATGTGATAATACTCTTATGTCAGCAATTCTATTTTTACCTACGGTCACTATCTTAAAGGCATTTGATTTTGCTATGTCGACCATTCTTGCTCCATAGTCATCATCTATACAAATAACAGCTCCACCATTTTCAGTTATTAACCTATCAAACAAGATAGACTTGGATTTAAAATATGATTCCATGTTATTGTGGTAGTCGAAATGGTCTCTGCTTAAGTTAGTGAAAGCCCCTACTAAAAATTTAATTCCGTCCAACCTTCTTTGTTCAAGCCCGTGTGAAGAGGCCTCAATTGCCACCTTGTTAATACCTCGATTCACCATTTGATAAAGTAACCAATGCAACTTAATAGCTTCGGGTGTAGTATGTTCTAAAGGAAGATCCAGAAGCCCAGTAGTTCCTGTAGTACCAATGCTGGCTGCAGTTTCACCTAGAAGGTCCCATATCTGCCTCACATAGTGGACAACAGATGTCTTCCCATTTGTCCCTGTAACCCCAATTAAACAGGATGGTTGAACCTTAAAAAATGAAACTGCAACCCTTGAAAGTACTTCTCTAGGTTCTTTAAAAACGCAAATTGGTACTTTTAAGTCTAGTGATTGAATTATTTTCTGGCCCTCTGTATCACTAATCACAAGAATTGCTCCTCGCGAAACAGCATCAGCTGTAAATTTCGCACCATGCGTGTTAGTGCCTGGTAAAGCAAAAAATACAAAATTTTTTTGAATCAAATAAGACTTCTCTGAGACCCCAAGTAAAATGATTTCAGAGTGGATATTAAAGGTCCTCAAAGCATTTTCAGTAATATTTAAGTCTGACAGTTTAATGGAAGGTACAGAATTAAAGTTTGGGATCATATAACTTATTTCCTAGATATAATTCCTTTAAGATTTAGGCGCAGGATCATTCCTCATTTGTTTTCAAACCTAATAGTGGTGCTATTCTGCTAATTATTTTTGCTGAGATTGGAACAGCAGTTTTGCTAGCATACCTAAAACTTTCAGAACCCAGATTATTCTCTGGTTCATCTAAAGTAACTACCAAAACGTAATCACCCGTCGAGATAGGGAAAACCGAAGCAAACGTTGAAATAACTTTATCTTCGTAATACCCCCCCCTTATTGGATCTGGCTTTTCTGCTGTGCCTGTTTTGCCACCGACATTATAACCGCCAAAATTACTGTCTTTGGCAGTTCCTTTCATTACAACCTGACCCAATAGAGATCTAACTAACCGAGATGTTGTATCAGAGATTATGAAGTTTCTATACTCAACTTTAACTTGCTTCTTTAATAATGTGGGTTTAACTTTATAACCTCCATTCACCAAACTAGAATAGGCGACTGCTAGATGAATAGGAGACACAGCTATTCCATGACCATAAGATGCTGTAGCTGTTTCTAAACTTTTCCATTTTTTGGGAAACTGCGGTACTATTAATTGCGATTCTGGTAATTCGAGACTGGTTTTTTCTAAAAGCCCCAACCGCTTATAAAATTCTTTAAGCCGCACAGGCCCAATTTTGTTAGCTATGCGAACTGTACCAATATTGGAGGACTTCACTATAACGTCTTCCACTGTTAAACTAGGCCCAAAGTACTTATGATCCGAAATTCTTCTCCCTCCTATCCTAAGCGGTCCCTTGGTATTTACCTTAGTGCCCAATTCTACGAGCTTCTCGTCCAAAGCCAAAGCCACAGTAAATATCTTAAAAACTGACCCTAATTCATATATTCCTTGAACAGCACGGTTAAAAATGGGGCTATTTGCTGGATCATTCTTGAAGAGATTCTTTGGTCTTCTGTTAGGATCAAATCCGGGGAAAGAAGCCAAGGAGAGTAATTTTCCAGTTTTCGATTCCATCAAAACTACGGAGCCACCTTTTGCTCCCATAAGCCCAATACCATCCTGAAGAATTTGCTCTATCAAAGATTGAATAGTCACATCTATTGAAAGTTCAAGTTTACTATCTCTATCATTAATTTTCCTCAAAAACTTGTCAAAATATAATTCCACGCCTGCAGTTCCTATTACTTCTGCACCATCTACCCTTTCATTTCCAAATCTTGATCCTCCCAAAGCATGGGAAGCTATTTCACCATTTGGATAAATTCTCATTTCCCTAGGGCCAAAATATAAACCTGGCTGCCCAATGTCCTTTACACTTTGCTGTTGTTTTGGAGATATAGTTTTTCTGAGCCAGACGAAGGGCTTTTTTGACATCAATTTATCCCGAAATGACTGTGATTCCTGATCCGGAAATATATTCTCTAATTCAACTATTACCTTGTTTTTATCAATTATTTCGTGTGGGTGGGCGTAAAGAGCGTTAACAGTAATGTTAGTGGCTAACAGCTTACCTCGACGATCCTCTATATCTTTACGGCCACTTATATCACCAAGGTTCACCTCAGTTTTAATTTTTTTGCTATCTGGACTCAGAGCCATAATGATCATTTGAGTCCCAATAAGACAAAATACCAAAATAAAGGCTGTTAGGATAGCAAGTAGCCTAAATCGAAAATCATTCAACTTGTAATTGTCAGGTTCATTTACATTTCTAGTAGAAGCAATCGATCCAAACTCATTCTCCATCTTTGCTCTCTACCACAGTTAAATAGGATGTTACTGAATTCTGGAAATGATCTTTTGTAATAGGAACAAGCCTTAAGGTTTCAAAATTTTCATCGACTAATTTTGCTAACCTTTTGGGCCTGTTCAAAAAAGCCCACTCTGCCTCCAGTAAATCAATGCGAGTTAAGACAGAGACAATTTTATCATTGAGGACCTGAATATCCCTCTTTACTGATCTAGTTTGATAATTAACCTGATAAGCCCAAATTGCACTTAATATACAAAAAAAGCTTAGCATTGACAGGATAATCATTCGCATTGAAACTCCCTTAAACTAGTTGAAATATTTGGTAATCCCAAAGAACCAGGTTCGACGTCAATACACTGATCCTTCATCTTCCTGACTATCCGCAATTTTGCAGAACGCGCTCTCGGATTTTTAGATATTTCTTGCAAATTAGGGGTAATGGGTCTTTTATTTACCTTCTTGAATATTGGCTCACTGTTTCCACCTATGCGCTTGATTTCATCAAGAGCATTATTACTCTTGGTCTGTAAGTTAAAAAATCTCTTCACAATTCTATCCTCTAACGAATGAAATGTGATTACCGCTAATAAACCCCCAATCTCCAATAATTCATTGGCAGAGGCTAGACCTCCAATCAGATTTGGTAACTCATTATTTATTGCCATCCTTATAGCTTGAAAACTTCTGGTCGCTGGATGTATCTTGTGTTGTTGATTAGTTCCTAGGACTTTTTCTATTAGACTAGCTAATTTATGAGTACTATCTATCGGATATTCTTTTCTAGTTTCTACAATGCGTTTTGCTATGACTTTAGCATATCGTTCCTCCCCATACTTGAGCAACACCTCAGATATAAGAGATTCCTTAGCCTTATTAATCAAATCTTTTGCGCTTGCTCCCTTTTTAGACATCCGCATGTCCAATGGACCATCATGCTTAAAAGAAAAACCTCGACTTGGATAATCAACCTGCATGGATGATATACCAACATCTAAAATCACCCCTGAAACACTTTTCAACCCTAAATTGGAAACTAATTCATTCATATAACAGAAATTGCCTGCTAAAATTTTGAACTTTTGAGGCCATTTCTTCTCAAAATCATTCGCACAGGATAATACATCAGGGTCCATATCAATGGCTATTACTTTTGTAGCGCCAGAATTCAACAAACCCCTACTATACCCTCCATATCCAAAGGTTCCATCAATCCAGACTCCTGAAACTTCTGGAAGTAAAGATGAAAACTCTGAAAGAAGAACCGGTACATGATCAGAAACTATGTCAGCTTTCTTCATATCTTTTCAGAGTTTTTTCTCTATCGTCTAAAAGTGAATAAATTTCTTCCTCCAGATTATTTTCTGAAAGCCTTTGCTCCATTAGTTTCATATCTTTTTGATAACTATCAGGTTCCCAAATTTGAAATTTTTCTCCCATGCCGACAAACATAGCTTTGGATGTTATTTTTGCGATTTGTCTAAGTTTGGGGGGTAAGACTATTCTACCATTTTCATCAACTTGGGCATAAATTGATTGTGAATTCAAAAATCTCTCTAGAATTTCCCTCTCCTTTGAATAACGCGGCAACCTTGAAACCAAATCATCAACATCATTCATAGATTTTAGTGAATATCCCTCAAGACACTTATTGTTTCTCCTACCATAAACAAGGACGAAATTTGGATTAAAGCCATCAGACCAATCTGGATCTCCTTCCTCAAGTACCCTCCTAAAAGGAGCCGGAATAGAAACCCGTCCCTTTCCGTCAACTTTATTTTCAGCCTCACCTCTAAAACGTCTCATGCCTTACCTTGCCAGTCTAACTTTGAAGGTTCCTCAAGTTAAAGCAACGGTTACCGCCTGCTAACAGTAACCGTTGCCTAGTTTCAATCGTAATTTGGTATTTTTTTTTTTGCCAAACTACAAGATTGGAGGGAGATGCCTGTATGAAATCTTTTCCTCAACAACAAAAGGTATAGCATGGGAAAATATGGAAATCAATGGTTTTTTATAACATATTATGCTTTTTTTTTATTACAACATTTAGTATTCAAAATAATTTGACCGGCTACAGATAGACACTTTTAGCCTTGAACTGGTAAAAAACCATTAAACTGAAAAACTGTGGAAAGCTTGTAAGCCGGATTTTGTAAGCATTTAAGCTCAATAATCATTCATCTAGCCCAGTAGTTTCCAACTGGATCAAACGACCTACCCGAACCGTAACTTAGGAGATATCGAATACTCAGATTCAATCTCAGTTCCTATTTGGTCTTTCTCCTGGTGGGGCTTGCAATGCCCTCCTTGTTGCCAAGCAGGCGGTAAGCTCTTACCTTACCATTTCACCCTTACTCAAATTGAGCGGTATCCTTTCTGTTGCGCTTTCCCTCAGGTTGCCCTGGCCGGGCGTTACCCGGCACCATTTCTCCTTGGAGTCCGGACTTTCCTCATCTACACGATGCGATCATTCAGCTTTCCACACGGCACTCTACTGAATATTCACTTGAGCAGTCAATCATTTTTCTAAACTTCTGTCTAAACTCCTGCTCAGCGAATTAGGTATCAAAACCTCCTTAATTTTACCACGTCCGAGTTTTCCTAAAAAAAAATTTCCGTGCCTAATTCTTATTAGTTTGCTAACATTTAACCCAATACTTTCTAAAACTTTCCTTATCTCCCTATTTTTACCCTCTGTGAGACTAATTTTTAACCAGCCAGTCTTGACCCCCTTTGAAAGAATATCGACGGTCATAGGTGCATAGTGTATACCAGATACGGTGATCCCTTCTCTGATAGGTTCTAAGGTCTCATCATTCAAATTTTGACCCCATATTTTCACCCTGTATGTTCTCATTACTTGGTTCCTCGGTAGCTCAAGATATCTTTTGATAAATCCTTTATTTGTCAAAAGTAATAGTCCCTCAGACTTATAATCTAACCTGCCAACCAAACAGACTTTGCCTAAGCCTTTAGGAAATGAATCAAATACAGTCCTCTTACCAAAAGGATCAGAGTCTGAGCATATTTCTCCAACTAATTTGTGATAAAGCCAGATCCTTGATTTGATGAATTCATGTTTCACAGGACATCCATTATAAAAAATATTATCACTCGTTGACACTGTAGTTGCTGGATCCAATACGATTAAACCATTGACAATAACTCTACCATTTATGATTAACTTCTCAGAATTCCTCCTTGATGCTATACCTGCATAAGCTAGAAATTTTGAGAGTCTTTGGTTATGATGTTCTTTCTGAGACATTTCAAAAATAAAACTTCATTAAAACCTTTTTAATCCTTTTGCATTATGCACAAATTTAAATCATTCATGGAAATGGCTTTAGAAGAAGCAAAAAAAGCTGCTCAACGAGATGAGGTACCAGTGGGGGCCGTCATTGTCAATAAAAACGGCATCATCGTAGCAAAGGCTGGGAATAGAACCAAAGAACTCACTGATCCAACAGCCCATGCTGAAATATTGAGTATTAGAAAAGCATGCCAAAAGCAAAAATCCGAAAGATTAATAGGGCATGATATATACGTGACCTTACAGCCTTGTCAAATGTGTTTGAATGCGATAATTAATGCTAGAATAGCTAGATTATACTATGGCGCGAGTGATACATCCGATACAGCCCTAGATCATTATGATATATTGGTGGGAAAATCTCAAATAGGCCTTCCTCTCGAAATTTACCCAAATATCAGCGAAGATGAGTCTGCAAAATTAATGAAGAAATTCTTTAAGGAGAGAAGATGAAGGAATGCCAACCCTTATAACCAGTGAAACTGCTGTGAACTATTCTCCAATAAAGAAAGATTGCAAAACTAGCTAAGTCGAATAAGTGGCATTTAAAGACTTGCATGATTAAAAATACGAAGATAAAGCTCTACTAGACAACCATCAAATCAGGAAATGCTGACATGTCTATTGATAATGACCTTGTAAAGAAAATTGCCAATCTTGCAAAAATAGAACTTTCAGCAAATGATATTAAAATGTTTTCCAAGCAAATTGGTGAAATTATTGGGTTAATGAACCAACTCAATGCGGTGGATATTTCTGATGTCCCAGGTTTGGATGCTGACAGTTCCAAGGGTCATACCAACCGCACTGAAGATATAGTTAAAGATGGGAATTACATAGAATTAATCCTGCAAAATGCCCCAGAGTCTAAAGAAGGATTTTTCACCGTAAAGAAGGTTATAGAGTGAATGTCAAAATTGGAAAGCTTAACAATTTCAAGAGCAAGGGACCTTCTTTCTAAGAGAGAGGTTTCCGCTGTAGCACTAACAGAACACTACTTGGCAAAAATAGAAACCAGCCAAAAACTGAATACTTTTTGCCTAACGACAGCAGAACTAGCTTTAGAAAAGGCAAGACACTGTGACAAATTAGTCAAATCAGCTGACAAAGGCAAGTTATGTGGCATACCTCTAGCTGTAAAAGATATTTTCTGCACCAAATCTCTACCAACCCAAGCCGCTTCCAAGATTCTTGAAGGATTTATTCCTCCCTATGAGAGTACTGTTACTAGTAAACTATGGGCTGAGAATGCTATTTTACTCGGTAAGCTTAATATGGATGAGTTTGCGATGGGATCATCTAATGAGACATCCATTTACGGTCCAGCAATCAATCCATGGCAAGTTGCTGCTGAAATGCAACCACTATCGCCAGGAGGATCCTCAGGAGGTTCAGCTGCAGCAGTTGCCGCAGACCTATGTCTGGCATCTTTAGGAACTGATACAGGCGGCTCTATAAGACAACCTGCAGCATTCAATGGAGTCGTGGGGATCAAGCCCACCTACGGAAGGTGCTCCAGATGGGGGATAATTGCGTTTGCCTCATCTCTTGATCAAGCGGGCCCCATAACAAAAACAGTTAGAGATTCCGCAATTTTACTCGAAATAATTTCTGGCCATGATAAGAAAGATAGCACAAGCGTGGCAAACAAGGTCCCTGATTTTGAAGCAGCACTTGATGGAGATATGCGTGGTAAAAAAATTGGAATTCCTGCTGAATACCGAATTGAAGGAACTCCCTCTGAAATAATTAAATTGTGGGAGACTGGAATTGAGCTTTTAAGAGATTCAGGAGCCAAGATAGTAGACATTTCGCTGCCTCACACAAAATATTCCTTACCTACTTATTATGTGTTAGCTCCTGCTGAAGCATCATCTAATTTGGCTCGGTACGATGGAGTAAAATACGGATATAGAGCAACCTTAAAAAAAGGTGAAGGGATTAACAAACTTTATGAGAAAACAAGATCAGAAGGTTTTGGAGATGAAGTTAAGCGAAGAATTATGGTTGGAACTTATGTATTATCTGCAGGGTTTTATGAAGCATATTATCAAAAAGCTCTGAAAGTGAGGAGTCTTATTAGAAAGGATTTTGAGAATGTTTTTTCCAAGGGTATCAATGCAATCCTGACACCTACTACGCCATCTCCTGCTTTCCCCTTGGGATCTAAAGGTGACAAAAGCCCTGTTGAAATGTATTTAAATGATGTCTTCACTGTTCCTGCTAACTTAGCCGGATTGCCTGCCATCAGCATACCTACAGGCACAACAGACAATGGCCTACCCCTTGGACTTCAAATAATAGGTCCCGCCTGGAAAGAGGCTGAAGTTTTGAATGTAGCTTTCCGTTTAGAACAAGATAGTGGTTTTAAGTTTAAACCAGATCAGTGGTGGACAAGATAATGTATCTAAGACCGTCATTCCAGGCGTTCTTTTGGTACCTTATATTCTTGTTAGTATCATGTCAAAATTATGAACAAAATAGAGTAGCAAACGTAATGGATGAACCTTCATTGGCTACTCCTATCAATGAAAATGGTTTGTTAGAGGGTCATGATAGGTTGGATTTGTCATTAGAAACATTAGAACAACAAAGCAAAGACAAAGCTGAGGCAGCAGAAAAGTTGGCTATAGCCAGAAAGGAAAGAATAGTCATAGAGACTGAAAAACCTACTCCAACAGATCAAGACATTAACATAGCTTCTTTTGCCCGAAGCTCCTTAAATCAAAAAGGTCAATCTATTTATTCTAGGCCTTCATTTCATACCTTTGACCACAGTACTGAATGCGCAATATTTAATAGTGATTCAAACGCTCAAAGGTTTTTCCTTAATTCAGGAGGACCGGAAATAGATTCAAAAAACTTGGACCCAGATGGTGATGGCTTTGCGTGCCACTGGGATCCATCTATTTACCGCCAGCTAGCTATCCCAGAGGACTGAAGAACATTTGTGTAAAGAATAAAGTAGTTGCTTAACTTACGCGACCTTAATGTCTCCTGCGCATTGTCTCCCATCACGACCGTCAACCATTTCAAATTCAACTTCTTGATTTTCATCAAGGGTTTCTAAACCTGCTTCTCTTACAGCCGTAACATGAACGAAGACATCTTTTCCGCCTCCCTCTGGTTGGATAAAACCGAACCCTTTACTCACATTAAACCACTTTACTGTACCTTTGGTCATTTCTATTGTCCTTCTTTACAATCACCGGCAACTCCGAGCCGGCTTCGGCGACATCGTATTGTAGCATTCCCAGTCTTCTAGACGGTCCAAGCACTCACACTTATCATTTTATAAGGATGAGGTTAGCAGAGAAATATCATTAGTACAATCCGTAGACTTTATAATAGTATTAGGATTAATATACAAATCTATTGATAGAATGCTAATATTTATAGCATAAATATAGGATAAAATAATGCGAGCTGCGTGATGTTGGTTTACAAAGTGTTTACCAAACCAGATTATGATTCATTTTTCACTACTGGTAAAACAAAAGGGTCAGAAGATGATTTAAGAGACGGCTTCATACATTTTTCGACACGCGAACAGCTCTGCGATACTATAAAAAAGCACTTCTCACACTATAACCTAGTCTTTGTATCGGCATTTCAAGAGAGTCACTTAAGAAATAAATTAAAATGGGAATTATCCAGAAACCTGAAGCTTTTCCCACATTACTATGACTGCTTGTGGAATTCCCAAATCCTTTATTCAATCCAATTAAAAATATAATTTTTGAAGGAATTTCTTCTTGAAAAAAAATCTCTTTAAATTTGTACTGAAAATACTACACCTGATACAGCCTGAGCAAGCTCATACTTTGGCTTTAAAAGCCCTAAAAGTATTAAATTTTGATACAAGAGGACTCCCAAAATATAAAAAACTAAATGTTCATTTCTGTGAAATTAACTTACCAAATCCAATAGGCCTTGCAGCGGGATTTGATAAAGATGCAGAAGTAGTCCCGGGACTTTTTTCTCTAGGGTTTGGTTTTCTTGAAGTAGGTGCGATTACCCCCCATCCACAAAAGGGAAATAAAAAACCTCGAATATTCCGTTTGAAAGAAGACCAAGGTATAATAAATAGACTAGGGTTCAACAACCGCGGAATGAATCATTTAGTCAGAAAATTAACCTCTTATAAAGGCGGTGGAAAGATAGGTTTAAATATAGGAGCCAATAAAAATAGTTTTGACAAAATTTCAGACTATATCCAGGTTCTATCCCATAGTTCCCATACAGTAGATTTTGTTACTATAAATGTCTCAAGCCCGAATACAGAAGGTTTACGAAATCTACAAAGTAAGAATGATCTTACCAAATTAGTGGAAAAAATAATGCAAAATGATGCCGTCATACTGGATAAAAAGCCAATATTACTGAAAATTGCACCTGATCTTAATGATACAGAGTTAAAATCCATCCTAGAAATAACCCAAAAATATAAGGTCTCTGGTATAATTGCCACCAATACAACAACGAAGAGACCCAGCTTAAATAGCTCCTATTGCAATGAGTCAGGGGGGCTATCAGGTCAACCCCTATTTGATATTTCCAATACAATCCTAGCCAAACTCTATTACCTATCTGACGGTAAAGTTCCTCTTATAGGGGTTGGTGGAATTTTTTCAGGAAAAGATGCATATAAGAAAATTTGTCTTGGTGCTAGCGTAGTTCAGCTTTACACCGCATTAACATATCAAGGACCATATGTTGTGAGAGATATTTTGTCTGAAATGAATGATATTCTGGAAACAGAAGGTTATAACCATATTTCTGAAGCAGTAGGTTCAAAAAATCTTGATTATCTAATGGCAGAAACTGATCGCTCAATATTTGGATAATAATAAAGTAGCGTTAAAGCTCTCATCAATGAAAAAAGGCTTAATGACATCCACAAACCATGGTTCTGATAGGCCTCACTCAAAACCACGGCTGTGAGGAAATAAAATAAGGCAGACATTATCATAGCTTTGCGCAGATCTGCGGTATGGGTAGAGCCAAAAAAAACACCATCCATTATATATGCTAAAAAACTTAAAACAGGAGCCAATGTGATCCACAACAGATAATCCTGAGCAGTTGCAACAACCTCAGTTGAAGTAGTCATGAATTGGACAACAAATGAACCAAAAAACAAAAAAAACGTAGAAAGACAAAGTGCTGAAAATCCTGCCCACTTAGTACATAGTAATGCCGAAGTTCTTAAATCGGCTAAATTCTTACGGCCATAAGATATGCCAACTAAAACTTCTGCGGAAAATGCAAAGCCGTCTAAACCATAAGCAATAATATGCAAAAACTGTATTAGAATTTGATTTGCCGCCAGAACTACTGTCCCAAAGCTTGCTCCCCAAAAGAAAAAACTTATGAAAACAAATTCGAGGAGCAAAGATCTCAAAAATATATTGGCGTTAAGAGAAAACAGATTTACCCATTTATCCCATTTGAATATTCCTCCAATGACAAAATTTTTCTTGAAGTTTAGAATCCCTCTACACATAATTAAGGAGATCAAGAACCCGCATATTTCAGATGTTAATGTCGCGTATGCTATGCCCTCTACACCGTAATCTAAGACTAATACAAGAAAAAGGTTTAGGCCTAGATTAAGCACATTTATAATGAGCTGTATAAAAAAAACCCGTACGGTTTTTTCCATAGCTATTAACCAACCGATTATAGTAATGTTAGCTATAGCAAAGGGAGCAGACAAAATACGGATCTGCACATAATGAAGAGCGTTTGCCTCTACTGAAACTTCTGCAGGGAAAATGATGAAAAAAACCTGAAAAATGGGAGAAGAAATCAGTAGAATTAGGCTTCCCAAAAGCAAACCAAGTCCCAACCCTCTTATTAAAATTTGAAATACCTCTATTGCATCCTCTGCTCCTTTGGCTTGTGCAGTAAGACCTGTCGTGCCCATTCGAAGAAATCCACACAACCAATAAAGAGTACTAATTAGGATAGATCCTAAACCAAGAGCTGCTATCAGTTCTGCCTGACCAAGCTGGCCAATAACAGCGGTATCAACAAATCCAAGTAATGGAACCGTAATATTAGACAATATCATAGGAATGGCTATCTGACCAATTCTCCGATTAGTAATACCGGGTGATCCTCTATCCAAAAATAGTTCCTATAATTTAGTTTTACAAATAAGCTAACACATGAAATCCAGCAAAAGCATATTAAGCATTTTGTTGAATGACAACTCCTTAATTTAATCTATGTTCATGATCTGTGAGGAGGCTCATTTTTCGCAAAAAGCAAGTGCTTTATGCATTTTTTTCAATAATGAAAAAAATCAATTGAATATTTGTTCAATTTGTGACGTTAGGTCATAGTTGACGTGAACGTAATGTAATGCTTAACTAAATTAAGGAGGAGTATTTGATGAATAAGATGACTACCGAAGTATGTACTATCAAAGAAATGTGTGACTTTTATAAAGTAACACCTCGGACTTTGAGATTTTATGAATCAAAAGAACTTCTTTTCCCAATCAGAGAAGGACAAAGACGCCTATTCACTCGTCGAGATAGGGCTAGATTAAAACTTATTTTACAAGGAAAAAGATTTGGATTCTCCCTAGAAGATATTAGGCAATTGCTGAACCTTTATGATATTGGAGACCAACAAAAAACACAATTGGCGAAGACCTATAAACTGGCAACCGAAAGGCTAACGGTGATGGTAGAACAGAAAAATGAATTAACCACTGCTATCCAAGACCTCAAAGAAATGTTGCAGTGGGGTGAAAAAGTCCTCGATTCTCGAGAAATTAAGATCGAAAAGCAAACAAAATCAAGAGCTGGTAATAATCACTAGCAAAGGAAAAGTTTTTTGACAACTTACCAAGCTCCATTAGAAGAATTTCACTTCTTACTCCATGAACTCTTTCATGCTTCAGAACAAGAAATAGAGGGTTTCAGTGAATTAACCCCAGAATTTACATCTGAAATACTAACCATGGGGGCCAAAGTAGCAACTGAGATCATGCTACCTATTAATAGATCTGGTGATGAAGAAGGATGTAAACTTGAAAATGGTTCGGTGATTACCCCAAAGGGCTTTGTAAATGCTTTCGATGAGATTAGAAAAGGTGGATGGACGGGTCTTGACTGTGATCCTTTATATGGAGGGCAAGGACTTCCAATCACACTATCTCTAATTTTTGGAGAAATTTTTTCCTCGTGCAACATATCTTTAACCATTTATAAGGCTCTCACGCATGGTGCTTATGCCACCATATTAGCCCATGGTAATAGTATTCAAAAAAACACCTACCTACCTAAACTAGTGACTTGCGAATGGACTGGCACCATGAATTTGACAGAGCCACATTGTGGTACTGATCTTGGTATGATCAAAACTAAAGCTGAGCCAATATCCAAAGTGGAATACAAAATTACTGGGCAAAAAATCTTTATCTCTTCAGGAGACCATGATTTGGCCGAAAACATCATACATCTGGTTTTAGCAAAGGTCCCAGGTGGTCCTAATGGTGTAAAAGGAATTTCGCTATTTATAGTTCCAAAATTCCTAGTTAATGATGATGGGAGTATGGGTAAGAAAAATGATTTGTCCATAGGATCGATTGAGAAAAAGATGGGAATCCATGCGAATGCCACATGTGTTTTAAATTATGATGGAGCTATTGGCTATTTGTTAGGAGAAAAACACAAAGGCGTCCAGACCATGTTTACCATGATGAATGAGGCGCGCTTAGGGGTCGGAGTGCAAAGTTTGGCTTTAGCAGAAGTAGCATATCAGAGTAGCTTGATCTACTCTAAAGAAAGGGTGCAGGGCAAATCCCTAGAAAGAGATGGGAAATTTAGTACTAGTCCAAAACCTATAATATGCCATCCAGATGTGCGCAAAAACTTGATGAACCAAAAATCTTTTATAGAAGGGGCTAGAGCCTTAACCTTATGGACCGCCCTTCTACTGGATAAGGGTACCCGCTCATCTGACAAAAAGTCTTATGGCCTCGCTTCTTTACTCACGCCAGTTATCAAAGGTTATATTAGTGATATTGGATTTGATATGACCGTAGTTGGGCAACAAATTTTTGGAGGACATGGTTACATTGAAGAATGGGGTATGAGTCAACTAGTCAGAGACTCCCGAATTGCTATGATCTATGAAGGAACAAATGGTGTCCAGGCGATCGATCTAGTTGGTCGAAAACTAAATTCTGATGGAGGAGCAAATATCATGTATCTCCGTGAACTGGTGACAACATACCTACATCAAAGCACAGTAAGTGAAGAAATAGAAAACGAATTTTTTGTTCCACTAAAAAATTCTCTCAAAGACCTAGAAAGTGCACTAAAATTCTTACTGGATAATGGCATAAAGAATCCAAACGCTGCTTTGGCTGGTGCGTCAGATTTTCTACACTTATTAGGGATATTTTGCATAGGTTTCATGTGGGTGAAAATAGTGAGTCGCGTTTCAGAAAAAAAGAAAGCAGGGGATAAAATCAACAAATTTCTCGAAGCAAAGATTGTTACAGGTAAATACTATATGGCAAACACACTACCCAAAACTATGTTCTTAGCTACCAAAATTGAAGCTGGAGATAAAATCTTAATGTCCCTAGAACCAGATCAGTTTTAAATCTGTTTTCAAATCAAAGAAACTGGTACAACAAAACTAATAAATGAACAATTAATCAGCAAGAGAGCTATTTTCAATTGATTCACTAATAATTTTAATGAAAGGAGAGAACATTGAAAGATGCTATGATCTTTGATGCAGTGAGAAGTCCGAGGGGAAAAGGAAAGAAAGATGGATCACTTCACGAACTAACCTCGGTCTACCTTTCTGCAGAGATTCTCAAAGGTATTAGAGATAAAAACCAGCTAGAGACAAACCTTTTAGAAGATGTAATCTGGGGGAATGTCACTCAGGTTGGAGAGCAGGGTGGTTGTCTCGCAAGATCAGCAGTGCTAAAAGCTGGGTTTGACCAAACCACCCCTGGATTATCTATTAATAGATTTTGTGCAAGCGGACTAGAAGCAGTCAATCTAGCTGCAAACCAAGTAAAGGCTGGGGCAGGATTAGCCTATATTTCTGGTGGTGTTGAAATGATGAGTCGCGTACCAATGGGATCAGATGGAGCTGCTATTGCAGCTGATCCGAGTTTAGCAATGAACACTCATTTTGTACCGCAAGGTATTTCTGCAGATATTATTTCCTCATTGTATGGTTTTTCTAGAGATGACGTTGATGCATACGCTGTAGAAAGTCAAAGAAGAGCACATCTAGCTTGGAAAGAAAATAGGTTCAGTAAATCAGTAATCCCAGTTAAGGATCAGAATGGGATAGAGATCCTTCGTAAAGATGAAAGCATCAGACCTGAAACTAGCATGCAAAGCCTAGGCTCTCTCAAGCCTAGTTTTAAAGACATGGGAGAAACAATGCCGGGGTTTGACGGTGTTGCTATACAAAAATATCCTAATCTTGAAAAGATAGAGCATATACACCATGCAGGTAATTCAAGTGGAATTGTTGACGGTGCAGCAGCTGTCTTAATAGCTAATCAAGAGTTTGGTAAAATTTCAAGTATAAAACCTAGAGCTAAGATTGTCTCAACTGCTAAGGTGGGAACTGATCCTACCATAATGCTAACCGGTCCAATACCAGCAGCAAAAAAGGCCCTTGAAGCAGCAAAAATGCAAATTTCCGACATTGATGTCTTTGAAGTAAACGAAGCTTTTGCTTCAGTTGTTTTGCGATTCATCCAAGCCTACAATTTAGATCCGAATAAAGTTAATGTTAATGGCGGAGCAATTGCGATGGGGCATCCCTTGGGTGCAACTGGTGCCATGATCCTTGGAACAGCCCTTGATGAGTTAGAAAGATCAGATAAAAACATTGCTCTCATCACCTTATGTGTGGCCTCTGGCATGGGTAGTGCTACCATCATAGAAAGAATCTAAGGGAGATAGATTATGTCAGAGTTTAATCTAGAGATTGGGAAAGATGAAATAGCTATAGTTAAGTGGGATTTACCCAATAAAACCCTAAACGTTTTGACATTAAAGGGAATTGTAGAACTTGAAAATATCGTTGACGAATTGTTATCAACTAAGAAAGTAAAAGGAGTTATTATTACTTCTGGAAAGAAAGATTTTGCAGCTGGGATGGATCTCAATGTTTTAGCCGATTTACAGGCTAATACAATGAATCAAAAGAATAAACAAATTTTCGAATTCATTATGAGAGTCCACAAACTTCTTCGAAAGATAGAGCATGGGGGAATGGATAAAAAAACAAAAAAGAAAGGTATTCCATTTGTTTGGGCAAATCCTGGGTTATCTGCCGGTATTGGAACAGAAATAGGTCTAGCTTGCCACCACAGAATAGTTGCAGAGGGCAATAGAAGTAAAGTCGGACTCCCCGAAATCCTAGTGGGATTATTTCCAGGCGCTGGAGGAGCAACGCGAGTGAGTAGGATGGTTGGCTTAATGGCCAGTGCTCCTATTCTGATGGAGGGCAAAATGTTTTCTCCGAAAAATGCTAAGATGGCTGGTCTAATTGATGAAATTACTAGCTCAGATGATTTGATAAATGACGCAAAGAATTGGATAATCAATGCGACGGATGAGGTAATTACCAAACCGTGGGACAAAAAAGGATATAAAATGCCTGGTGGAGCCCCATATCATCCTAGTGGATTTATGACCTTTGTAGGTGCTTCCGCAATGATTAGCTCCCGTACTAAGAATGTTTATCCTGCTGCAAAGTATCTCTTGTCTGCCATCTATGAAGGCGCATTGACTGATTTTGATACTGCCCTAAGAATTGAAGCTCGTTGGTTTACGAAAATACTAACGGAGAAAAGCACTTCCAATATGATTAGAACACTTTTCATCAATAAGAATGCTATCGAAAAAGGGTTAAGAAGACCAAAGAAAAGTCAAGCAAATAAATTAGAGAACATTGGCGTTGTAGGTGCGGGTATGATGGGTGCAGGAATTGCGTACTCAGCCGCATTGAATGGCATTAATGTCACATTAATAGATAAAGACCTAGAGTCAGTAAATCTAGGAATATCAAAAATAAGCCAAATTTTGGAAACAGGAGTAAAGCGGGGTAAACTTATTGAGGAGAAAAAACAAGAAATATTGAACAGAATAAGCCCTTCTACTAGATACAATGATCTGAGTAAAACTGATCTTGCTATTGAAGCTGTATTTGAAAATCCCAAAATAAAAAACGTGGTATTGAGGGAAATTAACAATCATGCTGATAAAAAAACTATAATTGCTTCTAATACCTCAACCTTACCAATTACTGACTTAGCAAACTCAATTCCTAACCAAGAAAAATTCTTAGGAATACACTTCTTCAGTCCAGTTCACAAAATGAACTTGGTTGAAATCATCAAAGGAAAAAGAACCAGTGAAAGCGCTATTGCTCTCGCTTTTGACTTTGTGCGACAAATTAGAAAAACACCAATTATTGTCAATGATGCTAGAAATTTCTACGCTAATCGCTGCATCATTCCTTACATAAATGAAGGAATAATAATGGTTAAAGAAGGTGTTCCACCTCAAGTAATTGAAAATGCTGCGCTCCAATTAGGAATGCCTTTAGGTCCGCTACAATTAATCGACGAAGTATCAATAGAACTAGCAATTAGCATCGCACACCAAACCAAGAAAGCTTTAGGCAAAGATTTGGAGGATGATGGTATTAGTAACGTCTTGTCCTTGATGGAAAAGAATAAAAGGTTTGGCAGAAAAGTAGGTGCTGGATTTTATGACTATAATGAACGCGGGAAAAGGGTTTGCTTATGGCCAGATCTTAAAACGCATTTCCCGCGTAGAAAGGATCAACCTAATTTCTCAGAAGTTAAGTTCCGATTGGCCTTAATACAGTGTCTAGAAGCTGTTAGAGCATTAGAGTCCAAAGTACTAGTTGATATTAGAGAAGGAGATCTAGGCGCCATACTTGGTTGGGGTTGCATGCCATGGGCAGGCGGTCCATTTAGTTGGATGGACTTGAAGGGTAGTCAGTGGATTGTAAAAAAATGTGAACAACTTTCAAAGAAATATGGTACTAGATTTCAGGCTGGGAACTTACTCCTAAATTTAGCAGAATCAAACGAAACATTTTATGAAAAATATGCAACAACTCTTAAATAATAGACTTTTTAGGTGAAGCATCATTTAATTTTATGATTTTTTTTTGGTTTTTTTCTACCGTTTTGGTAGAAACTAAAAATTGATTGTATTATTAATTTAATAACTTTTATTGGAGTCTTTAAATGGATAACCTGATGCAACCTTTTTCTCTTAGAGTTTCTGAGATATTGGATCATGCTGCAAGATATCATCCTTGGCGCAAAATCATCAGCAGAAATGTAGAAGGCCCTATTGTTGAAACAAACTGGAGTTCTGTTCGCATAAAGGCAAAAAAATTATCAAAAGCTTTACAAAAGTTAGACATAAAAAAGAGTGATAGAATTGGTGTAATGGCTTGGAATACGGCAAGGCACCTTGAATTATGGTACGGCATACCGGGTTCTGGAGCTATAAACCACACCCTAAATCCAAGGCTTTTTAGTAAGCAACTAACCTATATCATTAATCATGCCGAAGATAAAATATTGATGGTAGATTTGGATTTGATAAAGATATTAGAGGAAATACTACCTACTTGTAAAACGGTGACGCACGCTATTATTCTTGCTGATAAAGCAAATATGCCAAGATCAAATTTACCAAACCTCATTTGCTATGAAGAATTAGTTGCCAATGAGGATTCGGATTTTGAATGGGTCACTGGTCACGAAACCGAAGCATGCGGAATCTGTTACACATCTGGGACAACGGGCAATCCAAAAGGAGTTGTGTACACGCACAGATCAAATGTTTTACATGCATTAACTTCAGCCTCACCTGACATGATAAATTTGTCCTCCACGGATCGCATTATGCCTGTTGTTCCTTTGTTTCATGCAAATGGATGGTCAATAGGTTACACAGCTCCCCTTGTAGGAGCATCGATGGTAATGCCTGGAAAAGAAATGACACCTGAAGCTCTCTATGAAATGCTTGAGAAAGGCGTAACCGTAACAGCCGCCGTACCAACTATCTGGCTGCTTCTTCTAAATTATTTGAAGGAAAAAAAACTAAAACTTTCTTCACTAAAGCGAGTAATCATTGGGGGGTCTTCATGCCCAAAAGCAGTGATTGAATCTTTCCAAAAAGATTTTGGAGTTAAGGTTCTACACGCTTGGGGAATGACAGAAATGTCTCCCTTGGGAACAATTTGCTCGTTCAAACCTGAAGTATTAGAACTATCTGAAGAAGAAAAGATTTCTGTTCAAGAAACAACAGGCCACCCACCTTTTACAGTGGAACTAAAATTGACTGATGATAATGGTAACAAGTTAAAAAATGATGGAAAAACACAAGGAAAACTTTGGGCTCGTGGAGCAGCAGTAGTTCAAAAATATCTTAAGTTTGATGAAAAAGTCGTTGATAATGATGGGTGGTTTGACACCGGTGATGTTGCTACCATTGATGAAAATGGATACATGAGCATCACCGACAGATCAAAAGATATCATCAAATCGGGTGGTGAGTGGATTTCTTCCATTGAGCTTGAAAATGCTGCCGTTGGCCATCCCAAAATTGTCGAAGCTGCTGCCATCGGGGTCTTCCACCCAAAATGGGACGAGAGACCTATCCTTGTGGTTGTGTGCGAAAAAGGAACAAGAGTAAAAGAAAAAGAAATAACTGATTTCATGTCAGATTATGTGGCTAAATGGCAGATTCCTGATGACATCATTTTTGTCGAGGAAATACCTCATACTGCCACTGGCAAGATTTCTAAAATAGGGCTTAGAAAAATTCTCGAAAATCAAAACTATCAGCATCCAGACATTCAACAGTAGTGGATCAAAATTACTACTCATATGACTGCTATAAAAAAATACCGAATTTTAGAATCTAAGGGACTTTGGATTGAAAAAAAGGAAACCAATCCAAAAGAAGTGATAGTATCATTTGGTAAATCATCAATTATTATCGCAGATGACAATGCGATTCCGTTAGATCATTGGAATTTCAACTCTATCGTGGTCATGCATAAGAATTTGACCAGAACTACATTTGGCCTCGGATTGGATAGAGAAGAGGAATTAATTATTCACGATGCAGAAATGATAGAGGCTATAACTATGATTTGTGAACAAGGAAAAATATCTAAAGGGCCCGCGCTCAAATTCAGCCATCTTGTAAAGTCATTGACTCTATTACTCACCATTCTATTTGTTGTTTCCTTCCCGACCATACTCAGACTAATCACACTTGATATTATTAAACCACGTTACGAAACTATTTTTGTCAGATCCCTACTGGAAAAAGAAAATTTAGTAGAAAATATATGCACGAAACAGAATGAAACAAAAGAACTTGAAAATAAGATAGTAAGGGAATTTGGCCTTGAAACTAGAATAGATATATCAATCACAAAATCATCTCTATTATCACCACTAATACTACCCGGAGGACTAATTGTAATCCCTTTTAATTGGTTTAAACAGAAAGAATCTCACAAAAAATTTGAAAAAATCTTAAAACTAGCCCTCAAGTCTTTTGAGGAAAGACTGGTCTTCACACGTTTTCTAAAAGAGCAAAAGCTACACACTCTTTTTGCCTATATTCTAGGTTTTGAAGCAAATTTTGACCTAATAGTAGAAAACTACTATGCACCTAATGATCCAAAAATTTTAGACACCGAAACTGTACTCAACATTAGCGATGAACAATGGATAAATATTACAAATTCATGCTTAAATTGAATCAGTCTATAAATCCACCAAACCGGTTTTTGTTAATTTAAGCACTCGATCCATTTTTTTGGTTAAATCAAGATTATGTGTGGCAACCAAGGCCGATACGTTTTCTTGCTTCACCATTCTTAGTAGCAAATCAAAAACTAATGTGGAATTCTCTTGGTCCAAATTACCAGTAGGTTCATCGGCTAATAACAACTGGGGATCATTTGCTACGGCTCTACAAATAGCTATCCTCTGCTGTTCCCCCCCAGAAAGTTCAAGTGGCCGGTTGTGCAGTCGACTTTCTAAACCTACTTTTGAAAGCAATTGCCTAGAGTACTCTAATGATTCATTGAAACTGTAACCTTTAATAATTCTTGATAATGCCACATTTTCAACAGCACTAAATTCGTTCAACAAATTACTCGATTGAAAAACGAATCCTATATGGTTTCGTCTAATCGTATTTTTCTTCTCAACCGTCATCCTCTTAGAATCCTGACCTAAAACACGTACAGATCCACTCGTGGCTTGATCCAGTAGGCCAGATATATTTAACAGACAGGTTTTTCCTGTGCCAGAAGGTGCAATGATTCCAACAAGTTCTGAACTCTTCAATTTTAAGTTAACTTTTTCAAATATTTTTGTTTCTTGTTTATCAGCTATCTTAAAGGATTTTCTTAAATCAGATAACTCTAGGATTACAACCTTATTCATGCCTTAGAGCTTCCACTGGATCTAATCTTGCTGCATTTCTTGCTGGGATTACTGTTACAATAATTGACAAACCACAAGCCACTACACTTACATAACAAATGTCAGAAAACCTTACGCGCACAGGAACTTCAGTAAGGAACCGGAGTTCCGGATTCCAGACTTCTCTACCCAAAATTTGTTCAATAAGAAATTGTAGTTCCGGTAAGTAATAAGCAAATGAAACTCCAAGAATCACACCAAAAATGGTGCCAAAAATTCCAATAAGGGACCCGCACAGAATAAAAATTCGCATGATTGAATTTTCATTTAGTCCCATGGTTCTTAAAATACCAATATCTTTACCCTTGTTCTTTACTAGCATTACCAATCCAGAAACTATATTTAATGCTGCTATTAAGACAACTAAGGACAAAATAATGAACATGACTCTTCTTTCCACATCTAGCGCAGCTAAAAAAGCTCCAGAAATATCCTTCCAAGTCCAAATATTATAGTCAAGTCCAAGATCTTTTTGGAGCTTTGCCTGAACCTGCCGAACTGAATGTGGCTCTGTGACTAGCACATTTATGCGATCAACTTCACTTTGTTTGTTGAAAAATTTTTGAGCCTCTTTAAGAGGCATATAAAGCCTGAACTTATCAATGTCATATCTTCCAACACTAAATATATAACTGATTTCAAAATCTGAAACACGAGGAGTAGTACCAAAAAGTGTACTAAGCCCATCAGGAGAAACAAGTCGCAAATTATCTCCTATAGAAAGGTTAAGATCTTTTGCCACACCACGCCCTATAGCAATTCCTCTACCAAAATCCTCTATTCTCCCCATCCTTTTTTCCGGATTCGATATTAGATCAATATTAGCCAAATCCTCCTTTCTTATTCCAATTACTTGTAACCCCGAGTATTTTTTGTTTTTGGCTGCCATCACTTGACCAGTTATTACTGGGTAAACATGCTTTACTCTTCTTTCATCAAGAAGCATGGTCTCGATTGATTTCGATTTTTCTATATCAAAAGAGAAATCAACCCCTTTAAGAATCTTGTTGGTTTGAATAATGATGTGAGGGTTAGCCCCTACAATACGATCCGTAAATTCTTCTTTAAATCCAACCATAACAGCTTGAACTACTATCAAGGTAGCAACGCCCAACATCACGCCTAGAAAGGAATACCAGGCTATGGTAGAAACCCCACCTTCTCGACGTTTAGCACGCAAATACCTCCAAGCTATTAATAACTCCAGTTGAGAAAATGGAACAGACCTTTTTATAGGGCTTGTGCTGGTATTATCACTTGCCAAATTTTTTACCTCTCAAATACAACTTAAGAATTCAATTCATTCACTAATTGTCTAGATCCTTCAGTCAGTGGAATTCTTGTTTTACTCCCATCTTTCCTACATTTTAGCTCTAAGAAACCTTCTGCTAAATCTCTCGGCCCAACAATAATTTGCCAAGGTATTCCAATTAGATCCATAGTAGCAAACTTTACGCCAACTCTTTCATCTCTATCATCATAAAGGACATCAAAACCTGCTAAAACTAGATCTTCATATAATTGCCTGCAAGCCTTTTCTGACTCCTCATTTCCGTGTTTAAGATTTATAATTACTACATCGAATGGGGCTACCGAAGAAGGCCAAATTATGCCCAAGTCATCATGGTTAGCTTCTATCAAAGCCCCAACTAGTCTGGATACACCTATCCCATGACTACCCATTTCTACTGGTGTGCGGTCCCCATTCGGAAGTACTACATCAGCACCCATAGATTTTGAGTACTTGGTTCCAAAATAAAAGATTTGACCTACCTCAATACCCCTAGCAGATAGCCTTCTTTCGCTTGGTATTCTATTAAAAAGATCCTGCTCATGAGTTTCATCAGTTCTGGCATAAGGTTTAGTAAACTCTTGAACAATTGTAGATATAGCCTGTTTATCACTGTAATCTATATTTCTATCTCCCAAAGACAAATCAGTAATCTCTTTGTCATAAAAAACTTGGCTTTCTCCAGTCTCAGCTAAGACCAAAAATTCATGACTATAATCCCCTCCTATAGGACCAGTGTCAGCTTGCATAGGAATAGCTTTTAAGTCCAATCTCTCATATGTACGTAAGTAGCTGATCATGTGTCTATTATAGGCATGAATAGCTGAATCCTTATCCATGTCAAAGCTATATCCATCTTTCATAAAGAATTCCCGACCCCTCATCACTCCAAACCTAGGCCGCACTTCATCACGAAATTTCCACTGAATGTGAAAGAAGGTTTTCGGTAAATCTTTATAACTAGAAATATGTGATCGAAAAATGTCTGTTACTAATTCCTCATTTGTGGGACCATATAGCATTAGACGTCCATGTCTATCCTCAATTCTCAGCATTTCTTTTCCATAGTCATCCAATCTTCCACTTTCCTCCCATAATTATGAAGGCTGTATAGTAGGCATCAATATTGGGATATGACCTGCAGCAACTTGTTCTTCAAAAACTATCTTTTCTATTTTTTTTAGAACCTTCAAGCCCAAGGGTAACCATGAGTAAATGCCAGCTGAAGACTGCTTAATCATGCCCGATCTCAACATCAGACGATGACTAGTTATCTGTGCTTCAGATGGGTTTTCTTTTAAGATTGGTAAGAAATACTTGGTCAAATACATCTGGGATCCTAAATATTATGAAAATTCAAAAAGATACTTGTTCACCGAGGAAACAAAAAGCTGTCCATTAGCGTATAGTGTAAGAAAATATTTCAATCAACAATGATTTTTGGATTCAAACCCATTAATTGGGCCAAATGAGTTAGGCGCTTTTCAACAACTTCGCCTAGAAAATTATCTTTTTCGTTTAAGCTCAAACAAATATCTTTTTCTTCCAAAAATATTTTGGTTTTTATCAAATTTGAAGAAATAGTCACTGATAACATTGAACCTAACCTCATAGAAGTTCCTAGTATCATTGCATTTCTTATAGAGGTCTCATCCAGAAGATTCAAAATCTCCTTATTAACACTATTAAAATTAGTCCTCTTATATCTAGACATTAGTGCAAGAGCTAAAAACACCCGACCTTTATGATCAATGCCTCCGAGATTAGCACCAGTAACAGTTTCAAAACATACTTCAGAACGATAATCTGGATGTGCCTGCCAAATAGTATCATGTAAATGACATGCTGCCAAATATAGTTTTTCTTCAGTCTGAGAAATGTCATGAAATATTGGTCTCAACCACCGATAAAGAACCTCTCCAAATCCTGGGAAACGAGCCCTGTTGTTTTCCAAAAACCTGCAAGCTTCCAATAAAGGCTGCATCTCTTTTATTTCAGAACTGAACTGCTTGTAGAATAGACCTTCACGTATACCATAACCCGAGAAAATAATGCTTTTTGGCCTAAAACTATGAATTAAAGCTTGTAAAACCCGGCTAGCATCAGGTAAAAGTTTTAGCCTTTCCATAGAAGATGTGGTTGCCTTTGCCAAAGTCTGAACCTTAGTTGAGGATACATATTCCAAAGTTTCATTTAATGAATCAACAGAAATTTTGTAACCCTGCAATACTCTTAATGGATAATCATTCATATTCATGTGAATCCTGGCCAGTGCCCGCCAACAACCTCCAACCAGAAAAAAAACTTGAGTAGAGTTAGGAAATCCTTTTTCTATCATGGACAGATTTTTATAAATTATATTTTTCTTTATTTTTTCAGTTTGGGAGAAACCGTCTAATGCTAGTGGCCCCAGCTTGAAAGATTGCGATTTCTTAATTGTCCCTCCTTTTAGATATGCAAGTTCCAAAGAAGTACCACCAATGTCACAAACAATGCCAGAAGCTTCAGGCCAGCCCATTAAAACCCCAGATGCAGCCAAAATGCCTTCCTCTTTGCCCGAAACAACCCAGATTTTTATTTTAAACTGTTCCTCAAGCTGGTTGACAAATTGAGGTCCATCTATTGCATCTCTAACAGCCGCAGTTGCCACACAATAGACAAGTTTTAAATTCATCCCATTCATTATCGAAATGAAACGCCTCAAGGCCTTAATAGCTTTTCTTACGCCCTTTGAATTGAGACGACCTGTCTCACCCAACCTAACGCCCAAACCGCAATTTACTTTTTCATTATAAAAATACCGTGGCGATCTAGAGGAACCCTCAAAGACAACTAACCTAACTGTGTTGGACCCAATATCAATTATACCCGTCCTACATAGTAAATTAGTCCTTATTCTTGTTTCTTCTTGATTTTTCATTGGAGCAATGAATTAACCTTTAATTAGTTTAATAAATCAATTGTTAAAAGATTAATGTATCTTCCGCTCTATCAATAATTGGGGAGGATATTTTTTTATGGCCCGGCCGCGCCCAGAAAGAGAGGGGTTTTTCATAAAAAAATCATGGCAACTGAATTTGCGCTCGTGAGCATCATTGTCTCTCAAATAAGAACCATCAGCTTGCAAAACCCATGATTGTGCTTGGTCCCTCAAATTAGCAGCCATAATCTGATTAACTATTTGTGCTTTCACTGTTGGATTTTCTATCTGAACTAACACTTCAACTCTTCGATTCAAATTTCTATCCATCCAATCAGCAGAAGATATATATACTTTAGCATCAGGCGAAGGCAAACCGGCTCCATTCCCAAAGCAAACTATCCTTGAATGTTCTAAAAACCTACCCACTATAGATTTCACCCTTATATTTTCTGAAAGACCTCTAAGGCCGGGTCGCAAGCCACAAATTCCCCTTACAACCAAATCAATTTTGACCCCTGCATTACTGGCTTCGTACATAGCATCAATGACTTCCCTTTCAATCAATGAGTTTAGTTTGATCCAGGCCTTGGCCTCTAATCCCTTTGACACACAGTTGATTTCATTAGCCAGATTCTCAAGTATAGTTTTCTTTAAATCCACTGGAGCCAAACTAATGTTTTCGAAATTTTTTGGCTTTATATATCCGGAAATATAATTGAATACTTTGGTTGCATCTCTTGCAAGACTAGGTTCACGAGTGAAAAAACTAAGATCAGTATAAAAATTAGCTGTAATTGGATGGTAGTTTCCAGTACCAAAATGAGTATAAGATACAAGACGCCTGCCTTCCTTTCTTACTACCACAGAAATCTTAGCATGCGTCTTCAAATCTAAAAAACCATAGACAACGTGAGCTCCAGCTCTTTCCAAAGCACGGGACTGATGAATATTCTTAGCTTCATCAAATCTAGCTCTCAATTCTACCAATGCTGTCACTGATTTACCCGCCTCTGCCGCTTCACAAAGAGCTTTGACAATTGGGCTATTCCTACTCGTCCTATATAAGGTTTGCCTAATTGCAACTACATCGGGATCAGCAGCTGCCTGTTGCAGAAACCTCACAACTACATCGAAGCTCTCATATGGATGGTGCAAAAGCATATCCTTCCTTCGTATCGTAGAAAAAATGTCGCCATGGTTTTCCTCTACTCGCTCAGGGTTTCTAGGTTTAAATGATTTCCAAAGCAACTCTGGTTTGTCTGAAATGACTAACTCAGAAAGATTAGACTTACCTATAACACCATCAACCTGAATAATTTCTTCTGATAATACAGAAAGCGAGCTCGTAACCATGTCAAACAATTCTTTGGGAGCATTTTTTGAGATAGTTAACCGAACCACATCACCGCGTCGTCTTTTTTTAAGTGCCGTTTCAAATTCTCTTACTAAATCTTCAGCCTCTTCCTCTAACTCTAAATCACTATTCCTAAGGATTCTAAAGGTGCACTTACCCATGACTCTATATCCTGGAAACAAAATTAGTAGAAACTTGTCTAATATCCCTTCTAAAGGAAAGAACCTTATCTCCTCTTTTTTTCTACCCTTTGATAATCGATGGAACCTAGGTATCTGGGACGGGATTGGTATCAAAATTTCAAAAGTAATATTATCAGATAATCTTTTTAATCTTGCTGCGAGAGTAAACCCTCCGGAAGCTATAAAAGGGAATGGGTGTGCTGGATCAATAGCAAGTGGAGTGATCAACGGAACCACATGTTCCGTGAAATACTCTTTTAAAGATTTTGTCTCTGTGATTGTAAGATCCTTTGCTTCTAGAATTTTTATACCTGCTACTTCGAGATTGGCAGATAAGTTTCTCCATATCTCCTGCTGTCTCTGCATCAAAGCTCTTGTTAACTTCTCAATTTTTCCGATTTGTTCTGATGGTAACAAACCATCAATGCTCGGCCAAGATATATTGCCCCTAACCATCTCCTTTAAGCCAGCCACTCTTACCGTATAAAATTCATCTAAATTTTCCGCAGAAATAGCTAAGAACCTCACCCTTTCCAACAAAGGAACCTTCAAATTACTGGCCTCTTCCAAAACTCTATCGTTGAAGGCTATCCAAGAAAGTTCACGATTAAAAAATCTTTTAACTGACGACTTGTCTATCCCGGCAATGGAATTTGATTTGTAATCCCGACTATGCAGAAAGTCCGCATTAATCTCGTTTCGCTTTCTTGGCACCATTCCTCCCCAAAATTAACTTCCAGATCTTGAACCCAACCTACTAATTACGTCATTAACCAATTTCTTATTAATCGGTTTCTTAAGACTGAGAGCTTCAATATCTAATTCTTCCACTAGTTTCTTAGCAAATGAAAAAGACCTTTCCATCCTTGCCATAGCATATTCTATCACTTGTGATGAAACAACTATTTGCCTATCGACAAATTGTTTCGCCATAATAGCAGCCAACAATTTATCATCTGGTAAGCTTAGTTCAGCTATTTGAAGTGACATCAATCTGGATAATAGATCCTTGAGTTCTAAATTCCACATGATTGGGAAAGTTACGGCAGTCATCAAAAGTTTACCCCCACTAGCAGAAAAAAAGTTATACACATGTAATATTTTTTCCTCAGCTAAGTTTCTTTCCTTTATAGGAAGTTCAGAGATTGAATCCAAATTTTCAATAACGATAAACTTTTCTTTTAATAGGAATTCAACATCTAAAGAAGCTAATTCTGAAACCTGTAATGAGTCTGCACCAGTTTCATTCATCCAGACAGAGGCCAGGTGTGTTTTCCCACTGGACCTAGGCCCCACAATTATTAGCCCAGCCTGCGGACACGGGGTCCAATCATCAAGAGCCCGCATAGCCATGCTGTTCGCCGTAGATACATAATATTCTTTCCTTGTAAGGGTGAAACGGCGACCAAGATTCAGAGTCAATTGTTTTCCCAAAATCTACAATCCCTTCGAACTATAAAAATCACTAGAAAAATACTTCGCCAAATAATGACGGATCAACACCCCAAAAATAGCTGTAATTGGCACTGCAAATAGCAAACCCACAAAACCACCCAAGCTCCCAAATAAGGCAAGAGAAAAGATTAACCATACTGGATGAATTCCAACAGATCTTCCAACTAAATTTGGTGTGAGAAAATTACCTTCTAAAAGCTGCCCTACAACAAATATCGTGAGCACGATCAATACGATTGTAGGATTTTCCCAAAACTGTAAAAGGGTAATTGAAATGGTTAAACCACCGCCCAAAATTGCACCCACAAAAGGAACAAATGAAATTAGCCCAGCAAATAATCCAAGTGCAAGCCCGGTATCAATGCCAACAAGCATGAGTGCTATACCATAGTATAAAGCTAAAATAGAACACACAATCATTTGTCCTCTAAAAAACCTGGCCAAAACCCTGTCAATGTCTGAGAACAATGTGTGAGAGATTTTCTGGTACCTTAAAGGTATCAATTTTGCCATAAATTGTACCAACCTATCCCAATCCAATAGGAGGTAAAAGGCAAGAACGATGGTAATAAGAGTGTTAGTTAAAAACTTTACCAAAACTATTGAAGAAACAAAAACACCTCCAATGACTGAACTTAAATTCTCCTGCACACCAATCCGAATCGATTGTATAGAATCAGTGAACTCAAGTTTTTCCCCAAAAAAGCCTTCCCACCAAACTCTGGCAAAGTTTAAGAACCAATCATAAAAACTTGGTAAAATTTGTAATAAATTCCAAAACTGTTTAACAAAAATAGGAAATATGAATAGCAATAAAATGGATAAAATCACCAAAGAAACTATTATTAAAAATGAAGCTGCCACTACTCTAGGAATTTTATATTGAACCAATTTGTCTGTCAAAGGATCAAGAAAATAGGCCATTACTGCTCCAAAAATAAATGGCTGCAGCACTTCACTTAGATAATAAAATCCTCCAATAAAAATGAATGATATAAGAGATATTATTAACATTATGTTCAATGTAGATCTCATAAGTCGTATCCCTTCTTCTCCTTAAAGAATCAAAAAATTTAAACAAATTGTTCTCTTAAGATCCTCTCTTGTAACCCATGACCAGGATCGAACAAGAGTCGATAACAAATTCGGTTTTCACTTAAAATTTTAACGCTTTTAACATCTTTCACTTCCTTACTATCCGCAAAAGCTGAAACTGATCTCTTTTTAGGTTCTTGGACACACAACTCTATCTTTGCAGTTGCCGGAATTAATGCACCCCTCCAACGTCTGGGTCTAAATGCGGCCATCGCAGTAAGTGCCAAAATATTAGATCCAATAGGTACTATAGGACCGTGCGCAGAATAGTTATAAGCTGTCGATCCTGCCGGGGTAGATACCAATGCCCCATCACATACCAATTCTTCTAATCTGACAAGATCATCCACGATAACCTTAAGTTTTGCAGCCTGCGAACCCCCACGCAGTAGTGAAACTTCATTTATAGCTAAGGCTTCTTCTACACTACCGTCTAACTTGGTAGCCGACATCTTGAGCGGGTGGATTACAGATTCCTCAGCCCGGTTCAATTTTTCAATCAAATTACCTTTGCTGACTTGGTTCATTAGGAAACCAACGGTTCCCTGATTAATGCCATACACCGGTAATCCTGAGCCTTGAAATTCATTAAGTACATCAAGCATAAACCCATCACCCCCAAGAGCCACTATTACATCGGCCTGAGATATATCAAATCCATCATATTTTTTATGGATGTCACTAATGGCTTGTTCAATCTCAGAGTCACTATCTCCGATAAAGGTGGGTTTTTGAAATTTCATTAATCAATCCCTCAAAGTTAGTTTCTGTCTAAAGATTTACTTATATATTAGAAATAGAAGAGAAAAAAGAGCCTACAATCTACACTACCAACATGATCAAATGTGCAAAAGAAATTTTTTAAAAAATATCAGGAATGCTTTAGTTAGTTATTCACACCATATAATTTTAACTTCAAGCTAAATTATGAAATTAAAATAACTGATGCACTATTGTTTATTAGAAATAAATGCCATATTTATAAGTATTTAAGACCAATTTGGCTTGAAAAGGATATTAGATGGTGAAGCAAAGTAAAAGGGAACTATTCACACAGAAACTAAGTGTTTCTGACCCTGACCTATTCTCGGCAATAAATAATGAAAACAAAAGACAAGAACAAGAAATAGAACTCATCGCATCAGAAAACATAACTTCTTTGGCTGTTATGCAAGCACAAGGATCAGTAATGACTAACAAGTATGCCGAAGGCTATCCAGGTAGACGATATTATGGAGGATGTGAGTTTGTTGATATTGCTGAAACCCTGGCAATAGAGAGAGCAAAAAAATTGTTTAACTGCAATTTCGCTAATGTTCAACCAAATTCAGGAAGTCAGGCTAATCAAGCTGTCTTTATGTCTTTAATGCAACCTGGAGACACATTTTTAGCCATGGATCTAACTTCTGGTGGTCATCTAACACATGGGGCCAAACCCAATCTATCGGGCAAATGGTTTAATGCAATACATTATGGTGTGAAGAAAGATACGGAGCAAATTGATTATGAACAAGTGGGAGAGCTTGCAAAGAACCACCGACCAAAGGTTATAATCGCAGGAGGTTCAGCCATACCTAGACAAATTGATTTTGCAAAATTCAAAAGTATAGCAGACCAAATAAATGCCTTTCTTATGGTTGACATGGCTCATTTCTCTGGTCTAGTAGCTGCAGGCAAACACCCAAATCCTTTAGAATTTGCTGATGTCGCCACGAGTACCACTCACAAAACCCTACGGGGACCTAGAGGTGGCATAATACTAACTAACAATGAAAACCACGCAAAAAAATTCAACTCTGCGGTTTTTCCAGGCCTGCAGGGTGGACCTCTTATGCACGTTATAGCAGCAAAAGCTGTAGCATTTGAGGAGGCATTACAGCCAGATTTCATAACTTATCAAAGCAATGTTATTGAAAATGCTAAAACCTTAGCAAAACGTCTCGAAGATAGAGGTTTTAGGATAATAACAGGCGGGACTGATACCCATGTCATTCTAGTAGATGTTGGTTCCAGAAATATTAAGGGTAATGAAGCCGAGAAAAGTCTTGGAAATGCTAATATAACTTGCAACAAGAATAGTATCCCGTTTGATACTGAAAAACCTATGGTGACATCAGGTATTAGACTCGGAACGCCAGCGGGCACTACTCGTGGATTCGGGGTTGAGGAATTTAGAAAGATTGGTGATTGGATTGCGGATACATTAGATTCTCTGCAAAAAAATGGCTCAGAAAATAATGGAAAATTTGAAGATAAGATAAAAAAACAAGTAATTAAACTCTGTGAGGACTTCCCAATTTATTAGATATTGAGTTAGTTTGAATTTGAAACCTTCACTAGTGAAGACCTAAGAGTTTAAACAATTTCAACATGATCCTGGTATATGTAAAAATTTCAGGATCTTTCTAATTTTTCCATAGGAATGGCGTTATCTTATGCGTGAAGAATTTTATAGAATTAAAAGGTTACCTCCTTACATTTTTTCGGAAATAAACACCCTCAAGGAAAACCTAAGAAGAGACAATGTTGATATTATAGATTTTGGAATGGGAAATCCAGATATCGATGCTGGCAAGCACATAGTAAATAAGTTAATTGAGACAGCAGTAAAGACAAAAGTACATCGTTACTCTGCATCCAGGGGTATTCCTGGGTTACGGAGAGCAAAGGCTAAATACTATGAACGCCGTTTTGGGGTCTCTTTGGATCCGGAAACAGAAATTATTACTACTTTAGGTTCTAAAGAAGGCTTAGCTAATCTGGCCTCAGCAATCACCGCCCCTGGTGATTTAATTTTGGTGCCTAATCCAACATACCCTATCCACGCTTATGGTTTCATGATAACAGGTGGAACAATCAGACATATCCCGTCTTTGGCAAAAGGGATATTCGATGCAGAAGATTACTTAAAAACCTTGTCACGGGCTGTCCTTCATTCAATACCAAAACCCATCGCTATTGTAATCTCATTTCCATCCAATCCTACTGCACAACTTTGTGACCTTAATTTCTGCAAGGAACTAGTAAAATTTGCACAGAAGTACTCTATCTGGATCCTATCAGATTTGGCCTATGCAGAAATTTATTTTGACAACAACCCACCTCCATCGATTCTCGAAATAGATGGAGCCAAGGACATTGCTGTCGCAGTTTACATCCATGTCAAAAACTTTCTCCATGGCTGGTTGGCGAGTTGGTTTCGCAGTAGTTAATAAATACCTGATTAATGCATTGACTAGGATTAAGTCTTACCTTGATTATGGGGCCTTCACACCGGTACAGGTTGCAGCTTTGGAAGCTTTAAACGGACCTGAAGTTTATATAGAACAAGTTAGAAACGAATACCGGCTACGTAGAGATACTTTACTCACATCCATGAGGAGAGCGGGCTGGAAAATTCCAAAACCCCAGGCTACTATGTTTGCCTGGGCCCCATTACCAAAAAAATTTGAAAATATTGGCTCAATGGAATTTGCCAAGCTGTTAATGCAAAAAGCTGCTGTTGCGGTTGCACCCGGAATAGAGTTTGGAGAATATGGTGAAGGTTATGTGAGAATAGCATTAGTAGAAAATGAACATAGAATTCGTCAAGCAGCTAAGAATATTAAAAAAATCATGAATGAGTGAATTTAGAAATTTCATGTAGTTACAAATCTTATTGGTTTTATGTCATGGCTTAATCTGGTACTTTCTAATTTCTAAGACTTTAATGCAAACATAGTCACAAAAAAAGAAAATAGAAAACCAATAATTCGATAGAATGAGTATTTAAGAATTAGTGTATGAAAAGGGATTTCTAATGGAAAAGGATCCATTGAAAATAGGAATAATTGGTCTTGGAACAGTAGGGCTAGGAGTTATTGATTTCCTAACCAAGAATATAGAAACAATTACCCTTAGAGCAGGTCGTGAAATCAGAATTTCTGGGATTTGTGCTAAAAGAAAAAATAAGAAACGAAAAATAGATTTGTCCAAATTGAAATGGATTTCAGATCCATTAGCCTTATCAAATGATGACGAAACTGATGTAATAGTGGAACTCATTGGTGGAGAAGATGGAACCGCAAAATCCATAATTGAAAAGGCATTACTGAATAATAAGCACGTAGTCACAGCCAATAAAGCTTTAATAGCACATCACGGTCACTATCTCGCCCTTCTAGCTGAAGAACAGCAAGTTTCTCTTAGTTTTGAGGCAGCGGTGGCAGGTGGGATACCTATCGTAAAAATTCTTAGGGAATCATTGAGTGGCAATGAGGTTTCAAGAGTTTATGGAGTAATCAACGGAACATGTAATTATATCCTCACACAAATGGAAAATGATCAGCAAGATTATTCAAAAATTTTCAAACAAGCTCAAGATCTTGGTTTTGTTGAAAAAGATCCATCCCTTGACGTGGGGGGAATAGATTCTGCACACAAAATTTCAATTTTGGCTTCTCTGGCCTTTGGATCAAGAATTAATTTCGATAATGTTTTGATAAAGGGAATAGAAAACATATCTCTACTAGATATTAAGAATGCAAACGCTATGGGTTACAGAATAAAATTGTTAGGTTTAGCCAATAAATCTAAGGCAGGTATTAGCCAAGAGGTAGAACCATGCCTCGTTCCAAGAGAAAGCCTTTTCGGAAAATTAGATGGTGGAACAAACATGGTAATGGTGGAAGGTAATTTTGTAGAGCAAACCCATTATATTGGACCTGGTGCAGGAGCAGGTCCAACGGCCTCTTCAATAATTTCTGATCTTATTGACATAGCTAGGGGAAATATAAGCACCACATTTGGGCAAAAAGCAAGCCAGTTAAAAATTTCTCATCATGTGACAGAAGAATTTATATCTAGTTTCTATCTGAGATTCCTGCTAACTGATAAACCAGGTACATTAGCACAATTGGCGGGTATTTTAGGGAAATATACTATTTCAATAAATAGAATGCGCCAATTACATCATCAAGATGAAAACGCACCTGTTCTAATTGTAACCCATCCTACAAAAAAAACTTTACTTAAATCTGCAATAGACGAAATTAGTAAACTTGAAATTTGTAAAAGTGAGCCAGTATATATTAAGATAGAAGATTTATAAAATAGGTTTAAAATGGAATCAAAGAGTGCCTTCAATGATCGTTTATTATCCTTAGGACTCGCAAGAGTTTCTGAAGCGGCAGCAATTGCAGCAACAAAGTTTGTAGGCGCTGGGGATGAAAAAGCAGCTGACCAAGCAGCCGTGGATGCTATGAGAGCTCAGCTAAATATGTTAGAAATAAACGGAACAATAGTTATTGGAGAAGGAGAGCGAGATGAAGCTCCAATGCTATATATTGGTGAAAAGGTTGGAAGTGGAAAAGGACCAGGAGTAGATATAGCTCTTGATCCTCTAGAAGGTACTAATTTAACCGCTAAAGATATGCCTAATGCTTTGACAGTGATTGCAATGGGACCAAAGGGATCCCTATTGCACGCACCAGATGTTTATATGGAGAAATTGGCATATGGCCCGAACTATGATCCTAATCTAATCACTCTAGAAATGAACCCATCGGAAAGAATTGAAAAACTAGCCAAAGCAAAAGGTTGTAAGCCGAGTGATCTCATGATCTGTGTACTTGAAAGACCCAGACATCAAAACTTGATTCAAGAAATTCGAGAAACGGGAGCAAGGCTCAGATTGATTACAGATGGAGATGTTGCTGGTGTAATACACTGTGCAGATACGCCAAAGACCGGCATAGATATGTACATGGGAAGTGGCGGTGCACCAGAAGGTGTGCTTGCAGCTTCAGCTCTTAAATGTCTAGGAGGACAAATACAAGGGCGATTGATTTTTAGGAATGATACTGAACGAAAGAGGGCTATGGCTGCAGGTATAGATAATCTCAATAAAATCTACACCCTTAATGAAATGGTAACTAAGGATGTGATTTTTGCAGCCACTGGAGTAACAGACGGATCAATTCTGCGTGGAGCTAGATGGGATGGGAATATATTAGAAATGGAAACTATTTTAATGAGATCAAAAACTGGTTCAGTGCGACGACTACTTTACAGACAGCGGTTTTCATGAATGAAATGGAGGAACCATTTCTAAATGTCAAACAGTCTCTAACCGACAAAATCTGGGTCAAGCCATGCAATAAAGAACAAAGATTGGCGACGAATTTACAACAGGTTTCCTCTCTACCTTACCCCCTTGCTATATTATTAGCCCAAAGGAAAATAGCGGCTGACCAAATTGAAATGTTTCTTAATCCTAAAATTAAGGATACCCTACCAAACCCATCTTCTTTCCATGACATGGATGCAGCCATAGAAATCCTGTCTAAGGCTGTTTTAAAAAAAAATAAGATTGCAATATTTGCCGACTATGATGTAGACGGTGGCGCCTCTTCTGCCTTGCTTTATAATTGGTTGTTACACTTTGGTTTGAAACCTTCAGTATATGTTCCTGATAGAATAAAAGAAGGTTATGGACCAAACAATCAGGCTATGAAATCTCTAGCTGAAGACCATGATATTATAGTTTGCGTAGATTGCGGCACTCTTTCTTTTGAGCCTATTTCAATTGCTAAGACTGAAGAATGTAAAGTAATAGTAGTAGACCATCACCTAGCTAATAATGAGTTACCAATTGCTGACGCTATTATTAATCCAAATAGGGCTGATGAAACATCCCTATATAAATATTTATGTGCTGCAGGGGTGGTTTTTCTACTCTTGGTTGGATTAAACACTAAGTTAAAAAAAAATGGGCACCAAGTCCCAGACCTATTATTTTACTTAGATTTGGTAGCTTTAGCTACTATCGCAGACGTAGTACCACTTGTCGGCTTGAATCGAGCATACGTTAAGACTGGGTTAAGGATCTTACAGGAACGATATAATGTAGGACTAAGTGCATTAATGGATATTGCAAATATTAATGGTAAGATCAGAGTCAGCGATCTTGGTTTTTCACTAGGCCCCAGAATAAATGCAGGGGGTAGATTGGGAAATTCAAAACTTGCAGCGGACCTCCTAATTGAAAGGGACATTTCTAAGGCTGAAATGATAGCAAAAACATTAAATAGTTTGAATGATGACAGAAAGCTAATTGAAGCTGAAATGCTGGATAAAGCCCTTGATATAATCAAAAGTCCTAAAGATGATGAAAATCTTATTTGGGTTGCCCAAGAACATTGGAATCCTGGACTAACCGGGATATTAGCTTCAAGGCTCAGAGAAAAATTTGGCAAACCAACTATAGCAATTGCCATCGATCAAAATGGCATTGGTAAAGGATCAGGTAGATCCATCCCAAATTTGAATTTAGGATTAGCAGTAAATCAATTGTCAGAAGAAAAACTAATAGCTAAAGGTGGTGGACACGCTCAAGCAGTTGGCATCACCTTTAAAAGGGATAAAATCAAAACAGCCATGGAGCGGTTATCTGACATTTTAAGAGATCAAAAACAATTACATAAAACACCCCAGAAATTAAATATAACTTCACTCATTTCTGTTAATGCTATAACTGCAGAACTTATTGAAAAAATAGAGGCAGCTGGTCCTTTTGGTGCAGGTGCTCAACCTCCAATTTTTGTTTTAGCAAATTGTCGGATAAAATGGCTTAAAGTGATTGCCAATCAGCATCTAAGATTCGTAATTTCCGATGATAGTAATAGTACAATCCAATCAATTTTTTTTCGAGCTCTGAATGATAAGGTTGGAAATTTCTTAAACCAGAACCAAACTGAAAGATTTCATTTTGCTGGTCATCTTGAAATTAATGACTGGTCAGGCAGAAAGACTCCAAACTTCGTCATTAAAGATGTTTCTCTGATCACCTGAGTATAGAGAAAAACTACTTGCGCCATCCAGAATACCGAATTATTAAAGGGGTGCGTGCACCCTTCGTCTATCGGTTAGGACGCCAGATTTTCATTCTGGAAAGAGGGGTTCGATTCCCCTAGGGTGTACCAT
>JAAZYV010000015.1 GCA_014239455.1 Paracoccaceae bacterium | reverse complement strand
TTACTATCATGAGAGAAAGCGCTGATAGCTTTTACTGTGTTTCAGCTGGCGCTTGGCAACGACTTGATCATGATTGGATTAAGAAGCATATGCCTCAGGATAGAAGTGTTCAATTTGAGAATATAACTAATCAGGTTGGGGTATTGGTTGTTGCTGGACCCAAATCAAGAGAATTGCTACAAGGTGTTTCAAGTGATGATTTTACCAATGAGGGATTCCCCTGGCTATCAGGTAGAACAATAAAGATTGGAGTTGCTCAAACTTTAGCTGTAAGAGTTAATTTTGTAGGTGAATTAGGTTGGGAAATTCATTCACCAATAGAAATGCAGAACTATATTTTTGATCGCTTAATGGAATCTGGATCTGATCTAGAACTAAAGCCTTTTGGAATCAGAGCTATGGACTCCCTTCGTATAGAAAAGTCGTACAGATTAATAGGTACCGAATTATCAATAGAGTATGCAGGATATGAGTCTGGTTTAGATAGATTCATTCATCCTAATAAAGGAGAATTTATTGGAAGAGATGCACTGGTTGAATGGAGAGAAAAAGGATTTGATAATAGTTTTGTCACACTCGAAGTTCACGATGTTTATGACGCTGATGCATTAGGTAATAATCCTATTTATTCAGAAGGTGAAGTTGTTGGTAGAGCTACAGGAGGAAACTATGGCTTTAGGACTCAAAAGTCTCTTGCCTTAGCGATGGTCAGGCCAAAATACGCTGAAATAGATACAAAGTTACAAATGGATATTCTTGGAAAAATGCATGATGTCACCGTTATCCCTGAAAGTCCTTATGATCCAGAAAATTTAAAACTTAGAGATCAATAAACCGACTATTTTTGTGAATACTGCAATAACATCTTACAAGCGCTTATGTGCAAATGGGGAAATTGAGAATAATCACAAGCAAAAAGAACTAATTCTTAGGCTTGTTGATTTTCTTAGAGGTACTAGAAAAAGTTTCTTAGATAAAATTTTTTCTTTTACAGGAAAATCAAAGAACAAGGGCTGCTTCTATATACATGGAAAAGTAGGAATTGGTAAAACTCTTATAATGGATATTATTTTTAAAGATTTTAGAAATAATAATAAAAATAGGTTTCATTTTCATGAGTTTATGATTAGTGCTCATGATAGTCTACATAAATTAAGAAAAGAAAAGCAGGACAATAAAGAGTTTCTAATAGCTAAATTTGCAAAAAATTTTTCAAAAAAAACTAAATTTTTATTCTTTGATGAGTTTCAAGTTACAAATATTGCTGATGCGATGATTCTTGGTCATTTATTTTCTGAATTATTTAAAAATAATGTTAAAATTATTATTACTTCTAACACTCATCCTGACTATTTATATAAAGATGGATTGCAAAGAGAACTTTTTCTTAATTTTATTCAAAAAATAAAAGAAGAATCTTTAGTGTATAATTTAGAAATAGATACCGATTACAGAAAGAAAAATTTAGACCGCAATGAGGTTTTTTTTATTTCGTCATCATCTGCATCAAGTTTAAAAATTGATGATATTTACAAAGAGACTATTCGTGACTGTGAGGTTGAAGATAAATCTATAAATTTTAAAAAAAGAAATTTTACTATAAGAAACCTAGCCAATAATTCTGCTCGATTCAGTTTTGATGAATTATGTGGTTCTGAGACCAGCGCTGAAGACTATCTTCATTTAATTAAATACGTGAATATGATATTTCTAGAAAATGTTCCTGATTTTTCAGATTCTAACTCAAATCAACAGGAGCGTTTTATAAATTTAATTGATGTTTTATATGATAATCAGATTAATCTAACTATGAGTTCAGAAAGAAAAGTAGACGATTTAAATAGTGCCCATTATTTAAAAGATAGATTCATTAGAACAAAAAGTAGACTTAGTGAAATGAAATCTAAGAATTATAGAAACTAACTATGGAAATAGCCGTAAATGGAGGTGCAGTAGAGTTTGGCAGTAAGACTAAAGAAATTAATCGTCGAGTTACAAACTTTTTGGAAAGAACCGCCAAATCCTTATTTCTTGACACTAAAAAACACTACAGTGAATGGGTTGATCTTAGACCTTCCACACCAGATTCAATTCCAGTGATTGGACAATCTCCAAAAAACCCTTATATTTACTATTGTTTTGGCCATCAACATGTTGGCTGGACCTTAGGTGGAATATCTGGAAAATTAATTGCTCAAGAAGTGAGTGAAAATAAAACAGATATTAATTTAAAGTCATTTTCAGCAGAAAGATTTTAAAATGAAGTATTCGATATTAAATTTAGTTCGCAACTCATTATCTTATCATGAGAAATGGCAAAAAGCATGGAGTAGTCCTGAATTAAAAAGCGAATACGATGTTGTTATTGTTGGCGGTGGGGGTCACGGACTTGGAACCGCCTACTATTTAGCTAAAGAATTTGGATTAAAAAATATTGCTGTTTTTGAAAAAGGTTGGATAGGTGGAGGCAATACTGGAAGGAACACTACGATTATTAGGTCCAATTATCTTTGGGATGAAAGTGCTGCCCTTTATGATCATGCTGTAAATTTATGGGAAGGTCTTTCAATTGAGTTAAATTTTAATGTAATGTTTTCACAAAGAGGACTTTTTCATCTTGCACATTCAGTTCATGATTTACAAGAAATCTCAAGAAGAGGCTATTCAAATTTTTTAAACGGAATTGATGCTGAATTGTTAAACCAAGAGCAGGTAGCTGAAAAAATTCCTTATATGAACATAAATGGAAGGTACCCAGTTCTTGGGGCTTTGTTGCAAAGAAGAGCGGGAACTGCTAGACATGATGCTGTTGCTTGGGGATATGCTCGTGCTGCAGAAAATCTCGGAGTTGACATAATCCAAAATTGTGAGGTTAAAGGAATTAATGTTAGTAATGGAAAAGTTACCGGTCTTGAAACGAATAAAGGGTCAGTCAAAGTAAATAAAGTAGGCCTTGTTCCGGCAGGACATTCGTCAGTTTTAGCTAATATGGCCGGCTTTAGTTTGCCAATTAATTCAGTTCCATTACAAGCACTAGTAAGTGAGCCTATTAAGCCAGTACTTGACTGTGTTATTATGTCAAATGCAGTGCATGTATATGTAAGTCAATCAGATAAAGGAGAGTTGGTTGTTGGCGCCGGATCAGATGCATACAATTCTTATTCTCAAAGAGGTTCTTTCGATATGATTGAACACATGATGGCTCCTTTGGTTGAGCTTTTTCCAATTTTTTCAAGACTCAAAATGCTTCGCACTTGGGGAGGAATAGTTGACGTTACTCCAGACAGGAGTCCAATTATTGGTAAAACTCCTGTAGAAAATTTATTTATAAATTGTGGCTGGGGAACTGGAGGTTTCAAAGCCACTCCTGGCTCAGCACACGTGTTTGCAGAAACAGTGTTTAAAGGAGAACCAAGTAAAATAGCAGCACCATTTTCAATAGAACGTCACTTTTCAGGAGCATTGGTAGATGAGGCCGCTGCTGCAGCTGTAGCACACTAGAAATATTATGTTTGTAATTAAATGTCCATATTGTGGGGAAAGAGACCAAACTGAGTTTGCTTGTCATGGAGAAGCACATATAGCAAGACCAGAGACACCAGCAGAGATAAGCGATGAAGAATGGGGTAATTACCTGTTCTTTAGATCAAATCCAAAAGGCACTCATTACGAGAGATGGACTCATGATCACGGATGCCGTCGATGGTTTAATGTTATGAGAGATACTGTCAGTGATAAGATAATAAAGACTTACAAAATGGGCGAATCGAAACCGGATATAGAGAATGAGTAATCAAAATAGAACTTTTTCTGGAGGAGTGATTGATAAAAACAAAACTATCAATTTTATTTTTAATGGAAAAAAATATCAGGGATTCCAAGGAGATACATTAGCCTCAGCTTTGCTTGCTAACGATATCCATTTAGTTGGTAGAAGTTTTAAATACCATAGACCAAGAGGAATTTTAACATCTGGATCTGAGGAACCTAATGCATTAATTCAGCTGGGTATTGGAGCAAGAACTGAGCCTAATATTCGTGCGACAGAAATAGAATTATATGAAGGATTGGAAGCTTCAAGTCAAAATTGTTGGCCTTCTGTAGACTTTGATATTGGAGAAGCAAATAATATTTTATCAAGACTCTTTCCGGCAGGATTTTATTATAAAACCTTTAAGTGGCCACCAAGTCTTTGGTTATTTTATGAACACTTTATTCGTAAGGCGGCAGGCTTAGGAGAATCTCCTACAGCAAAGAATCCAGATCGTTATGAACAACGATTTCATTATTGTGACGTAATG
>JAAZYV010000022.1 GCA_014239455.1 Paracoccaceae bacterium | reverse complement strand
TTTTGTCCATTTTTCGAAGTCACCTTCAGCGACAGAGTAAAGCATAAGAAAACCAAAGGCCCCTATAACCAAAACTAATATAACAAGAGGCCAGTGCATGTAAAAAAGCTTCTGAACTCCCTTAGGCAATTCCTTATATTCCTGAGTGTAATGGATTAATATGATATTACCCTCTTTTTACTTTATTCAAAGCAGATTTATTTCTAATCTTGTCTAGCATTAATCTAACTTCATTTCTTTGGTCAATAGGATATGCATTTGGAGCTGGTATGGTACCCGAAAGGGCAAATAGCAGAATATCTCTAGCTATTGGAGCGGCAACCTTAGATCCACCTCCACCATGCTCCACCACAACACTAATGGCATATTTAGGATTATCGAAAGGGGCATAGCCAGCAAATAAAGCGTGGTCCCTTTGACCCATTGGAAGTTCTTCATTTTTCTTAATACCTTTTAACCTTTCATTTTCAGATATTTCCCTAATTTGTGAAGTGCCGGTTTTCCCTGCAAGGATTTTGCTTTTATCAACTACCCTTGATTTATAAGCTGTTCCAGTTTTCTCATTTACAACATTAAACATAGCTTTTTGAATTATTGAAAAAGTAGTTCTGTTAATATCTATAATTCTTTTGTTCTGATTCTTGACAGGCTTACCATCTATAGCCTTTATAAGATTTGGTTTTATTTCCAGGCCAGTAGCTAATCGTGCTATCATCACAGCTATTTGCAAGGGAGTTGAAAGCAGAAAACCCTGCCCTATCCCCGAATTAAGAGTGTCCCCTTTGAGCCACGGTTCTTTATAATTAATCTCTTTCCAACTTTTTGAGGGAAGTAGGCCTTTAGAAACTCCCGGCAAAGGCAATGAGACAACCCTACCAATTCCAAATTTTTTGGCTATCTCAGAAATCCTATCAATGCCCACTCTTAGTGCTAAAGTATAAAAATAAACGTCACAAGACTCTTGAATACTTTCAACCAGGTTTTTATCCCCATGGCCCAAAGTTTTCCAACAATGAAATTTTCTTTCACTGACTTGATAAAAACCCGAACAATTAATTAGTTCCTCAGGATCAACTAATCTAGCCTCTATAGCGGCTATGGCTACTAGCATCTTAAAGGTTGAGCCCGGTGGGTAATTCCCCGAAATTGCCCTATTTGCCAGCGGTTGATTATCACTATTTCTTAGCGAATCCCAATCTTTCTGGGACATACCTTCAACAAACTGGTTAGGATTAAAACTTGGGCTCGAAGCCAAACAGGAAATGCCTTCGGTTTCAAGATCTATGACCACTACAGAAGCACTAAATTCCTCAATTCTATACATAGCAAATTCTTGCAATAGAGTGTTTATAGTTAAATGTATGTCTTTACCAGAAGAGCTTGGATCTTCATTTAACTTCCTTATGACTCTACCAGAGGCATTTACTTCATGCCGAACTAGACCTACAGTCCCCCTTAAAAATGAATCCAGACCCTTCTCCACTCCCACTTTACCAATTTGGAAGTCTGGGATTTGCAGTATGGGATCTACGGTTGAGATAGTTTTTAAATCAGAATTGGAAATTGAACCAACATAACCAATGACGTGGGCTAGCAAGTTATCTTGCATATACAACCTTTTGAAGACTACATCAGGCACTATACCTGGTAACGAAGGTAGGTTTACAGTAATTCGAACAAATTCTTCCCAACTTATATTTTCGATTACCGTGACTGGAATATGGGGCTTTTTCCTTTCCATTTCTGACAATATCTCTGCCTTTCTTTCATCTCTTAATAAGATCAAACTAGAGACATTTTTTAATACTTCACTAGGGTCCTTGGCCTTCTCCTTAATAATTCTTAAGCGGTAATTTTCACGGTTTTTGGCCAAAGGCCTTCCCTCTTCATCAAAAATTATTCCACGTGTAGGCGGTAAAATACGAATATCTATTCTATTTTCTTCCGCCAAAAGCTGATATTTTTCACTTTCCTGTAATTGTAATTCCCTCATCCTTCCGATTAAAAAGCCCACAAGCCCAAGTTGACTAACCCCTAGGATAAAAGCTCTCCGACCCAAATTCTTGTTAAGCAGGTCCTTACGAAATGAAATTCTTTCCATATTAGCCTATCAACTTTACTTGAGGGTCCGTTCGCGTCTAAAAATAGTGTATTCTAGACAAATATTAACAATGGGAAATAAAAGAACAGTAAATAAGAAATGTTTTAACCACACCATGAAATCTATCGGTTTTAAGGCCACGACAAGAGATAATAGCTCAACACCAGCATTGGCAGTGATGAAAAAAAGCAAAAAGCAAAAAAACTTAAATAAGATGCTTTGATTAATTATTCTCAAACGATAATGCCTCACTAATTCAGAAGTTAAAAGAATAAACATAGGCCAAAGGCCAATTGGTCTCATCCACAAAATGTCGGCGAAAAGGCATAGAAATAAGATTGACAAGAGGGGCGCACTTTTTTGATCTAAAACTAACCACGAGAATATTAAACAGATTAGAATGTCCGGTATTTCAATTATTGTAGGTGCAGTAGAAATTGGTGCTGTAGGAATGATGATTACTATTGTTCCTAGCAAAAGAAAGTACAAACCTTTCATAAAATCCTACCCATATTTCAATTATCTCTTCACCGGTCCAAATTGTAACATATTCCTTGTATTTGACCCTTGCTAAATATGTAAAATCGTGTTCATCTTCTATTTTATTATTTTTATTATGCCACCCGCATCTACAGGTATTTTTAATCTGTTATTAATTATCACTCTTACATAATCTAACTGATTTAAATTAGCTGCTAATCTTATTCTTATTTTTTTGTCGGCTGACAAAACTACCTTACCTATTAATATACTAGCAGGAAAAACTCCTCCCTTTCCACTGGTATAAACTCTTGTACCGGGTTGTATCCTAGTTGTCCCCCTTACAAAATCAATCAATGGGATAGACGTATTGTCACCTCTTACTATGGCTTCCTGATTGTTAGGTTCGACTATTGCAGGAACAAAAGATTTAACATCAGACAAAAGAATTACACGAGAAAGTTTCCTCTCAACCCCGGAAATTCTTCCAATAAGTCCTAGTCCATCGGCTACCGCTGCGCCGTCGATCATACCATCTTCACTCCCTAAATTTATCAAAATAGATGAACTAAAGGGACTACCACTGTCTGTTAACACCTCACCTGTCACCCACGAAAATGCAGAGTTTAATTTCAGATTATTGAGTACTCGAAGTTTAGCGTTCTTTTGTTCAAGCTGTAAGGCAGCTTCTCGCCATTTCTTCATTCGATCAAGCTCAATCTTTAAACTCTTATTTTGCTCATGGACATTGGCATATGAAGACAGGTCAGAAACCATTCTTCCTACTGACTTAATGGGATTTGTCAGGAAAGTCACATTGGGAACTATCTCATTCAAAAGGGCCAACCGAAATCTTTCAACCCTTATATTGTCTATCCTCCAAAGTAAAAAAACTACTAAAAGAAAAACAAAAATTACGGCCAATCCTATGTAGCGAAAAATCAACGTGGATTCGCCTTGACTTTGCAATGTCATCTTTGTCACTTAACTTCCCAAATTATGCTATTGGATTAAGTATTAGTTTCCATAATCAATCACATGTGCGAGTTGTCTTTCAAATTCAAGGGATTTTCCTGTTCCAAGAGCAACGCAATTCATGGAATCATCTGCAACAGAAATTGCGAGACCGGTCTGTTCTCTTAGAGCTAAGTCCAGGTCTCCAAGTAAGGCACCCCCTCCGGTAAGCATTACTCCCCTATCAACTATATCGGCTGCAAGATCTGGAGGAGTTTGCTCAAGGGCAGTCATTACAGCTTCACATATCTGCTGCACAGTTTCAGCCAATGCCTCAGTTACTTGCGCTTGAGTTATCTGTGTTTCCTTAGGAACACCATTTAAAAGGTCTCGCCCTCTTATATTTGAATGACTACCTCTACCATCTTTGGGCATCAATGCCGTACCAATTGTAGTTTTAATCCTTTCAGCTGTTGCCTCTCCGATAAGCAAGTTTTGCTGTCGCCTAAGATAGGAGATAATAGCTTCGTCCATTCTGTCTCCCCCTACTCTAACGGATCTTGCATAAACAATATCGGCAAGCGATAGCACAGCTACCTCCGTTGTTCCTCCACCTATATCAACAACCATTGAACCTGTTGGGTCTGTAATTGGCATGCCAGCACCTATAGCCGCAGCTATTGGCTCCGCAATCAAACCTGCTTTTCTAGCTCCAGCTGAAAGAACAGACTCTCTGATTGCTCTTTTTTCAACCGGGGTAGCCCCATGAGGAACACACACTACAATTTTTGGTTTAGCAAAACTTCCACGACGGTGAACTTTTCTTATGAAATGTTTTATCATTTCTTCAGCCACATCAAAATCAGCAATGACCCCGTCTCTCATTGGTCGTATAGCTTCAATAGACCCAGGTGTTCTACCTAACATCAATTTTGCGTCTTCTCCTACTGCCAAAACTTGCTTTTTCCCATCTCTTATATGATAGGCAACAACGGAAGGCTCATCCAGAATAATTCCCCTTCCCTTAACATAAACCAGGGTATTGGCTGTTCCAAGATCTATAGCCATATCTGCAGAGAAAAAACTACTTAATAAACCAAACATACGAAAAAATCCAAACCTAAATCATTTTCAATTTTGAGAAAAGTCATCTCTTTACCTTTTCTTAATTTAATACATTTATGTTGGCACACAAGAGACGATTTTTTTTTGTCAATTTGCAACAGCCTCTGGAGCTTTTTTTCTTCTTCTAAGCACAAGCTTATTTAAAGAATTGATATATGCTTTAGCACTAGCAACTACAGTATCAGTATCTGATGACTGCCCGGTAACCATTTTACCTGCCTCCTCTAAGCGCACTGAAACAGTTGCTTGAGCATCAGTACCCTCAGTAACTGCATGTATTTGGAAATGTTGCAAATGGGCCGAATGCGGAAAAACTTTCTTTATGGCATTGAAAGTTGCATCCACAGGACCATCACCAGTAGATTCAACAATGTGATTCTTGCCCTCAATGGAGATCTTTGCTTTTGCAGTTTGGGGAGCCTTTGTACCGCATGTTACTTCCAAATCCACTAACTGTAGCAATTCATCACTCCTAGTCATTGAATTTTCGGAAAGTAAAGCTAAAAGGTCTTCATCATATACTTCTTTTTTCCTATCTGCCAAAGCTTTAAATTTGATGAAAAGATCTTGTAACTGATTATCACCCAAACTAAACCCAAGATCAGAAATTTTCTTCCTAAGAGCTGCCCTTCCCGAGTGCTTCCCCATGACTAAGTTTGTTTCAGTTAATCCAATATCTTCGGGTTTCATGATTTCAAAAGTTCCAGCATGTTTCAGCATACCATCCTGATGAATGCCCGATTCATGGGCAAACGCATTTTTTCCCACTATCGCCTTGTTAAATTGGACCGGGAACCCCGACACGGTTGAGACAAGACGACTAGCCCGTATTAACTTCTTAGTATCTAAATTTGTACTAAAAGGCATGATATCTTGCCTAACCCTGAGAGCCATTGCTATTTCCTCCAGAGCTGTGTTACCTGCTCTTTCACCCAATCCATTAATGGTACACTCTACCTGGCGAGCTCCTGCTTCTACTGCTGCAAGAGAATTGGCAGTTGCCATGCCCAAATCATTATGGCAGTGCGTAGACACAACAATTTCTTTGAGCTCGGGGATTGCAGAGATCAACTTTCTTATAATTTCTGCACTTTCCTTTGGGGCAGTATAACCTACTGTGTCCGGGATATTGATTGTTGAAGCACCCGCCTCTATTGCTAATCTTACTACTTTAATAAGAAAATCCATTTCGGTTCTCGTTGCATCCATAGGGGACCATTGTACGTCTTCACAAAAAGTCTTGGCATACTGTACCGTCTCGGAGATTTTATCCAAGATTTCCTCTTTAGATAATCTTACCTGAAATTCTCTGTGCAAGGGTGATGTTCCAATAAAAGTATGTATTCTTGGTTTATCGGCTCTATCTATTGCTCGCCAACACCGCTCGATGTCCATTTTGTTTGCTCTTGCTAAACCACACACCCTGGCGTTTTCAATAACCTTTGAAATTTCTGAAACTGCCTCAAAATCCCCCTCAGAAGCAATTGGGAATCCTGCCTCTATAATATCAACCCCCATCTCGTCTAGGAGACTAGCAATCTCAATTTTTTCAGATAGCGACATTGTCGCTCCGGGGCTTTGTTCTCCATCACGAAGGGTAGTATCAAATATCAGTACTTGCTCCTTATCTACCTTAACCATGTCCATCTCCAAGAGAACTTACATTTGCATTCATATTTGTCATTAATTATTCCAATATGTTTAGCGCGATATTATGCCTTATTATACATCAAAATTTTCTTAATCCCTAAATAAAAATGTACTCAAAAAAAAGTCCTCCCCCCAACCACTCAGCTAAAAAATTGTCAAGTCTTCCTACAAATGAATTGTTACGGACTATTATTCTCCCGATAGTCTTTTATTCTCTTTCCAATTTCCTTCATAAGTAAGCCCTGACTTATAAGTAATTTTTCCTTGCCCTTCTCTTTTACCATTTTTGAAATTTCCCTCATATCTATCACCATTTGGGTAGAGCGCTACACCTTGACCATTGATCTGGCCATTTTCAAAATTACCTTCAAATATAGCTCCATCGGTCATCTTGATTTTTCCTGACCCATGCCGCTTGCCTTCTTTAAAATTTCCTTCATAAATAGACCCATCAGTATATTCTGCTTTTCCAAAACCATCAAATAAACCATTGGACCAAAGACCTTCATAAATATATCCATCTCCAAACGTCATTTTACCTTTACCATGGTTCTTACCATTTTTGAAATTACCAGCATATATTTGGCCATTTGAATACTTGGCTGTTCCAAAACCATTGATCTTTCCATCAACCCACTGTCCTGTGTAATTGCTTTCATCCGAGAAAGTGATAGTACCTGTCCCATGGGGGATGCCATCTTTTAAGTCTCCCACATAAGTCGATAGATCTGGATATGTCAATTTCCCTCTTCCCTGCAATTGTCCATTTACCCAGTTACCTTCGGCAACATATCCTTTGGTGGTTCTATAAAGACCATGACCGTGGTGTTGATTATTCATAAACCCCCCCTGATAATAATCTCCTGACGAATAATATTTTCTACCCTCTCCCTCAATCTTACCTCCTGATATTTGGCCAGAATAGTGGTCTCCATTAATGAATTTTACTATCCCATGACCAGTTAAGGTTCCAGACTGATACTTCCCTTCCATAATAGTACCATCTTTTAGCCTTAATTTTCCCTCGCCTTCTCTAATTCCGTTGAGAACTTGTCCTACATAAGTTCCTCCCCCTGCATAGTTTATGGTAGCATGACCAACCTTTTTCCCATCTGACCAATGACCCTCGTAAGAATAACCGTCCGAACTAGTTTGCTTACCTAATCCTTCAAGTTTTCCATTAATGAAATTACCTTCAAGAATGACTCCATTAGCATACTGCAATTTCCCAATTCCGTCGAAATTTCCATTTTTCCATCCCCCCTTATATTGGGTTCCATCAGGGAAACTGAGAATACCGTCACCAAAGTGTTTGCCATCTTTAAATCCCCCTACATAAACTGAACCATCAGGATACTTAGCCTTTCCTTTTCCTTCTATTTTACCATTGACCCAGTTCCCCTCATAAACGTACCCATTCGGTAAACTGTATTTACCTTTACCGTGCTGCCTACCCTCCAAAAATTCTCCTTCATATATGCCACCAGTTTCATATTGCTTTATATGTGTATGCTCATCAGCATAGGTGACTTGACAAATGAACGACAGTAAAAACAAAACCATGGTGACAAATAATTTCAATTCAAAATTTTTCAATTTAACTCCTTAATAGTCTACTAGAAGAACCATTATCTTTAATTAATATTTGCAAAGTACCCACATAAGAGCGCTGAATACTTGGGGAACAAATGTAACCTACAAAACAATACTGTCTGCTACATATTTAGTTCATAAGCTGCAAACAAATCAACTAGTAAATAAAGTTAGCACCTGGTTAACTTTTTATAGTAAAAGAAACCATAATCTGTTACTGGAAAATTTTTAGGAGTATTATTAACTGATGGCCAAGGACCTCCGAATACTTTTAGCCCAACTGAACCCAACTGTAGGTGATTTAAAGAAAAATACTGAATTGGTATTAAGCACATACCAAGAAGCTAATAAAAAGAACGTAGATCTTGTTGTTTTCCCAGAAATGTTCCTAACTGGGTACCAAATTCAAGATTTAATTTTAAAATCTTCTTTTCAAAAAGATGTCTCTAGATTTTTAACCTTACTGATTAGCAAATGTTCAGGAAACTCATGTCTTTTGTTTGGAGCACCTATCTCAGAAGGTGGCAAATTATATAATGCTTATTTACTTTTAAGACATGGTAAGGTCAGCATAGTTACAAAAAAAAAGCATCTTCCCAACTCTGGCATATTTGATGAGCAAAGGTATTTTAGTTCAGGGAACCTCTCAACGGTTTTTAAAATAAATGACATAAATATTGGCTGTCCCATTTGTGAGGATGTTTGGCACAGCGATGTCATAAAAACACTAAAGACTAAAGGTGCAGATCTCATAATTTCACCTAATGGATCGCCTTATGAGAGAGGTAAAATGGCTTTGCGACATAATATAGTAAAGCAAAGATGCTTGGAAAGTAATTTACCCATAATTTATCTTAACCTCTTGGGAGGACAAGATGATCAAGTTTTTGATGGCGGTTCGTTTATGATGAATCAGGCAGGGAAAGTGACGGTACAATTGCCTCAATTTGAAGAAAGGAAGCTGTTGTTAGAATTAGGCATCAAGAAAAAATATTTGACTCCTGCTATCAAATCAAAAATAGCAATAGGTAATGAAAAAGCCCAAGACTATCGAGCTATAGTAACAGGAACAAAAGATTATGTTCATAAATCCGGATTTAGTAAAGTCATTTTAGGTTTATCTGGGGGAATAGATAGCGCCTTGGTCGCAACTATTGCCGTAGATGCTTTTGGTTCAGATGGGGTAACCTGCGTGAGGTTGCCCTCTCAATTTTCGAGCGAAGGATCTTTAAACCATGCTGAAGAATTGACCAAAAAGCTAAAGTGTAAAATCAGAACTATCCCTATAACTGAACCTTACAAGATGTTACTAGATTTACTTTCGCCAGAATTTAAGGATAAACCACAAGATTTAACTGAGGAAAATCTTCAATCAAGAATAAGAGGCCTACTATTAATGGCAATATCAAATAAATTTGGGAGTATGCTTCTCACTACAGGTAATAAATCCGAGGTTGCCGTTGGTTATTCTACTATCTACGGAGACATGTGTGGAGGCTATAATCCAATCAAAGACCTTTACAAAACCAGGTTATATGAAATTTGCCAATGGAGAAATACCCACAAAGAAACCTGGATGAAAGGGCCTAATGGAAAAGTAATTCCTCAAAAAATCATTGAAAAACCACCTTCAGCTGAATTGAGGCCAGACCAAAAAGATGAAGATAGTCTTCCCCCCTATCACCTTTTGGATTTAATTTTGGAAAGCTTGATTGAAAAAAATATGTCAATCAGAGAAATATCTGCATCAGGAATAGACAAAAAAATGATCCAAAAAATAGAAAAACTAGTTTATAACTCTGAATATAAGAGGTTTCAGTCTGCACCAGGGGTTCACCTAACCAAAGGATCATTTTGGTTAAGCCGAAGATATCCTTTAGTTCAGAAATGGACGGACCCATTATGACAATACAAACTCGTTTTGCGCCTTCACCAACTGGATATTTACACGTTGGTAACATTCGAACAGCATTGTTCAACTATTTGATAGCAAGAAAGAATGGTGGAAAGTTTTTGCTCCGAATAGATGATACTGATTTGGAAAGATCCAGCCAACTCTTTGAAGATTCAATAAAAAGGGATTTGGAATGGCTGGGAATAGAATGGGATATTATTGAAAAGCAATCTCTAAGATTTGACCGTTATCATGAAGTCTTGAACAAGTTAAAGAGAGATGAAAGATTATATCCATGCTTTGAAACAACCACTGAACTGGAGTTGAAAAGAAAAAAGCTTCTAAACATGGGTAAACCGCCCGTATATGACCGTTTGGCGCTTAAACTATCTGATGAGATGAAAAAAAAATTTAGAAGTGAAGGAAAAGAACCATATTGGAGATTTCTACTTCAGCAACACAAAGTCCAATGGTATGATCAAATAATTGGAAATATTTCAGTCGATCTTGCTTCGGTATCGGATCCAGTCTTTGTAAAAGAAGATGGCCAATTCCTTTATACTATTGCATCAGTCTGTGATGATATCGATTTTGAAATAACACATGTCATAAGGGGGTCCGATCATGTGACAAATACAGCGACCCAAATTCAACTTTTAGAAACCATGAAAGCTACTATACCTACCTATGGCCATCACTCATTACTGACTGGCCTTGCCGGTAACAATTTGTCAAAGAGATTTGGCTCCTTAGCGCTTCGAGACTTAAAAGCTTCAGGCGTTGAACCAATGGCTATAGTTAGTATGTTGTCAGCCCTTGGATCTTCCAAAGCCATCAAAATCTTCCACTCATTTGAAGAAATCTATAATGACTTCCATTTGAGCTCTTTTAGTTCTGCCCCCACAAAATTCGATCCTGATCTTTTGCATACTATTTCTACTAAGGTCTTACACTCTATTTCCTTGCCAAACATCGAAGAAGACCTCAGAAAAATTGGTATTCCTGAGAATAAATTTATCCCTTTCTGGGAGATGGCCCGGGATAACATAACTAAAAGACAAGATATCATGGAGATCTGGAATCTTTGCAAAAATGGTCCTAGTGTGGTAGAGTCTAATGAAGACACCCCATTCGTAAAAATTGCTTTTGAATTGTTACCAGTTCCACCACATAATGAAAAAACATGGAAAATATGGACAGACAAGGTATCAGAGGCAACTGGAAGGAAGGGTAAAGCCCTTTTTATGCCCCTCCGTCAAGCTCTTACAGGTAAAAATGTCGGGCCAGACATGTCAAAATTAATGCCTCTACTACAAAAAATACCTTCTTTTTAAAGAAGCCATTTACCTAATAAAAGAGAAATCATACCTCAAATTTTTTATACTTGGTACGCTTAGGGCTCACACTATCTTTTCCCAAGCGCCTTTGCTTATCATCAACATAATCTTCAAAATTTCCTTCAAACCACTCAACATGACTATTCCCTTCAAAGGCTAGAATATGGGTACAAATTCTGTTTAAGAAAAAGCGATCGTGACTAATAACCATAGCACATCCCGCAAAGTTTGTTATTGCATGTTCTAGTGCACTCAAGGTTTCCACATCCAAATCATTGGTTGGTTCATCAAGCAATAACACGTTGCCACCTGTCTTAAGCATCTTTGCTATATGTACTCTGTTTCTTTCACCCCCTGATAATTTGCCCATAGGTTTCTGTTGATCTGTCCCCTTGAAATTAAAAGAACTGCAATATGCTCTAGAATTGATTTCTGCATCACCAAGTTTCACTATTTCCTGGCCATCTGAAACTTCCTCCCAAACCGTCTTCTTAGAATCTAATTCATCCCTAGTTTGATCCACATAAGACAATAGAACCGTATCTCCAAAACTGATTTCCCCACTTGTGGGTAATTCGGTTCCTATTATCAATTTGAAAAGACTAGTTTTACCAGCACCATTAGGGCCGATAATCCCCACAATACCTCCCGCTGGCAAAGAAAAAGACAAATTTTCGAACAAAACCTTATTTTCAAAATGCTTAGTTAGGCCTCTAACCTCCAAAACCTTAGACCCCAACCTGGGACCGTTAGGAATTACTATCTGGGCGCTAGATAACTGTAACTGTTCAGAACTCTCGGCCAGCTCTTCATATGCCTTTATCCTGGCCTTCTGTTTTGCTTGACGTGCCTTGGTTCCCTGTCTAATCCATTCTAACTCCTTTTCCAGAATTCTTTGTTTTCTTTTATCCTCTTTCCCCTCTAGTTTTACTCTCTCCGCCTTTTTCTCAAGCCAATTTGTATAATTACCCTCATAAGGGACCCCTCTACCTCTATCGAATTCAAGAATCCATCCTGTTATTTGATCCAAAAAATATCTATCATGAGTAACAATTAAGCATGTTCCTTTGTATTCAATCAGGTACCTTTGCAACCAATCTACTGTTTCGGCATCCAAATGATTGGTTGGTTCATCAAGAAGCAGTAATTCAGGAGATCTCAAAAGTAACTGGCAAAGAGCCACCCTTCTCTTTTCTCCTCCTGACAACTGATGCACAGAAGTTACATCACTAGGGCACCTCAACGCTTCCATGGCCACATTTATTTGATTATCAAGTTCCCAGAGGTTTTCTGAGTCAATTCTATCCTGTAAATTAGTCATCTCTTCCATAATTTCTTCAGAATAGTCATCCGCCAACTTATTTGCTATCTGATTGAAATCATCCAAAAGCTTTTTCTTGTCTGCTACAGCTGTTAAAATATTTTCCCTAACTGTAAGACTGACATCCAAGAGCGGTTCCTGAGGTAAATAACCAACATCTATGCCTTCAGCTGACCAAGCTTCACCAGTATATTCCTTATCAAGGCCAGCCATAATTTTCATAAGGCTGCTTTTCCCAGATCCGTTAACACCAACGACACCAATTTTGACTCCTGGCAAAAAGGATAAGTGGATATTTTCAAAGCACTTCTTTCCACCTGGAAATGCCTTGGAAACATCATTCATGTGGTAAACATATTTTACAGATGCCATAATTTATCCTTTACAAGAATTTGTAGTTCTGATGAATGTATATTAAATAACCTATAGGTATTGCAACAACGAGTTTACAACTTCGATTATCTTTATTTCGTCCCAAAGAATAAGCTAAAATACCTTTCAATCTTATAGGAGAAAAATTTGGTAGTTCACCCATTAGGAGCACCAGGCTTAACAATCGGTTTATTAGGCGGTTCCTTTGATCCCCCGCATGAAGGTCACGTTCATATAACTAAACAGGCCATCAAAGCATTCAACTTATCGAAAATCTGGTGGTTAGTAAGCCCCAGCAATCCCTTAAAGGACTGGGAACCTGAAAAGATTTCCAAAAGGTTTAAAGCATGCAGAAAAATAATGCGGCACCCCGCTGTTACAGTAACAAATATTGAGAGCAGTTTAGGATCACGATTCACAGCCGAAACTATTTTTAAACTTCAACGCATTTATCCACGAGTAAGATTTGTGTGGTTGATGGGAGCAGATAATCTAGTAAATTTTCATCACTGGGACAAATGGAATTGGATAGTCAGGAACGTTCCTATTGGAGTTCTTGCTAGACCAGGCGAGCAAATCAAAGCAGGATTATCTCCTACCGCAACTCGCTATAGACGATTCAGAATTTCCCCAGATGAAGCATTTAATCTTTCTACACTTACCCCACCTGTATGGACTTTGCTCATCGGTCCAATGAGAAATGTATCCTCTACAGCCCTTCGGGCAAAGGGGGTTTGGCCTTAACATCTTTATCGCTTATACTATAATATGTGGAAAATATCTTCCAACTCATTATTCTAACAACATATGTCTTGCCCTAGCTCCTCTTTCAATTGCTGCTCCATGTAAGCGATCAATATTGAGTTCATGCCTAATTTCTTCCAAAAAGCGTAATTGTACTTCGGGTAGTTTTCCATCTGATGCAGCAACATCACAGGCCAAGGCGTAGGCTGTTTCATATAATTTTTCAGGTAGAGCTTCTTTTATCAAACCAAATAAGGCATCTAAACCATCTTCCTCTTCAAATAAATCAAAAACTGTTTCAGCAATGATTTTGATTTTTTCTGGATCATAGTTCTTGAAGATGGGAAGATGGTCCACTATGCGACTTATAGATACTAATTCCCGATTTGAAATATTTTCATCAGATGCTCCACCAGCTATCATTATCGCAACTAAGGCATCCTGCCCTGTCATTAATGGGGTACCGTCAATACTCTTAACCATTAGACCCTCCTTGAAACAAGGTAACATAATGTTTTTGATTTGACGACATTAGAAATCCTAGTTTATAGGTACGTAAATCTATCACACATTAAAACAAATCAGAAGAATCATAAAAACTGAAATCATAATATGACTATGACAAAAAAAAACTACGGGAGCTTTGACCAAGATATCTTAAGCAATACCAATTCATGGCCCTTCATTGAAGCAAAGCGAGTCTTAAAGCGTTTTATTAATGGTAATCCTCCTGAAAAAGGCTTTGTTGCTTTCCAGACTGGTTATGGTCCATCCGGGCTACCACATATTGGCACTTTTGGGGAAGTAGTGCGGACTACTATGGTAAAAACAGCATTCGAACATTTAAGTGATATTCCAACAAAATTAATATGCTTCTCTGATGATTTAGATGGGCTAAGGAAAATTCCAACAAATGTTCCTAATCCTGAGAATTTAGTGGAAGATCTAGATCTTCCGTTAACCAGCGTAAGAGATCCTTTTGGCAAATATAAAAGCTTTGGTGATCACAATAATGCTAAGTTGCGAAAATTTCTAGACCAATATAATTTCGATTATGAATTCGAATCTGCCACCGCAAAATATCAAGCAGGGGTGTTTGATCATGCCTTAATGGTAGTTCTTGAAAATTATGAAAAAATCATGGAGGTTATGCTCCCTTCTCTAAGATCAGAAAGGCAGCAAACTTATTCACCTTTTCTGCCAATTAGCCCCAAAAGCGGTAAAGTGCTTCAAGTTCCTATTGACTACATTGACAAATCCTCTGGAACAATAATCTACAAAGAGCCTGATGGAGAAACCGTTGAACTTTCCGTGAATGCTGGAAATGTAAAATTACAATGGAAACCTGACTGGGCAATGCGATGGTTTGTATTAGGTATCGATTATGAAATGTTTGGGAAAGATTTAATACCATCAGCTGAGTTAGCATCAAGAATTTGTAAAATCATGGGAGCGAGTCCACCAGAACTCCTTAACTATGAACTCTTTTTAGATGAGCATGGTCAAAAAATTTCAAAATCCAAAGGTAATGGCTTGTCTATAGAGGATTGGTTACGTTACGCCGGTCAAGAATCTTTGAGCTACTTCATGTTCCAAAAACCAAAAACCGCAAAAAGATTATTCTTTGATGTCATACCTAAAATGATGGATGAATATCACCAAAACCTCGAAAAATATCAGACACAAAATGATATCGAAAAGTTACAGAACCCAGTATGGCATGTGCACTCAGGATCACCCCCCAAATCTGATATGGTTGTTTCGTTTTCAATGCTCCTGAACCTCGTTTCTGCCTGCGGTTCAGAAGAAGAAACAACTTTGTGGGGTTTCATTAACCGCTATGCGCCTAATATAAAAAGAAATGAACATCCAGGACTCAGCAAAGCAGTGAAATACGCAGTTCGTTACTATAAGGACTTCGTGAAACCAAAGAAAAAATTCCGAACCGCTAACGAAAAGGAAAGGCGAGCATTGATTGATCTACATACAAGGTTGGAAAAGATAAGTAATTCCACAGGAAGAGATGAGCTACAATCTTTAGTGTATGCTGTTGGTAAAGAAAACAATTTTGAACAACTAAGAGATTGGTTCACAGCTATTTATGAAATTCTATTAGGAACGAGAACTGGCCCACGTCTAGGTGGTTTCATTTCTTTGTATGGGATTGAAGAAACCAGAAATCTTATTGCCGATAAAATTGGTCTTTAATTCCCTTAAATAATAGGTAAATATATCGTGATAATAGATGAGAATATTTACTTTTCCAGACTGGAGATCTTTGTGGTATCTGTTGCTTAACCGCAAAACTGGGCAAGCAATATCACTCTAAAATTAGGAAATGAACGGGTGCTATACAACAGAAAACTAAATAAATTGGTGAAATTGTTGGCACTATCAGTAGCTATTTTTGCCATTACTTCAGTCAATCTTGGTCTAGCCGGAGTACCGACCAAAAAATCAGAAAAAGCTAGTTTAATTTTCCTTGAAGCAAAAGCACATAAAGTTATTTCATCGCAGATAGATGCATTCCAAAAATTGGATATAAATACTGCTTATGCTTTTGCATCTCCTTTCATAAAATCCAAATTTTCGAATGCAGAAATCTTTGGAGAAATGGTTCGATCTGGATACCCCATGATTTGGGCACCTAAAGACTATAAATTTCTTGATTTTAATTTTTTTAATGGCGCCTTAATACAAAGGGTACTCTTTGTTGACTTACAAGAGCGGATATTTGTTTTTGATTACGAGCTAAAAAAATACTCTCCTGGTAGATGGCTTATTAATGGCGTTTTCTCAGTTCAGTCATCAATCTCCGGGGTATAATGATTTACGAACACTCAGGGTCTCACCTACAGCATTCTAGCTTTGCTCCTTAAAGTACGGGTTCCGGCTAAACCTCCTTTTGATCTGCCTCTTACTTTCTGAATATTACTTTTCTCATTTAATTCAGATTGTGTGATTAGTGGTTTTTCACCTATAGCGAGCTCTGCTTTTTCCAATCGATTTATTTCATCTCGCAGGCTTGCAGCTTGCTCAAACTCTAAATTTTCAGCTGCCAAAAACATTTCTTTTCTCAGATTCTTTAAATGAGCCTGTAAATTATTTCCTAACTTGGCAGGAATTTCTAGATTAGCAGTGACCCTTTCCATATCAACTGAACCACCATATATTCCCTCAAGAACATCTGCTACATTTTTTCTAATACTTTCGGGTGTTATACCTTTCTCTTTATTGTATTTTGTTTGTTTTTTCCTTCGGCGCTCAGTCTCTTCTAATGCCCTTTTAATGCTCCCCGTTATTTTGTCGGCGTACATAATTACCTTGCCATCAAGATTTCTAGCAGCACGACCAATTGTTTGGATTAATGAAGTTTGAGACCTTAAGAATCCCTCTTTGTCTGCATCAAGAATAGTAACTAACCCACATTCAGGTATATCCAAACCTTCTCGCAAAAGGTTAATGCCAACAAGAACATCAAAAGTTCCAACGCGTAAATCTCTTAAAATCTCAATTCTCTCTAAAGTATCAATGTCAGAATGCAAATAACGAACTCTGATTCCTTTCTCATGTAAGAAATCTGTTAAATCTTCTGCCATTCTTTTTGTCAAAACAGTACAAAGGGTTCTCAAATTCTTGTTAGAAGCTAATCTCACCTCATGGAGTAAATCATCCACCTGAGTACCTACTGGCCTTATCTCTACTAATGGATCAATTAGACCAGTCGGTCTAATTATCTGTTCTACAAATACTCCCTGTGCTTCTGACATCTCCCATTTGCCAGGTGTAGCTGAAACGAAAATAGATTGTGGCCTCATAGCATCCCATTCTTCAAATTTTAATGGACGGTTATCCATACAAGAAGGTAATCGAAAGCCATGGTCCGAAAGAGTTGTTTTTCTACGATGATCTCCTCTAAACATTCCTCCTAACTGAGGAATTGCTACATGACTCTCATCTGCAAAAACAATGGCATTTTCAGGTATATATTCAAATAAAGTTGGAGGAGGTTCACCCGGTTTTCTTCCGGTTAAATAGCGAGAATAATTCTCTATACCACTACACGCTCCTGTAGCCTCCATCATCTCCAGGTCAAAATTTGTTCTTTGCTCTAGTCTCTGAGCCTCAAGTAGCATTTCATTGTCAGTGAGTTCTCGCAACCTTTTGGCCAAATCTACCTTAATAGTCTTAATTGCCTGCTGAATAGTGGGCTTTGGCGTGACATAGTGAGAATTTGCATAAATCCTGATAGCTTCAAGGGTACTAGTTTTTTCACCCGTCAGGGAATCAAACTCATCTAATCTTTCTAATTCTTCACCAAAAAATGAAAGACGCCACGCCCGATCTTCTAAATGTGCAGGCCATATTTCTAAGGCATCACCCCTAACACGAAATGTTCCCCGCTTAAAAGCTTGATCGTTTCGACGATACTGTTGGACTACTAAAGTTTGAATTATGTTTCGCAAATCATAAGTACCATTAGCTTTGAGTTCTTGTGTCATCGCACTATAAGTCTCGACTGAACCAATACCATAAATGCAGGAAACAGATGCCACAATGATAACATCGTCACGCTCTAAAAGTGCTCTGGTTGCAGAATGGCGCATTCTATCAATTTGTTCATTTATTTGAGCATCTTTTTCAATGTATGTGTCAGATCTTGGAACATAGGCCTCCGGTTGATAATAATCATAAAATGAAACAAAATACTCTACTGCATTATCAGGAAAAAATGTTTTGAATTCTCCATATAATTGTGCTGCAAGTGTTTTATTGGGAGCCAAAATAAGGGCTGGCCTCTGAGTTCTTTCGATAATGTGAGCCATGGTAAAAGTTTTACCTGTACCAGTTGCACCTAATAAGACCTGATTTCGCTCTGATTGATGGAGCCCTGAAACCAGACTATCAATCGCCTTTGGTTGATCTCCAGAGGGTAAAAAATTGGATCTTAGTTTAAAACTCTTACTAGTCTCTAATTTCTTTTTCTTCACTCTGACATTTTCTCTAATGAACTCAGCATTCTAAAAGTGTTACAAAAAAAATTGGTTTCAAAATTTTTATTCTTATAAAAACAGAATTAGATGAAAATAATACCTATACACTACTATTGCAAATTCTATTTTTGTTGTTAAAAAATAAGATTGTAACATGATGAATAGAATGCAAAGATTGTATACTCCAACTTGGTAGATATAGAAAGTTCTTATGGTAGCTAAAATATTTAAACCTTCTAAATCTACTATGCAATCTGGGATGGCACAAACTAAGTCATGGGTAATGGAATTAGAGCACAGCTTGGCTAAAACCATTGATCCCCTAATGGGCTGGACAGGTACCAAAGAAACCAATGGGCAAATTCAAATAAGGTTTCCTAATGAACAGGCGGCCATCAAATTTGCTAAAGACAAAGGTATACCATTCGTAGTACAGAAATCTAATGAAAGAAAACATATTGTGAGAGAGAATGGTTACGGTGACAATTTCAAATTCGAAAAAAAAATACCGTGGACTCATTAATTAAAGGCCCGTAGCTCAACTGGATAGAGCGGATGACTTCTAATAAAGCTCTCCATCGAATCTCTTAAAAAATCATGTATTACAAGGACTTATGAACCATATTTTTTATATGAATCTTCGTGTTAATAATATGTGAATAGGAAAGATGCATTTTTGCAGCGAGTTGTTCTTGGTGATCGCGGCAGGATTCGAACCTGCGACCTACTGATTAGAAGTCAGTTGCTCTATCCAGCTGAGCTACGCGACCATGCGACACCAAGACATTCATTAGCACCACGTTCAACGAGGTTCTAAACCTTGTTCCAAACTCAAGGAATATGATGGGTTTAATATAAAAAGAACCCTCTCACAAGGTTTTTATAAGAGGGCTAAGTTCCATAAAAAATCTGAAAGTCAGGGGTTAGTGGTTCACAACCTGTCTCATATATTGAAGGTCATGCATATCTTCACGCATTTTCATAGTTTCACGATTGATTACCATTTTTGCACCTTCTTCTAGAAGGCTAGAAAGAGTGGCATGCCTGTATTCTGCAATCTTCTTAATTCATATTTGACTGAGTCATTCATGTAAAAATATGTGTGCTGTTTCTTGGAAATGTTTCTCAATTTATACTTTCGGTGATTTTGACCCTGGTCTAGTTCTTAACTAGGGAAGTTCATTTGACTTGTTGTCAGTTTTGAAGGAAAAAGACCCGGAAACCTTTTATTCTCAAAAAGCTTTAGTATAGTTTATCTATGAAAAAACTAACTCGCATATTTCCACTCGTATTCGCTGTGATGTTCTCATCCACTAGTTTTGCTGAATGGACGGAGGTGTCTAAAAATGTAACCGGTGATTCCTTCCATGTGAATTTTGAAAATATTAGAGAACATGATGGGTTTTTTAGTTTTGGAGATTAACAAATTATCTAGAACCGGATAAATGGGGGGATTTCTCTAGTTTAGTTTACGAAAAAGTAGAGTGTGCGAAATTAAAGACTAAAAGGTTATGTAAAAAGTATTACACACAACAGAGCGCGAATGGAGAACCTAGTACAATTGATAATACATCAGACAAAGATTGGATTTATCCTCCTCCTGAGTCTGTTATGGAAGGCATCCTAAAAAGAGTTTGTAGTCGGTAATATAGATTAGAAAAGTATGTCCAGTTCGAGGGGGGGGATCAGTCGCTCACCCTTTTATCGTTTTTGTATGTTCCAGTAACTTGTTTATTAAGAGTGCTAAAAGCAGATGCCAAATTGTGGACGATTTCAAGTCCCCGCTTAAAAAAGGCTAATATTATAAACTCTTCAAGTTAATTTTCTTTTTCTAACCAACTTCCAGGCCTTGAAAAGCCTTGTGGCTCAACCA
>JAAZYV010000021.1 GCA_014239455.1 Paracoccaceae bacterium | reverse complement strand
TACTTCCTTGATCCGCAACTTGACTTAACTGTGAGCTTAAATTACAAACCGAAGCTCAGGATGGCGAAGTAGCTCAGGTGGTTAGAGCAGAGGAATCATAATCCTTGTGTCGGGGGTTCAAGTCCCTCCTTCGCTACCAAAATTTTCATCAAATATCAGTAACTTGAAAGAGAGCTGAACTTAGAGTTTGTCTCCAATATACTTTAAACCTTCTTATAAGATTAAAAAATTAAAAGGAATAGTAACTTCATTCTTGTTGACCATTTTTGAAAATTCAATTTAAAATTCATTATGGATAAAAGCTACGTATTGACAACTAACAATACTGGGGAGGGCTTAAATAGTGTGCCGACTGCTGTAAACTGGTACCGACCCAAAGTTGCGTTGGGAGAAATTCGTGCCCTAATGGAAAAATCTGATGGACGGGCCATGCTGGACACGGTAATTTGGCTTGGGTCGATGGTTATTCTTGCAGGCGTTGCAGTTACACTATGGCCTTCATGGTGGTCTACTCCATTCTGGCTAGCTTATGGCGTACTTTATGGTTCAGCCTCAGATGCGCGCTGGCATGAATGTGGCCATAATACAGCCTTTAAAACTACCTGGATGAACAGCGTTGTTTACCATATTGCCAGTTTTATGTTGATACGTTCGCCTTTAGTTTGGCGCGCAAGCCATGTCCGTCATCATACAGATACCATCATAGTAGGGCGTGATCCCGAGATTGTTGCCATGCGTCCACCGGATTTATTGCGTCTTTTCCTAAACGTCTTTGGACTTGTAGATTTTTATTATCTTGTCATGAGAATGTTTCTACATGCTAGCGGCAGTATTGACCGGCAAGAAGCCGTTTACCTTCGGAAGCAGAACTATAGCAAGGTATTCTTAGTTGCTCGCACATGGTTATTAATTTACGCCCTAACTATCGGATGTGCTTTTTGGATGAGTTCGATTCTGCCAGTCATGCTGATTGGGTTACCTCGCCTTTACGGAGCATGGCATCACGTGATGACAGGGGTGCTACAGCATCTTGGATTGGCTGAAAATGTTAGTGATCATCGGCTAAACACACGGACGGTTCTAATGAATCCAATCAGCCGATTTATTTATCTGAATATGAATTATCACATAGAACATCATATGTTCACGATGGTTCCCTATTATAAACTTCCTGCTTTACATGAAATGATAAAGCACGACCTGCCACCTCCTGAACCATCAATTTTAGCAGCCTTTCGAAAACTAATCCCAGTCCTGGTCAAACAACTTCGTTATCATGATGCGTTAATTATTCCCAAACTTCCCGTGGGTGCAACTCCTTATCGTGATGAAGTAGAAAAGTTACGGCCATTTGCAATGTAAAAATTTTTCAGCAAACTAAACTATATTTTGACCTCTTGTGCTGTTAATTTTATAGACCATCAGCCTTATATATTGATAGCCTCTACAGTAATTATCTCTTAAATTTAGTCGATTGTTAATGCCTGATGCTCTAAAATTCCACGTATATCAAGCATTCTCTAAGTCAGGAAATGGCAGTAGTGAAGTAGCAATCGTTCATGCTAATGATCTTCAACATACGGAAATAGTTAAACAGGGGATAGCTAAGAAACTAGGTTACCCCGCGACTGCCTTCATACATAAGATTTCAGGAAACGTAGTAACAGCTTCTTTTTACTCTGCAAAAGCAGAACTAAGTATGTGTGGCCATGGCACCATAGGTTTAATGACGTCTCTCCTTGAAACACGCAGAATCACATCAAATATTTCCGGGAAAACCCGAATTAATCTCAAATTATCCATAGGAACAACAAAAGTTGAAATAAACCACCACCACCAAAAATTACCTCTTATAAGTTTAGAAGTACAACATCCCACTTTTAGAAATGACCAAGTTGATATAACACGTCTCCTAAGAATTCTTGGACTATCTGTTACCACTACTTTACCAGACTATCCAATAAAGACAGCTACAGGAAACTTTGTTCACCTGATAGTACCTTTAAAAAGGTTATCGGATATGAAGCGGATAAAACCTGATTTTCCTGCCATCATAAGCTTTTGCCATGAATATGGATTACAAACATTAGCACTTTTTTGTACAGAAACTGAATGTCCTGGAAAAAACATCCATGTAAGAGACTTTTGCCCGGCCGTAGGAGTATATGAGTCTGCAGGTGCCGGAACAACAAATGCTGCCCTTGCGGGTTATATCTTTAGACATAATTTACTAAAACCTCAATCCTCAATCCTCAATCCTCAATCCTCAATCCTCAATCCTCAATCCTCAATCCTCAGAAGTCCTGGAGATAACCACTGAGCAAGGTCTTGAAATAGGTAAACCAAGTCAAATTTTCTCAAGTCTATTATTAGAAAATTCTACCATCAAAAAACAACTGATTTCCGGTGTAGCAACTTGGAGTAAAAGTGGGGCCATCAATTTATGAATGCTTACACCCTTCAATACTTGAGGCTGAACAATGCGTGTTAAGAAATGCAAGAGATTTTGAACAAAATACCCCTTTTTAACTTGAAAATGCGATTAAATTTGGCTCAAATGCTTTTCATATAGTTGAGTAATAATTCTCAGGAATCATTTAAACATGGACCTTGACAGAGAGCTTTCAGGAATTCTAGTAGTTTCTCTCGAGCAAGCCGTAGCGGCCCCTTACTGCGGGCTACTATTGGCAGCAGCAGGCGCTAGGGTGATTAAGGTTGAAAGACCCGAAGGTGACTTTGCTAGATCTTATGATACAGGAGCAAATGGTAAGAGCTCTATATTTGCCTGGTTAAATAGAGGAAAAGAATCGATAACTATTAACCTAAAAGATCCCAAAGATAAAAAACTGCTCAAAAAGATTTTGACAAAATCGGACATCTTCCTATCAAACCTCACTCCAGGCGCCCTTAAAAAACTAAGGTTAGATTATGAGCAACTAAAATCAATAAACCCTAGACTCATATCCTGTGAAATAAATGGCTATGGAGAGACAAAAGAAGCGCAGTCTCGTAAGGCCTATGATTTTCTTGTGCAAGCCGAAACCGGTTTGTGTTCTGTTACAGGTACTGAAGAAAATCCCTCAAAGGTTGGTATTTCTATTACTGACTTATCGACAGGGTTAACTGCATTTTCAGCTATTTTGAGAGCCCTAATACAAAGATCGAAAAATAATAAAGGTCTTAGACTTTCTATTTCGATGTTTGACGTTATGGCAGATTGGATGAACATGCCTCTCCTAGCACATCGTTATATGGGAGGAGCACCAAAAAGGAACGGACTAAAGCACACATTTATTGCTCCGTATGGTTCATTTAATTGTAGCGACAATAAAAAGGTTTTACTATCTGTGCAAAATAACCGGGAATTTGCAGTGTTTTGTGATGAAATTCTCGGTGATAAAAGTTTAAAAAATAACTCAAAATTTTGTGATAATCCTCAACGATATGCAAATAGACTTGAACTAGATGAAATAATTTCAAAGAGCTTTCAAAAAATGACTCAAAAAAAAGCTCAAGAAAAACTAACTGATGCTGGGATTGCAAATTCTCAGCTTAATAATGTCGCTAATTTATCAAGACACGACTTTCTAAGAAATGAACTAGCTAATTTTTCAACGACACCAGTCTCAATAGCGGCCTTACCTATCAAAACTAAGAGTGGTACACCTGAAAAAGTTCCTGACCTCAATGATAATGGAACCAGCATAAGATCCGAGTTTAAATAAATTGGCCTATTTAATGAATTCGCCATTTAAATACTCAACTAACTAAGCAATCAAACTAAAAAACAAAAAATAATAGCATCTTATTAGTCCTTTAGTTCTCATGACGTCACTTTTTCTAGTCAATAAAAACTCTCTTATCTCACGTTACATTTTTTCCTGCTTTAGTTGCCTGAATTGCAACTGTAACACCTGATAATAGAATAAAGAAGATCCCCAAAAGTCCCATTAAATCTGGTAAAGTATTAAACATAACTTTGCCCCAAAAAAGTGCAAAAATGAGATATAGATAATCTAAGGGCGCTAGAAATGAACTCTCCGAAGTCTGGTACGCTTTAACAAGACACAAATTTCCTGAAAGGTTAAATAAAGAAGCAACGATAGCAATAAATATTGCGAAACTAGTCAGATCAGGCCACCCAGTCGCTATGAACGGCATATTTTCTCTAAAAGCCTCATCCACAACGAAATTATCAACCACGTATCCTCCCAACAAACCAGAAATCATAAAACCAATTGCCACAGCAAACGTCATTGCTAGCGGACTTTCGTTCGCACAATACTTTCTTAAAACAAATAAATTACATGCATAAAAAAAGCCTGCTAAAACCGGTAACATCTGAAGCTTTGAAAAGTCAGCTACCCAGGGTTTTAAGACCAATCCTGCTCCCAAAATACCCGAGAATAGTGCACTCATCTTTAGATAGTTAATTTTTTCCTTAAGTAAGAATATAGCAAATATTACTACAAAGATTGGATATGTATATAAACCAACTGCCATCTGGGCGAAAGTTAGTGTGGGTGCAGCACAAAAAAAACAGAACATGCACAATATTAAAAAAACTGTCCTGAAGGCTACCTTTGGAATATTCATAGGTTTTAGGACAGAGAGTTTAATACTCAAAAATAATGGAACCAATATTAGTAATAAAAAATTACAACCCGATCTCAATGTTTGAAACTGCCAGAAAGATGTTCCATCAGCAGCAAATTTGACCAGGGAATCCTGAAAAGCAAGAAGAAAGCCCCCTGTCACTAAAAAGATAATGCTCTGATATTGAATATTTTCTTTCAGACTTTTGATGCTAACCTCAAAACAAATAAATGCACCTAGCTCTTGATTAAAACATTGCCCGGCGAATAAGGTTTATCAGGTTAGGGGCCCTTGTTCCAATTTATTCTTAGCTTCTTGGATATTTCTATCCGCCTCTTCAAGCCACCCAACTCTTAACTCTGGAACCGATGAAATCAGTAAATCAGTGTATGGATGTGATGGAGGGGAAAGAACCTTATGAACCGTACCAGTTTCTGCAATGATCCCCTTATACATGACAGCAATGGTATCGGCAAATGCTGAGACCGTAGATAGATCATGACTGATGAAGACAAAAGAAACTCCTAAATTTTTTCTCAATCCCCTAAGAAGCTCAATAACATTAGCTCCTACTATACTATCAAGTGCCGAGGTAACTTCATCGCACAGAAGAACCTCGGGTTCAGCAGCCAGCGCTCTTGCTAAATTAATCCTCTGTTTTTGCCCCCCTGAGAGCTCGTGCGGGTATCTGGTATAGAACTCTTTTGGGAGTTCTACCATTTCTAGTAATTCCAAAACTCTATCTTTTCTTTTGGTTCCATACATATTTAGATAAAATTCCAAGGGACGCCCTAGAATATTTCCGATCGTTTGCTTTGGATTTATTGCAGTATCAGCCATTTGATAAACAAACTGAATCTTTCTTAATTCTGATCTAGGTCGATCTTCTAACCTCGGCTGCAATTTCTGATCATCCAAAAGAATATCTCCCTTGAAGGAAGGTAGAAGTCCTGCAATAACCCTTGCCAAAGTAGACTTGCCAGAGCCTGATTCTCCAATAATACCTAATACCTCACCCCTAACTAATTGTAGATTTATGTCTTTAAGAATTATTTCCTTTGGATTAGAAGTAACATCTCCACCATAACCAGCTGACACCCCATTTATTTCAATTACGTTGTCAGGGTGCTCATTTTCTTTAGCTTTTTTTCCTGCAGCTGGCAGGGGACGAACAGCCTGCATTAAACGTCTTGTATAGGGATGCCTTGGCTTTGAAATAACTGCATTTGCAGAACCCTTTTCTTGAATATCTCCATTATAAAGAACCACGATTCTGTCAGCAATCTGCGCAACTACTGCCAAATCATGCGTAACATAAATAGCTGCGGCGCCTCTTTCCCTGATGACTTT
>JAAZYV010000002.1 GCA_014239455.1 Paracoccaceae bacterium | reverse complement strand
ACTTTTGCCCGTTCAATCATCTGTTGGATCTGGCTTCCCAGTTCTTTGTTTACGAAAGGAAACCAACCGTCAGCAAGGCGCGCAACCCGATCAATCACTTGCGGTGCCATGCCGCCAAGCCATATAGGAATGTTTTTATTTGGAGGCAAAGGGTTTAAACCGGCATCTGTGATCTGGTGCCATTTTCCTTTATAAGTTATCGCTTCGTCTTTCCACAATTGTCGTAATAAGTCGATTTGTTCTTCTGAGCGAATGCCCCGATCGTTAAAATTTTCGTCAAGGCAATCGTACTCCACTTCATTCCAGCCGGTGCCGATGCCAAGCCGTAATCTGCCATTCGAAAGCACGTCAACACAAGCCGCTTGTTTTGCCACCACAGCGGTTTGACGTTGCGGCAGGATAATTACACCTGTTACGAATTCAATCGTCTTTGTTAAACCAGCGAGATAGGAAAAAAGTACCAATGGCTCATGAAACATACTCTCTGATGTGTATGGCCCTTGCCAGTCTGGTCGACTTTGGGTACTGGCACCTAAGATATGGTCATAAGCCAGGATATGATCGTAACCGAGTGATTCGGCTGTGGTCGCGAACCTGCTAATAGTGGCTGGGTCTGAGCCTATTTCTGTCTGTGGAAAAACAACACCTATTTTCATAATATCTCCCTGTTTAATTCTCTGTTCTGTTTTATTCTACTGTAACAGAATGAATTTGAATGGTGCTTTATTCGTCTTGAGATCAGAAATCAGATGGTGGGCACGACAGGACTTGAACCTGTAACTTCCACCTTGTAAGAGTGTTAGGGTGTGGATGGACTGCCACCCTAAAAAATAGCACTAAGTAAATCTGTTAATCAGCCGAGATTGAAAGTTGATAGATTCAGTTGAAATAAAGATCATTCTATTTTGGGTTTGATAAGAGCAGGGAATAAATTTACATCCGCCCTTATTCATTTGCACTAACCATGATTGATGTTGCTGGTCTCTTATCCACCCTTTTGCTCTATGGATATGTGGATTAGTCGATAGGAAGTCTTTAAGTTTATCCTTATTGATGGATTCTTTAGAAACTAAGGAAGATGTCTTAAATGCATAGTGATTTTCTTGAAAATCATCAATTCTCTTCTCTGAAAGAAAACTATCTTGTATGAATTCTGGATAATTTTGAATTTCTCGATCTGTATAAATGTCAGAATTCAATTCCAACAACCTTTTTGGTATATTTTTTTTATGTCTATTTAATACTATTCTATCAGCTTGAACTAATTGATCTCTGACAGTAGTTTTTACGTATTTATCATCCAATAAACTTTCAATACTCTGACCATCAACTAAAGACAAAATGCCATTTAAAGAAAAACCAGGCCAACTGAGACCATAATTAGCAACTTTGATAGGTATGGCAACCCCGCTTGCTTCCAGCAATACTCCGGATATATCCTTGTTCTTAATGCTCTCCAGAGCTGCTCCAGTATCGTCATTTAATTTGCAACACACACAGCCATTATTAAGAGAATAGGTTAACCCATCGTCGTTTTGGATTAGATCATGATCTATAGCTAGATCTCCAAAATCATTTACAAGTACACCTAAAGGTGACTTAGTTTCAGCTAAAACTTTATTAATAAAAGTGGTCTTACCTGCGCCTAAATATCCAGCGACAATTGTTATGGGTATCATGATGATTTTATATCAAAGACTTTACCTTCGAATACAGTGGCTTCAATTCTAATATCCTTAATGTCTATGGGATTTATTTCCAACGGATCTTCTGCAAGCACTGTGAAATCTGCTTTTTTTCCTGCTCGAATGCTTCCAATCTCATGGTCCAGGCCTAAAACCCTAGCTGCGTTTATCGTAATAGCCTCAAGCCCTTGCTGGGGAGTTATGCACTCCTCTTCTCCCATGACCTTACCCTTCTCATTAATTCTATTTACTGCCACCCACATACTCATTAAAGGCTGTGCAGGCGCCATAGTAAAATCTGAATGTAATGTGGTTGTTATGCCTTCCCTAAAGCTTGTCCCAATTCTTGCCATAGATGAAGCTCGCTCAAAGCCAACGGAATCATTGGCATAAATATTAGATAATTCATGAAGATAGTAAGCATTAGCAGAAATATTTGCTCCAAGTTTGGCCAACTTGTGAACTTGTTCAGGGGTGGAAAATCCAAAATGTTCTACAGTAAACCCGTGATTAAAACGCGGTCTTTCAAATTGCATCTTTTCTAATACATCAACTGCTAATTCTAGACCTAAATCGCCAGTGACATGGACATGAATTGTATAGCCTTTGTTCCAATAAACCCTTGTGGCCTCCTCAAATTGTTCTGGTGTACTTAACCATTCTCCTTTATGCCCATCTATATAGCCTGGGTCAAGCAATTGTGCCACTTGAGAGAAAAAAGCACCGTCAGTAAAAAGTTTTACTCTTTTTCGGAACTTTAATCTATGCGAATTCCTTTCTGGTAATTTAGCAATTATCGCTTCAGCCTCAGTTGTTGTCTTAGCTCCAGACAATGCGACTGATTGAGCTACAAGCTCTACTCTAAAGGGCGTCTCTTCGTTGTCATAAAGAGTCATTTGAGATTGGACTTCCGTTTCAAAATCAAAAAGACCCACTGCCATATCGGCAATAGTAGTTTGACCGCCAAAATGAACTACTTGCTTAAGTTTTGTAAGCCCTTCTTGAAATACTTCAGGTGCTAATATATAAGGATTTAACTTTTGTATTGCATAAGCCAGACCCATCTCATAAAACCTCCCCTTAACAAAATCAATTTGGCTTGATGTTTTTACATCAGATTCTTTAATATCTAAATATTCTAGCGCGCCATCATTCATACAAAGTTCATGAAAAGATCTATTCCAAACTATTATGGGCAGGTCTGAGTTAATAGCGTTCAAGCGAGATCTTGATATAGGGCCATGCCAGAGATCATGATGGCCCCAAGTAATAAATAATTCTCCATGGGTAGGATTTACCATAGATTCTTTTAAACGATCATCGAATTCAGACTTGGAAGTAGTAGCAGGTATTACTCCCCAAGGCATTTTCCACTCCATCGCAGTAATAAAGTGCATAGGAAGAATGACAGCTGCCATAGATGGATGTAGATGCGGATCTATCAAGCCTGGACTGATTATAAAATCTTCAAACCGATTATCAATTACATATTCATGCCTACTAAGCCAAGGTTGTAAAGATTCTAATGTCCCTGTTTCAAGGATATAACCATTTCTTACTGCTACCACCTCCGCCCTCGGTAAAGAGGGATTCATAGTAATAATAGATTTTGCTTTATATACAGTAATTAAATGATCGATTGTTTCACTCATGAAGATTTTTCTAACTATACCAAAATAATTATAGACCTTCTTAGCTAGTTAAAAATACAGTTAGCTTGAAAATATTGATTTATAAGGGTTTAGAGTGGTGGGCACGACATGACTTGAACCTGTAACTTCCACCTTGTAAGGGTGGCACTCTACCAATTGAGT
>JAAZYV010000028.1 GCA_014239455.1 Paracoccaceae bacterium | reverse complement strand
TAAGAGATCAGGAGGTAGAGCTGCAAGACAAGCATTAAGATCTGCACCTTTGGCGAAGGAGCTAAGACCAGTGAAACCTGGGTTGTTAGGGGGTACCTATAATCCGCTAAGTCAGGAGGAAATAACTAAAATTCACTATGCTGCTCTCCAGGTCCTTGAAGAAATTGGTTTAGCTGATGCTCCTGAAAGTGGTGTAAAAGCTATGACTGATGCTGGAGCAATCTTAGGAGATGATGGCAGATTAAAGTTTCCAAGAGCTCTTGTAGAAAAAATGTTATCTATTGCTTGCAGGGATTTCTCACTTCATGGCAGAAGTTCTGAGCATGATCTCCTACTAAAAAAGAATAGGGTTCATTATGGTACAGCTGGAGCAGCAGTACATGTTGTCGATTTGGAAACAAATAATTATCGTGATAGCACTGTCTCAGACCTGTTTAATGCAGCAAAACTAGCTGATCATCTTGATAATATTCATTTTCTCCAAAGGCCTATGGTTTGTAGAGACATTAAGGATAATTTTGAGATGGACCTCAATACGATCTATGCATGCTGTTCCGGGACTAGTAAGCATATCGGGGTATCCTTTACGGAGGCTTCTTTTGTAAAGCCAATAATGGAAATGGTTCACCTGCTTTCAGGAAATAAAAGCATTTGGCGAGAAAGACCGTTTATATCCAATTCTAATTGTTTTGTAGTACCTCCTCTAAAGTTTGCCACAGAAAGTTGTTTAGTTATGGAGGAATGCATAAGGCAAGGCATGCCAATTTTACTTCTTTCTGCAGGACAGGCAGGAGCTACTGCTCCAGCACCAATTGCTGGGGCTATAGTTCAGGCAGTTGCTGAATGTTTAGCTGGCGTTGTCTATGTTAATTCAATTGAAAAAGGGTTCCCAGCTGTTTTTGGAACTTGGCCATTTGTGTCAGATCTGCGAACAGGAGCAATGTCTGGAGGATCAGGGGAGCAAGCGCTCTTGACTGCAGGATGTGCTCAAATGCATAGATTCTATAATTTACCGGGAGGTGCAGCTGCTGGAATTGCAGACTCAAAATTACCGGATATGCAAGCTGGTTGGGAACAAGCAACGTCCAATGTAATGGCGGGCCTTTCAGGATTAAACTTGGTATATGAGGCTGTGGGTATGCATGCTTCTTTATTAGGGTTTTGTTTGGAGAGCATGATTTTGGGAGATGACTTATTAGGTCAAGCATTACGCTGCGTAAAGGGAATTAATGTGGACGACAAGAGCCTAAGCGTTGAAACTATGAGATCTGTTTGTTTGAAAGGCCCAGGTCATTATTTAGGCCATGAACAGACTTTGGGCTTAATGCAAACGGAGTATATATATCCTAACTTAGGAGATAGATCGAGCCCGAAGGAATGGGCTGAGAATGATAAACCAGATCTTTTAATGAAAGCCAAAGAAAAGAAGCAAGATTTGTTAGCAAGCCGATCAAAAGCAGAACTGCCCCCATCAATTAGAAAAGAGATTATTAAAAAATTTCCTATTCACCTAAAAACGTAAAGGACTCAATTTAATCTCTTATTTTATAGCCAGTTCTAAAAATTATCGAAACAATTGTAATGCAGAATAACAGAAATGTGATCATGCAAAACAGGGAAATGTGTATTGCAACATCCGATGAACCAAAAAAACTCCAGCGAAAGCCGTTAATAATATAAAAGATTGGGTTTAGCTTTGTGATAGTTTGCCAAAATACTGGCAGCATCGATGTGGAATAGAAACTTCCGCCTAAGAAAACTAACGGAGTGATGATAATTAAGGGTATTAGCTGAAGTTTTTCCCAGTTTGAAGCCCACAATCCTATTATAAAGCCAAAAAGGGAAAATGTAATTCCGGTAATTATAAGTAGGATAAACATCCAGAGGGGGTGTTGTATTTCAAAAGATACAAATGCTGTCGCTGTTAGAAGGATGAGAAAACTAATCAATATTGATTTGGTAGCAGCTGCTCCCACATATCCAATAATCACTTCTAAAGCTGAAATTGGAGCTGACATGACTTCGTAAATGGAACCCGTATATTTTGGCAAATAAATACCAAATGCAGCATAGTTAACGCTAGTCGTCATGACTGAAAGCATCATGAGACCTGGAATTATGAATGCACCATATGGCACGCCATCCAATTGGGATATTTTGCTGCCAATGGCTGCACCAAAGACGATAAAGTATAGAGAAGTGGAAACCACCGGAGCCAGTATACTTTGCATTATAGTTCTAAACGCTCTAGCCATTTCAAACTTGTAAATTGCTTTAATGGAATTGAAGTTCAATGTCTTTCCTCGTCTGCTATTATTTCAAGAAAAATATCTTCTAGTGAGCTTTCGGAAGTATGAATGTCCTTAATGGATAAACCAGTTTCAGCAATCATCTTTAAGGTATTAGAGATGCCCATCTTGTTATCAGAATTAGATACTTCGAAGAAGATAGAATTTTTGTCTTCAGAAACGGAAATTTTTTCCTTGGAAAGTTTTTTTGGGACAGTATGAAGTTTTTCTCTTAATTCCACTGAAACTATTTTCTTCCCAAACTTTTTAATTAATCCCTTCTTTTCTTCTACTAATAAGAGCTTACCTCTATTCAGGATTCCGACCCGATCAGCTATAATTTCAGCTTCCTTTATGTAGTGTGTTGTGAGTATAACAGTAACACCATCTTTCCTAAGATCAATAATGAGGTCCCACATTTCCTTCCTAAGTTGAACATCAACTCCTGAGGTAGGTTCATCAAGGAAAAGGATTTTAGGTTTATGAGACAGGGCTTTCGCGATAAGTACCCGTCTCTTCATTCCACCAGACAGTGCAATAATGGGAGTATTTCTTTTTTCCCATAATTTGAGAGATTTGAGGGTTTTCTCGATATAATCAGCATCAGGAGTTTTTCCAAATAGACCACGGGTGAATTTAACTGTTTCTATTACACTTTCGTAATTTTCGAGAGGAAATTCCTGAGGTACTAAACCGATTAAAGATCTTGTCTTTTTGTAGTTTTTAATTGTGTCAAAACCCGACACTTTAATAAAACCAGAAGTTTGTCTAGTTAATCCACAGATGGATGATATTAAGGTAGTTTTACCGGCTCCATTTGGGCCTAAAAGGGCAAAGATTTCACCAGATTGAATTTCTAGGGAAATTTCTGCCAATGCTATTAGGTTTGAGTCATAGACCTTGTTAAGATTTTGAATTGATATCATTACTACTGCGAAACCTGATAATCTACATAGTGGATCTATATAGGGTAGGGATTTTCCCTATGTATACTATTTAGTTCAGTTAATATCTCTTGAGACAATTCCAAGTCTAAACCGCCAATAATTGTTTGAAGCTGTTCATTTCTAGTTGCCCCAAAAATGACTGATCCCATGAAGGGTCTTTGTGCACAGAATGCTAAAGCCATATTGATGGGATTTAGTTGAAACTTTTTTGCTATAGCTAGATACCGTGTGACCGCGTTCATGGACCTTTGATTGACTCTACCATTAAGTCCAGGAGTGAACTGTAATCGTGAATTCTGGGGAACTTTTCCATTTTGATATTTCCCAGTCAAAAGGCCAGCAGCAAGCGGAGAGTAGGCTAACAAATGTACATTTTCATTGTGGCATACTTCTGCCAAGTCTGTATCGAAATAACGGCACAACAGACTATATTCGTTTTGTATTGACACAACTTTTTCAAAGCCACTTTCAGAAGCAGTTTTGATAAATTGCATTGTCCCCCAAGCGCTTTCATTAGATAAGCCAATTGCTCTAATTTTTCCTTCTTTGACTTGTCCGGAAAGATAATCGAGAATTTCAAATGTATTATATTTAATCTCGCTCGCAATCTGTTGTGTAGGGTCAAATTTCCAATTTTGCCTGAAATGATATGATCCCCTGTTTGGCCAATGGAGTTGGTAAAGGTCCACGTAGTCCGTGTTTAGCCTTTTAAGGCTTTCTTCAAGTGCAACCTTTATTGTATTTTTTGAAATAGGGGAGCCGTCACGAACTGTCTTACTTCCCTCTCCAGTAATTTTTGTTGCTATGACTATGTCATCTCTTCGATTTCTTTTCTTAAGCCAATTACCAATAATTTTTTCTGTTTCTCCAACCGTTTCACGGCGGAGAGGATTTGTAGGATACATTTCAGCTGTGTCAACAAAGTTAATTCCATTGGAAATCGCATGTTCTAATTGCCAGTGCCCTTCGTCCTCTGTAGAAGCCTCGCCCCAGGTCATGGAGCCTAAACAGTAAATACTGACCCTCAAATTACTATTACCTAAGTACTTATATTTCAAATTAGTTCTCCCAAATTTTGTTTATTGACATCTTTCTTTTTATAGTTTTGGTACTTGCGCCTAACTCAGGGGAACCTTTTTCATAATTCAGTTCAAAATCTTTAAAAAGAATGGGAGTCCTAATGAAAGGTTCGCCTTTTACCAATTTTACGATCCCTCTCGATAATGCCTGGGGGTGGGTTAAAGCATGTTTTACTGAATTTACTGGACCAACAGGAACTTTGGCTTTTTGTAATGCTATAGTAATTTCGGCTTTGTCCAATTCCTTCAATTTCTTGGACATTTGCTCGATTAGTTCTTTCCTATTTTTTAAGCGGGCTTGATTTGTGGCAAATTTAGGAGCTAAAGAAAAATTCCAATGAAAAGTGTTACACATTGCTTTAAACTGGCTGTCATTTCCGCATGCTACAACTATCAGGCCATCTTTAGCTTCAAAAACTTGATAAGGAACAATGGAGGGATGAGAATTCCCCATCCTTTCTGGTGTGATTCCAGACAAAAGGAATGTAGATGCTTGGTTAGCCAAAACAGCTAATTGTGTATCAAATAGAGACATATCAATGAATGTGCCTTGGCCAGATTCTTTCCTGGTCAAGAGTGCAGCTTGGATTGCAACCACGCTATAAAGGGAAGTAAAGAGGTCTGCGTAAGCAACTCCAGGTTTAATGGGTGGTCCCATAGTTTCACCGGTTAAATCCATTATGCCACCCATGGCTTGGATTACAAAATCGTAACCAGGCAAATTTGCTAAGGGGCCGGTTTGGCCAAAACCAGTAATAGAACAATAAACCAATCCAGGGTTTAATTTCTTTAAAGAATCGTAATCTAAAGCATATTTCTTGAGATTCCCAACCTTGAAATTTTCTATGATTATGTCAGCTCTTTGTGCCAGATACAGAACAACATCTAGATCATTTCTTTTTTTTAAATCGACTACAATTGAATTTTTTCCCCGGTTGGTGCATTTGAAATATGGGCTGTCTTCTTTACTTTTTAAATTAGCACCCCAATAGCGGGTTTCATCTCCGACAGGGGACTCAACTTTTATCACATCAGCTCCTAAGTCAGCCAAAAGTTGGCCGGCCCAGGGTCCTGCCAGAACCCTTGCCAATTCTAAAACTTTTATGCCAGTAAGAGGAGGTTTTTTCTTTTGCATTGTTTTTGGTCTGTATAAAAATTTACCGTATGTAGTTTCATACCTTTTTCTGATTATATCGAGCTAGACTTATTAAGAATGCTAAATATATCATTTATAAGATTCGATTGAGTTTTGGTTGTCAAAGCTATAATGAGTTCTTAAATACCAATCAAGGAGTTATTATGAGATTATGGTCCTGGCTTAGAAAATGGTTTCGAAAATCTGGCGTTATAGCGGTCATTCGCTTAGAAGGTGTAATTTCTACGGGAGGTCGCCTTGGTGGCGGTATCAACGACCAAAGCATGGCGCCTCTGATAGAGAAAGCCTTTGAGTTAGGAAAACTAAAAGCGTTAGCGTTGATAATCAATTCACCAGGGGGCTCACCCTCACAATCTTCTCTTTTGGCAGCCCGTATTATTCGATTGTCTGATGAAAAGAATATTCCTGTTTATGCCTTCTGTGAGGATGTTGCTGCATCTGGAGGTTATTGGTTAGCTTGTTCTGCTAACGAAATCTTTGCTGATGAGAATTCTATTGTTGGATCTATTGGGGTCATATCTGCTGGATTTGGGTTTCACGAGTTTATTTCACGTCAGGGAGTTGAAAGACGAATTTATACCTCAGGAGAGGAAAAAAGCATGTTGGATCCCTTTAGGCCAGAAAAAAAAGATGAAATTGCGAGATTAAAGTTGATACAAAAATCTATTCACCAAAACTTTAAAGATTTTGTTTCCTTACGAAGGGGGACCAGAATAGAAGGAAAGAAGGTATTTACTGGAGAGGTTTGGGAAGCTGAGAGAGCTAAGGAGCTTGGCCTCATAGATGGAATTGGTCATCTGGAACCTATGCTTAAAGAAAAATACGGCCAGGATATAAAATTTAAAAAATTAGATAGGAAAAGAGGTATTTTTTCTAGATTCGGGAAAGCTTCTGTAGATGGGATAATTGACGCAGTCAATGAAAACGTCTATTTTTCAAAGTTCCGCCTTTAAGTGCAAAGAATTGGTAGATCTTTTGGCTAAATTTGGATAAAGAAAATTAGGATCCTAAGACTTGACTAAGACAGCCTTGATAACAGGCGGAGCACAACGCATAGGTAAAGGTATTGCTTTAGCTATGGCCCGTGAGGGGTATGATGTCATAATCCATTTCTCTGAATCCAAAACTGAAGCCAAAAACTTACAGGAAAAGTTGGTAGAATTTGGAATAAATGCTGATTGTTTGAGGGCAAATCTCCTTGAAGATCAAGAAATTAATAATCTTATTGATCGTGCTTGTCAAAAGCTGGGAAAAAAACTCACATTATTGATAAACAATGCCTCTATTTTCGAAGAAGACAGTATTCATTCCATGACGGTAAATAGTTGGGACAGGCATATATATACAAATTTAAAGGCGCCAGTGTTTTTATCACAATCATTTGCTAAGCAAGTTTCAAAGTGTACGGTTGATAGTAATGGTGAATTATTATCCAATGCTAATATAATTAATATTGTAGATCAAAAAGTATTGAATTTGAATCCTAAGTTCTTGACTTATACCTTGGCAAAATCTGGACTTTGGAACTTTACTAAGCTTGCCGCTCAGGCTCTTGGACCTGAAATAAGAGTGAACGCAATAGGCCCAGGTCCAGTTCTAAAAGCTCATCATCAGACCAAAGATCACTTTCAAAAAAAAAGAAGGAGTACTCTGCTTGGACGAGGATCTGACGTAGATGAAATTTGTAGAGCAATAATTTTTATCTTGTCATCGCCTGGTTTAACAGGGCAAATGATTTCTATCGATGGTGGGGAGCACCTTAAATGGTGATTAACTTAGGAATAAGAAACCAACCATTATTGAAAATATTATTAAAAACAATAGGTTATAGAAATTGCATAATTTTTAGGCAACTTATTAAATTCGTAACAAATTAAAGGGATTTCATGCGCAAAGTGATGTTTACCCCCAGTGTTTTCCACAGAAATGGTGGAAACTTTTACTTGGAGCTCAGATCTTATAATTCAGAATTTTTGTGAATTGATTTTATTAGACAATTTCCATTAAGGCTAAAAGCACTAACTAGTATTATAATTTATATGTATGGAACCTAGATGCAAAATAACTTAGCTGGAGCTGATTTAATAAAGAGTTATCTAAGCACTTTAACGAGGGGACCTGGTGTATATAGGATGTTAGATATTAACCACAAGCCATTGTATGTTGGTAAAGCCAAGAATTTGAGAAACCGAGTTTCCAGCTATTCTCAGTACAAAGGTCATTCGCTCAGGATACAGCGAATGATACATGCTACCCACTCTATGATGTTTCTCTCAACAAAGACAGAAACTGAGGCTTTATTGCTAGAGCACAACCTGATCAAGCAACTAAAACCTAAATTCAATGTGTTATTACGTGATGACAAGTCTTTTCCTTACATTTTTATATCAACAGAACATGATTTCCCACGCATTGAAAAACATCGTGGTAAAAAAACTAAATTGGGTTGTTACTACGGGCCTTTTGCCAACGCCTTTGCTGTAAATCGTACTCTCGAGACTCTGCAAAAGGTTTTTTTACTGAGATCCTGTACTGATAGAGAAGTTTCTGCAGGCAATAGACCTTGTTTGAATTATCATCTTAAACGATGTTCAGGCCCGTGTGGGAGTAAAATTAGCAAGGAAGACTATGCAAAACTCGTAAATGATGCCAATGATTTTCTTAGCGGTAAGTCAAAGAGTGTTCAAGATAAGCTTGCTAGGGAAATGATGCTGGCTTCCAAATCCATGAATTTCGAGCTTGCTGCGTCATTTAGAGATCGTATACAAGCTATAACCAAAATTCATCCTTTACAGGGAATAAATCCTGATAGAGTGAGTGAAGCAGATATTTTTGCCTTAAACTTTGAATCTGGTCAGGCATGTATTCAAGTATATTTCATTCGATCGAATCAGAATTGGGGAAATAAAGATTATTATCCGAAAGTGGGTATTGACATGGCTCATTCGGAAGTCATGCAAGCATTTTTAGGCCAATTCTATTTAAATAGAGACCCTGCAAGAGTTCTTATTTTATCCCATGACATTGAAAATAGAGATTTAATGCAAAAGCTTTTTACTCAAAAACTAGGTAATCGTGTACAAATCATTGTTCCACAGAAGGGCGAGAAAAGAGATTTAGTTCTAGATGTTTTACGAAATGCTAAAGAGAGTTTGGCACGTAAGATGGCAGAAAATGCAACACAGATTAAATTATTGGAAGCAGCAGCAGCAGCTTTTGGCTTAAAAGAAAAACCAAAACGCATTGAAGTTTATGACAATTCCCATATCCAAGGAAGACACGCAGTTGGAGCAATGATAGTCTCTGGGGTAGATGGCTTTGTGAGGTCTGAATACCGCAAATTTAATGTGAGATTAGATGAAATAGCCAATAAAGATGATACAGCCATGATGAAACATGTCTTTGCTCGCAGGTTTAAACTTAACGAGGAAAATAAAAATAACAATCATCTGACTAATTTTCCTGACCTGATACTAGTTGATGGAGGAAAAGGACAATTGTCTGCTGTTTCTGACTTGCTATCCGGATCAGGTTTAGGAAGTATACCGATTGTTGCTATAGCCAAAGGACCTTCCCGAAATTCTGGTAGCGAGAGAATCTATATAAAAGGCAAACCTGATTTGAAAATTCCTCTGAATGATCCCCTACGATATTTTATTCAGAGATTAAGAGATGAAGCACATAGATTTGTTATAGGAGCGCATAGAAAGAAGCGAAGTAAAGCTTTAAGCCAGACTAGATTAGATGATATAGTTGGTCTTGGTAGTATAAGAAAACATTGTTTATTAATGAAATTCGGATCAACTAAGGAAGTTTCTCGAGCATCAATCGGAGAATTAAGGACGGCACGAGGAATATCAATAAATCTTGCTAAGAAAATCCATGATTATTTTAGCGATGATAATTGAAAAAGAAAGGTATATGTCAAGTGTTGAATGTCCCTAATTCGCTTACAGTTATTCGAATAATTGGATCAGTTTGCCTCCCTATTTTACTCTTATTTGAAGCTAAGGAAACTGGGTGCTTTTGGGCTCTAATCATATTCAGTTTTTGTTCTGGCACAGATTTTTTAGACGGATATTGGGCTCGCAGGCTAAACCAAACATCTAATTTGGGTAAGATGTTGGATCCAATTGCAGACAAGTTGCTGGTCATATTGGTTCTGGGTTTTCTCACTTTGGTATTTGGGGACACCTACAGTTATCTTCTAGGAATTCCGAGTGTTATAATTATTACGAGAGAAATAATCGTTTCAGGTATTAGGGAGTTTTTTGGCTCTACCGAGGGAAGTTTTTCTGTGATGAATTTGTCAAAATTTAAGACAGGTATGCAGATGATAGCGATTATTTTCCTTCTGGCTTCTCAGCTAAGGAGCTTTGAGAACTTTTATTTATTCCACTTTGGTCTACTTTTCTTGTGGATCGCAGCAGGGTTTGCCTTATACACTGGTTTAGTTTATATTTATCGCGCTGTGATTTTACTTGGTGAAGAGAGAAAATGAAAATTTTATACTTTGCATGGCTAAGGGAAAAGATAGGGGTTCCTTTTGAAGAAAAGGATATTAAGGCAGTTACGGTAATAGAACTCATTAAGGAGTTAGCATTATTAGATGAAAAATATTCCATTGCTTTCTCTGACTTAAGTTTTGTTAGGGTTGCAGTAGATCAAAAGTTGATACAAGATTTTAAAACTTCAATAAAGGATGCAAAGGAAATTGCATTTTTCCCACCAATGACAGGTGGTTAAATTGGAAACAGAAGAAAATTTCTGTGAACTTTCTGTTTCCGTACAGGAGCTTGATTTTGACGTACAATATGAAATTGATAATATAAAGAGGAGAAAGAAAAATTTTGGCGGTTTAGCAAGCTTTTTGGGTCAAGTACGTGATTCTGAAGAAAATGACAAAACATTATTGTGTTTAGAATTAGAGCACTATCCTGATATGACAGAGAAGGAAATTGTTTCAATTTGTAATGATGCCAGGGGCAAGTGGGAATTACATGATATAAGGGTCATTCATAGAGTAGGAAAGTTAATTCCTGGCGACAATATAGTACTTGTTTTAGCGACTTCCTTCCATAGAGAAGAAGCTTTCAAAGCAGTTGAATTTATTATGGACTTTTTAAAGAGTCGTGTGCCAATTTGGAAAAAGGAACACTATGAGAGTAATAGTTCTTGGGTAAAAAATAAGAAATCTGATGAAGAATTACTATCTAGGTGGTAGTACTCAGCCTTATTCTTTAATTTAGACAAAGCAGGTCAAGAATAATGTAGCGACCAAAATTAAACCAGCATTTCGGTTTGATTTAAACGTTTTCATGCATGACTTTGTGGAACTGACATCTAATCTAACAATTTGATTAAGTAAATGTGCAAGCAGCAGAGCAATCCCTAACGTAGTCAAAATCATTTTCGGTGTGGTATGAGTTGTGCTACTGAACAGTATTGATATTCCGACAAGAAACCAGAATGTTAGTAAGAACATGATTAACCAAATTTTAATGTTCTTCCCAAACAAACGGGCAGTGGATTTCACTCCAATAGCAGTATCATCTTTAATGTCTTGCAATGCGTATATGGTATCATAAAATAGTGTCCAGGAAATACCAGCAATGTAAAGGGTCAAGGCTGCCAATGACAATACTCCTTTACTAGCAGAGTAGCCAACCAATATTCCCCAGTTAAAGGTTAATCCGAGAAACAACTGTGGCCACCAAGTAAAACGTTTTGATAAAGGGTAAATAGCAACTAAAATGATAGATGAAATGGCTATCAATATGCCAAATATGTTAAATGTAAGAAGGACAATGAGAGCCAAAAGTGCTTGAATAATCATCCAAATAAGAGCTTTTAAAACTGTAATTTGTTTGGATGGTATGGGTCTTGATCTTGTGCGTTCAACGAGTTTGTCAAAATCTTTGTCCAATATATCATTCCAAGTGCATCCTGCTCCCCGCATTAAGAATGCTCCCATTGTGCAGGCAATCAATAGCCAGAAATCAGACATTAACAAACCAAAGTTGTTTTTTTCACTGGCGGATAGTAAAATGCCCCACCAACAGGGTATCAATAGAAGCCAAGTACCAGCAGGTCTGTCAGCACGACTAAGACGCAGATAAGGAACAGTCCATTTTGGAAAAAAAGAGTCAATCCAGTTCTGTTCATCAGCGTCTGCTACCTTTTCGAATAGCATGTTTTTTTTCTTAGGTGATTTCAAGGAGTACTCCACAAATGTCAAAGAACACAATCAGGCTTTACTGTGATACTAACTTAAGAGAGCTTTTTGAAGCTCGAGATGAGTATGCTCTAACTAGAGAACAACTTCATTATCTAATTGATGTCATGAGATGTAAAGTGGGAGATAGCCTCCATTTACTTGATGGGAAGACAGGTGAGTATGAATGCAAGATAATATTTATCTCTAGAAAAGAGGTTAGGGTAAGAATTTGTAATTTGTTAAAGATCTTGAATAGCCAAGCTGATCTTTGGTTATTGTTTGCTCCGATCAAGAAAGCAAAAACAGAGTTAATTATAGAAAAATGTGTGGAGCTTGGAGTAAAAAAGATACTACCAGTCATCACGGATTTTACGAACCTTCCAAAGATTAATAAGCATAGACTTAAAAGTATTATGATTAGTTCGGCCCAACAATGTGGTTCGACTTGGTTGCCGGAGTTAGGGACTTTACAAGGGTTAAAGGAAGTTTTGCAATCTTGGGATTCCAAGAGACAAATACTCTTTTGTGACGAAAAATTAGAGGGCACTCAAATTAACATGGTTCTCCAATCCCTGCAATCCAAACCCATGGCAATTTTGGTTGGACCAGAGGGAGGATTTTCAAAGAAGGAATTTGATCTATTGATGTCACAGGAATTTGTAAGGAGAGTCTCCTTGGGTCCCCAGATATTACGTGCTGAAACAGCGGTTATAGCTTCTGTGAGTATATGGCAAAGCATGTGCGGTTATTGGTCTGACAAGTAGTTAATATTATACAAGCAAAAAGGATAGGGTTTTCATATTTTTTTCCAAGCGTTTTATTCTTTTAAAAATTTTATCTCGTGATAATGTGTTCCGATGGCTAGTAAAGATTTAACTCAAACTATAGAAGACACCAAAGAATTAATTTTGTATCTGGAAGATGGATGCAAACCAATTCAAGCTTGTAAGATAGGTACTGAACATGAGAAATTTGGCTACGATAAAACTAATTTGAAGCCTCTTCCATATTCGGGAGTATGTTCGATAAAATCAATTTTGGAAGGGCTAAGAGAAACATTTGGCTGGTTGCCCATCCTAGAAGACGATAAAATGATCGGTTTGTCAAAGGCCGGTGCAAATATCAGTCTAGAACCTGGTGGTCAATTAGAATTGTCCGGAGCTCTTTTAGATACTGTTCATCAGACCTGTTTAGAAGTGGCTAATCATTTGGCTGAAGTTAAAACTATAGCTGATAGGATAGGAGCTGGTTTTATTGGATTAGGCGCGGCGCCTATATGGAAGGACGCAGATATGCCAGTGATGCCAAAAGGGCGTTATAAGCTTATGGCTCCATACATGGAAAAAGTGGGTTCCCATGGAACCAAAATGATGTTTAGAACTTGTACGGTGCAAGTAAATTTGGATTATTGCTCTGAAGCTGATATGATAAGGAAATTAAGAGTAGGATTAGCATTACAACCAATTGTTACGGCATTGTTTTCCGCCTCACCTTTTTTTGAAGGTAAGAAAACTGGCTATAACAGTTATCGTTCCAGAATATGGCAGAAGACCGATAAAACTCGAACAGGAATGCTTCCTTTTGTTTTTGAAAAAGGTTTTGGTTTTGAGGCATGGGTAGATTATGCTTTGGACGTGCCGATGTATTTCGTTTATAGAAATGGTAAATACCTAAATGCCCTAGGGCAATCATTTAGAGATTTTCTAAAAGGTGAGCTGAAAGCCTTACCCAATGAAAAACCTATTATGTCTGATTGGGAAGATCATCTGACAACAATATTTCCAGAAGTGAGATTGAAGAAGTTCATAGAAATGCGAGGAGCAGATGCTGGACCTTGGGCTAAGATTTGTGCACTTCCAGCATTCTGGGTTGGGATAATTTATAATCAGAAGTCACTAGATGGGGCGTGGGAGTTGTGCAAGGATTGGACCTGTTCTGACAGGCAACAATTATATCATGATGTTGCAAAGTTTGGGTTAGAAGCTTTTATAGGAAATAGACCGGTAAAGGATATAGCGTTCGATTTGCTAAATCTATCCCATCAGGGTCTATTAAAGAGAGGTAAACGAAATGTCCATGAAACGAAAACGGATGAAACTGAATTTTTGCAGCCTCTTTTTGAAATTTTGGAAAAGGGGAGTTCACTTGCTGATGAAATGCTAGACAAATACTTAACAATTTGGTCTGGGGATCTGAAATGTATTTATAATGAATACTGTTATTAAAAACCATAAGTATATTAAGTTAGTTCGTTTCAATTCTACCATGATTTGATTTGAGAGCTTGGTAAAGAACCTTATTTTTTCTGTTGGCAAGCGCTGAAGTGATTATGCCAAAGGGGTTAAGTTAGACTTATTAGTCTAAATCAGGGAAATATGGGATGCTGATCATTCCCTACTAAGGAATTCATGATTTTAGCTAATTGAGCAAGAAAATATAGGATAATTCTATCAGAGGTTTATTTTTGATTCTTTGCCTGCAAGCAATCTCAGAATATTTTTTCTGTGTCTAAACCAAATTAATAATACCATTGAAATTAGTAACCACATGAAGGAAAGATCTTCCAAAAGCATAATGACAATAATGGATAGAGAAGAAGATATTAGGGAAGCTAATGAGGAATATTTGAATTTCCATGCAGTAATTAACCAAAAAGACGCCACTGTGGCTCCAAGGTAAACATTCAGAACTAGCAAAATCCCTAGAAAGGTAGCTACTCCTTTTCCTCCTTTAAAGAATAGAAATATTGAGAATAGATGACCAAAAAATACTCCCAGAGCTGCAAAATGGGCTGCAGTTATTCCAAGGTATTTTTCAGTCAATACTACGGCGACAATTCCTTTACTAGCGTCCAAGAAAAGGGTGAGTGATGCAGCTTTCTTGCTACCAGTCCTAAGCACGTTAGTTGCCCCAATATTTCCAGAGCCAATACTCTTCAAGTTTCCTAAACCAAAAGCCTTTGTGACTAATATTCCTGAAGGTATCGACCCAAACAAATATGATATTGTGAAAACCAATCCAACCCAAGGTAAGGCTACACCACTAGACGGAGAGGCTCCCCAAAATCGAATTAAATCCGGTATCATTTAGTGACCACAGTTATATACCTCGATCCCATTGACAAAAGTTCTTAAAACCTTTCCACAGAGTTTGTAGCCATCAAAAGGGGTGTTTTTTGCTTTAGACAGTAAACTGAATCGATCTAATACAAAAGGAACATCTGGATTAAATATTACCAAATCAGCAGGGTAGCCTTCAGCTAGTTTGCCGCATTTTGAATTCACTAATTTTGAAGGGTTTAATGAAATTTTCTTAAATAATTCTGGTAGATCCAAGTATCCTTCTTGGACAAGTTTTAAACCTGCTGGCAATAGGGTCTGCAAACCAATTGCCCCACTAGCTGCTAACTCATATGGCAATCGTTTACTTTCTTCGTCTTGGGGTAGATGAAAAGAACTGATAGTATCAATTGAGTCATCGTTAATAGTTTGAAGTAGCACCTGTTTATCATTTTTGGACCTCAGGGGGGGATTGAGCTTAAAGAAAGTTCTATAATTCCCTATATCTTTTTCGTCAAAAATAAGATGATGGATTGATGTACCAGCGGTAATTTTGTTCCCCCTAGATTTAAGATTTTTTATTGTTGCCAGGCTTAATTCTGTGGTTATTTGCGACGCGTGGTAATGAATACCAGAAATTTCTGCTAAGGCAGCATCTCTTTCAAGAGAGATTTTTTCTGATTCTATGGGTGCTGATGGTAAACCCATTTGCGTAGCAAAAGGTCCTGATGTTGCAGAAGTTCCATTTGAAAGGAAGTAATCCTGGCAATGTCCAATATAAGGTAACTCTAGGCTGGCAGCATAAGTTAGAGCCCTCAAAAAAATTTTTGAATCTTTAATACATCGTAGTCCGTTTGTAAAAGCCACGGCACCCTTATCCTGTAAAAACCTTAACTCGCAGATTTTCTTTCCTTTACAGTCTCTTGTAATTGCGGCAGTTGGTAAGATTCGTACTCTACTTGATTCTTTCGATCTATTTATGAAAAATTCCAACAATTCGGGGTTATCTATTGTTGGCAAAGTATTCGGAAACGTAACCATTGACGTAATTCCCCCAGATGCGGCCGCCAGGCTAGCCGATCGAAAGCTCTCCTTGTGTCTTTCTCCTGGTTCACAGATGTGGACTCCCAAATCAACTATTCCGGGGGCAAGACAGGCTTTCTGGCAATCAATGACGGCACCTTTTGTAGGGCCGTTTATTCTTGAAATAATACCACTTTCCATCGTTAAGGACCCAAATGCTTGCTCTGATGATACAGGGTCAATCAAGAGAGCATTAATAAATGTTATTGTTCTTGACATTTTTTTCTCAAGGGGTGTCCTCTGGTAAGAAGGTCTAATACGGCCATCCGTATGGCTAACCCAACTTCTACCTGTTTTGTGATTACCGATCTATTTATATCATCTGCAAGGTCACCGTCTATTTCAATTCCACGATTCATTGGGCCAGGATGCATGATGATGGCATTAGGATTTGCGTACTGCATTTTTTTTTCATCTAATCCATAATGGTGAAAATATTCCCTCTCTGAGGAAAGAAAACCACCGTCCATTCTCTCTTTTTGCAATCTCAGGACCATTACTACATCTATATCTTGCAATCCATCAAACATGTTATGAGCTACTTCCACTCCCAAACTTTCAATCCCTCTAGGTATCAAAGTTTTAGGTCCAACAACTCTGATCTTGTTTCCCAACGTTTTAAGGCAGAAAATGTTTGATCTGGCTACTCTGCTATGGGCAATATCTCCACAAATAGCAATTTTAAGGCCACTGATCCTACCAAGTCTTTTTCGGATCGTCTGGGCATCCAACAAAGCCTGAGTTGGATGCTCATGATTACCGTCACCTGCATTTATAACAGAGCATTTTACCTTCTCCGATATTAATTGTACGGCGCCAGATTTAGGATGCCTAATGACTAGAATATCAGGAAACATTGAATTAAGTGTTGAAGCCAGATCGAGCAGTGTTTCGCCTTTGGATTGGGAACTAGTTTTAAGTGGGAAATTTACAATATTGGTACCAAGTTTAGTTCCTGCAATTTCAAAACTAACTTGGGTTCTTGTAGAGTTTTCGAAGAACAAGTTTATCTGAGTAATGTTCTTCAAAATTCTAGTGTTGTTTACATTCTTAATATTTTCATTGGAGTATTGTTCTGCTAAATCAATGATCGACAAAATTTCTTCTTTAGATAAATCTGCTGTCCCTAATAGATCTTTTCTATTTAGCAATTAGTACTATCCCTTTTAACATTATAATATAATATATGTGGCATGTTCGCAATGAACTTCGTGATGATTTATAAATCTGAGGCCTTAAGTTAATTGAAAATTTTTTGAAGGAAGAGATTAAGTTGGATAATGTTCAAAAGGCGCTAGTAGCTACACTTATAGATTATGCTGAAGCTGGATTAGATGCGCCAGGCTTGCACGACATAAAGGCTGATATGATTCTTGATACAGATTTTGCTGAAGGTAAAGAAAATCAGAGTTTATTGTTAAGAATAAACTCTGAAAAGGATTTGACCCAATTACCTAATACTAAAAAGGTTTCCGACAAAGGACCACCTTTTAGAGAAAAAGACTTGCAATGGGATTTAATCTCAAATGCAGAAGAATCTGCCAACAAGGCTATGGATATTAAGACATTAGAAAAAAGCATAGGGAATTTTACTGGTTTCCATGCCCTTAAAGGTTCCTCAGGTATGGTATTTGCTGCTGGTAATTTTGCTGCAAATGTAATGGTTATTTCTGAACCTCCTGGCAGAGTTGAGGAAATTGAATCGGTGCCTTATGCTGGTAGTGCGGGAGAATTATTTAAGAATATCTTTGCTGCTTTGGGGTTAAGCTTGGATGGAACGAAAAAATCTGGTCTTTATGTTTTACCATCAGTACCATTTAGACTTGTTAGAGATTTCAATTCAAAAGTATCTGATTTGGATTTAATTAAACCCTTTGTCCAAAGACACATAAAAATTGTTTCTCCCCGTTTTCTGGTGCTAATTGGAAAGATACCTAGCATCATACTAGGTTTATCTGATCAATTCATGGGTGATGAAGAAAATGGATGCATTGTTTTTTATGATGGAATCCCAGTAATTGAGATTGAGGGAATAAATTCTATGATGCAATCACCTGAAAAAAAGAGAAGAACTTGGAACAATTTAAAATTGTTAAAAAATCTAATGAATGAGGAGAGTCAGTGACTTGAAAAAAGAACGAGAATTTATCCCCATTGGATTTGGGATATTGGCTGTATCTGACACTAGGGACCTGTCTTCTGATAAATCTGGTGCATTATTAGAACAAAAAGTGCTTGAAGCAGGTCATAGATTAATCGAAAGAGGAATAGTACAGGATGATAAAGTGGAAATTCAAAATCTTTTGAAACAGTGGATTACAATAAGCGCAATTGATGTCATATTGACTACAGGTGGAACGGGCCTTACGGGACGAGATGTCACTGTTGAGGCTCATACAGAGTTGTATGAAAAAAGAATAAATGCTTTTGAAGTCCTCTTTGCTACTGTGTCTATGCAAAAAATAGGAATGTCAGCGATTCAGAGTAGGGCTTGTGCTGGTGTGGCTGGTGGTACATTTCTTTTTGCTTTACCTGGATCACCATCGGCATGCAAAGATGCTTGGAGTCACATTCTGAGGAAACAATTTGATTATCGGAACTTACCATGTAACTTTGTAGAAATTTTACCAAGATTAGAGGAAAAAAAACGTCGGGGAAAAGGGTGACTTTATTCTAAGTTTTTGATCTGCTGTACTCTGATGAGTAGATAACACTTGATTTCAAACAAAAATTTCTATTTAAGTTGGAGTCTTACCCCAAATGTTAATAATTCAATTAGTGCAGGGATGAAATGAGATTTTTATTCAGGAGTTTCATAGGTTTATTAATTTTTAGCCTTACATCTGGGGTGCTTTTTTTTGCTGGTTTTTATTTATTTGACGCTATTAAGACAAGGTCTGAGAAGCCAGAGAAAAAACGTTACCAGAAAGAGAGAGTTTTTGCAGTCAATGTGGCAAAAGTTGAGCTTAAATCTACTATCCCGAAAATATTCTCATACGGAGAAGCTATATCAAAACGAACTCTAGAAATACGCTCCATGGAAGCAGGTAGGTTGGACTACGTGTCAGACAAATTTGTCGAAGGAGGATTTGTAACTGAGGGAGAAGTACTATTCAGGTTGGATCAAAAAGACTTTATGAATACTCTTGAAGTGGCAGAAATAGATTTGGAAGATACGAACGCACAGTTGAAAGAAGCAAGATCCCAGCTAAACCTATCACTTAGAGATCAGGAAGCAGCAAGTGATCAACTTAGTTTAAGGAGAAAAATCCGAGATAGACAGCTGGAGCTGGCGAAATCGGGATTAACTACGAGTAGTGTTGTTGAAAATAGTGAGCTGGCCTATTCCTCCTCGGAACAACAAGTAATTAATAAACAAAACCTAGTTGAAAAGTCAAAGATCAATATAAATAAGCTGGAAATACATTTAAAACGTAGGTTGATAGCTATTGAGAAAGCTGAAAGAAATCTTAAAGAAACGGAAAATGTAGCCCCATTCTCTGGTGTTATGTCCACCACCAATATTTCACCTGGTAGCTTGGTGGGTAAGAATGAGAGGTTAGGTATTTTAATTGACCCTGATGCCATAGAAGTTAAGTTTAATCTTTCTGCCAATGAATTCGCTCGAGTGATAAACAAAAAAGGGGAATTGCAAGAACTAGGAATTGTTACAAAATTAGAAATTGCCGATTCTATTCTACCCTTTAAAGGTAGAATAGAGCGGGTAAGTCCTGAAATACCTGAGGGGGGAAGTGGGAGACAGGTTTTTGCTTCCCTGCAGTTGAATGATTATAATTCACTAAGACCCGGTGATTTCTTACTAGTCGAAGTTGAAGAGCCTGAGTTAAGAGATATTTCTATATTACCAGCTTCAGCAGTCACTATAGATGGAAAGCTATTTGTCCTTTCTGGCGAGGATAGACTTCAAGAGGTGAATGTAAGTATCCTTCGCAGGCAAGGAGAAAAAGTAATTGTGTCAGGAGCACCTGAAGGAGCTGAATATGTGATGCAGCGCTCACCACAATTAGGTAGAGGACTTAAGGTCAAACCTTTACGTGCTTCTGATCTTAAGAATGGTAAAGTCCCAAAATCAAGCGATGCCGAAACAGTTGTAAAACTAGATCAGAAAAAAATAAATAAGTTACTTGAGTTTTTGAAATCTATGGACCGTATGCCTGAAAATGTGAAGGATCGTTTAATAAAAGAAATCAATAGTGGTAAGATGCGTTCAAAAACTTTGCGCAGGTTAGAAAAAGGAATGGAAAGAAACTGATGAGACAGTTTGGTGGTTCCTTTGTTTCGGGAATAATCAGTTATTTTGCTAGGCATAATACTGCAGCTAATTTGATATTAGTCCTGATGGTAGTTTTAGGCCTACTGGCGATGAATAAAATTAGATCCCAATTTTTTCCAGATGTTGTTATTGAAAAGGTAAATATCGGTGTGAAATGGCTTGGAGCTGGTCCTCAAGACATAGATGATGCCATCATCTCTCTTCTAGAAGCGCCGTTGCTTGGAATAGATAGTGTAGAACAAATCATATCATCCTCAACCGAAGGAAATGCCAGAATCTATATTGACTTTAAGCCTGGTACAGACATGCTGAAAGCAAAGGAAGACGTGCAAACGGCTTTGGATTCAGTCCAAGATTTGCCAGAAACCGCTGAAATTCCCACCATTAAAAGAATTTCCTGGCGCGATAGGGTGACAGATGTTGTAATTTCAGGTCCAATAGGACTTGAACAGTTAGGTATGTTAGCTGATGAATTTACCCAAAAACTCTACAGAAATGGGATCAGCAATACCCAGATCATGGGCGTTAGTGCACCAATAATAAGAGTGACTGTCCCTTCAGTTAATTTAATTCGTTACAAGGTTCCATTAAATCACTTGGCAGCTACAATTGCAGCTGAAGTGGATACTGATCCTACTGGAGAAGTAGGAACATCTAATCGGGTCAGAACCGGTATTTCCAAGAGAACAATTGAAGATATAGGAAATATCTTGATAAGACTTCCAAGTTCTCAGAGAGAGCTTCTACTAAGTGATCTGTCCAGGATTTATTTGGACAATAAATCTCAGAGAAGGGAGTATTTTACTGATGGAAATAGGGCTATAGTAATAAGAGTAGATCGATCTGCTGAGAGTGATGCCATCGATATTCAAAGGAAGGTTGAAAGCATAACAGAAGAATATGGGGGCTCCCTTCCCAGAGGTATCAAAATCGAACTCTCAAAGACCCGAGCAGACTTAATTTCTAATCGATTGGAGATTTTACTGAGTAATGGCTTGCAGGGCTTAGGTCTTGTTTTGATCCTACTATTTGTCTTTTTGAGTGCACGCACAGCATTTTGGGTAGCAGCAGGTATCCCGGCTGCCTTACTGGCCGCTATTGCCTTCATGTATATATCTGGGTTGACCTTCAATATGATTTCTCTTTTTGCATTGATCATTTGTTTGGGCATTGTTGTAGATGATGCCATAGTGGTTGGAGAGCATGCAGATTTTCGCGTAAGAAGGCTTGGTGAAACGCCCGAGGAGGCAGCCGAAAGGGGTGCTACAAGAATGGCCTTACCAGTTTTCACTGCCACCATTACTACAATAATAGCTTTTGCAGGGTTAGTTGCGGTTGGAGGAAGATTTGGTAGCTTAATAGCTGATATACCTTTTACTGTGATAGTAGTTTTACTTGCCTCATTATTGGAGTGCTTTCTGGTTTTACCTAATCACATGGTCCATGCTTTAAGGGCAAAGGCTAGTAAAAATTCCTGGTATGACTGGCCTTCAGATCAGTTTAACATTGGGTTCAGAGTTTTTAGGGAAAAAGTATTTCGACCCTTTACATATTTTGTGATCCAGCTTCGCTATCCCATTTTAAGTGCTTCAGTCCTACTATTGGTTTTAAGTAGTACACTTATGATATCAGGAAAGATTAAATGGAGATTTTTTGATGCACCCGAAGCAGGTGGATTCACTGGGAATATAGCAATGTTACCTGGAGCAAACAGATCTGATACAAAAAAAATGCTTGATGAAATGGTTCGAGCAATTGAAAAAGTGTCCGATGAATATAAGAAGGAATATGGAGTAAATCCTTTGACCTTTTCTATTAGTCAAATCGGAGGTAATTCGGGAAGAGCAATTTCTGGAGCTAAGAACAAGGACCCTGATCAATTGGGAGCCGTTTCTGTAGAACTTATCGATGCAGACTTGCGACCTTATTCTTCATACGCGGTTTTGGGAAAAATCCAGGATGAAATAATAAGGCATCCTTTACTTGAAACTTTGAGTTTTAGGAGTTGGAGATCAGGTCCTGGCAGCGATAGTCTTTCCGTTGATTTTTTGGGGTTTGACTTGAAAAATCTCAAAGCTGCGTCTGTTTATTTCCAAAACCAATTGATAAGTCTTCCCGAAATTTCTGGTTTAGAGGATACACAAGCCTATGATAAGAATGAACTCATACTTGAACTGACTCCACGTGGAACGGCTTTAGGTTTTGACATTGATAATGTAGGGAGGCAACTTTATCAGCAACTAAACGGAATTGAAGCAATAAGCTTTCCCCTTCGCAATCGTTCCTCAAAGGTAGTCGTAGAAATACCTGAGTCTGAAATTCAATCAGATTTTCTAGAGCGAGTAAATGTAATAAATCCTGAGGGAAATTATGTTAGACTGTCAGATATTGTGGCGGTTACTTCTAGGTATGGCTTCTCATCCATTTCTAGAGAAAATGGGCAAAGAAAAATTACGGTAACTGGTGATATATCTGAAGATGATCCAGATCGAGCAAAGGAAATAACTGATTTAATCAAACTAGATATTTTACCTGATGTCAGAGCTCGATTTGGTGTGGATACCTACTTGAGCGGTTTATTCAAGCAAGAAAAAGATTTTCTTAACGATGCATTTATAGGGTTTATGTTATGTTTAATAGGAATTTATTTGGCTTTGGCTTGGGTTTTTGCGAGTTGGGCACGGCCAATTGTCGTGATGTCCATCATTCCCTTTGGCCTAATTGGTACTCTTTGGGGACATTATTTCTGGGGAATTAATTTGTCACTATTTTCTGTCGTGGGACTTATCGGAATGACGGGAATTATTATTAATGATTCTATAGTTCTAGTTTCTACAATTGATGAATATGCGAGGTATAGAGGTTTAAAACCAGCGATTTTAGATGCAATTTGTGATAGGTTACGACCAGTATTATTGACCACATTGACTACAGTCCTAGGTTTAACGCCCTTACTCTTTGAAACTTCCAAGGATGCACAGTTTCTTAAACCTACTATTGTGACACTTGTTTACGGACTTGGTTTTGGAATGGTAATTGTTCTATTTTTGGTGCCTGCCATTGTCGTAGTACAAAGGGATTGTCTTTCTTTAGTTAGGGCATTGAAGAGGATTGTTTTTGGCAGAAAAGCACCCATTTCATTTAGATTAACTTTTGGTTTTGTTGCAATAATTCTTGGTTTAAACATATTTTTTCTATGTCATATTTTCTTAGAAATAGACCCTAATCCTATTTTAGAGAATTTGGGATTCGACTCTGGTTACAAATTAATTGCAGGCTTGGCGCTAGTTATTTTGACCGCATTTTATTGCATCTTTATTCTTTTGCCTTCCCGATTCCGTAATCGAAAATTATCCTAAATCAATTAGTACGGGCAACCACTCAAAATGAATCCACCATTTTGGGTCAACAAGGTTAGCTCGATTTTACTTCTGTCTAGCAAGATATTCTGATTGTTCACATGGTGTAGGGTCGCACTAAACAATTGAGTTTTTTCATCCAAGTGATGCATTTTTTCATTGAACCATATGCTACCATCTTCGTAATAAAATATTGCATCCTTTATCTTTTTTTCATTTGTAAAGAATTTCTCATCCAACTTGCTGATAAGTATCAATTTTTTCCCTTCTTTGATCACTGCACAGGAAACATATTTTGTTGAGGCATTAAGGTTAATAGGAACTTTTTTAATAGATTCTCGTATTTCATTATTTTGAAAATTTGAGGCATTTTGGGCATTTTCACTTTTCAGATGGAATGATTTTGGAACACAAATATCCTTACAAAAACCCAGATTTATCTTCAATTCAAAGGCTGTAGGATTATTTATTTCTTGAGGATGGATTAATATGGGCAAGATTAGCTTGCTTTTGAATGCATAAACTTCTGTTTCATTCTCATAAAAGATATTGGGTGCTGGCCAGAGCACTTCAAGTTTTGCAAGGTTTTTACTTTTCAGGATTTGAAACTCTGGTTTAAAACCAGAATTACCAGGATGTTTCCAGTATGTTTTCCAATTATCATCAAGGTCAATAAATAAACCATACTGATAGTTACCACTTTCAGTTCTCCATGCCTTAAAAAACTTTATGTCCCAGTATTCATTTTTTGTAATCTCAGAATTTTCAGACAGTCCAAATGTCTCTGATGCATAGCAAATGGGATTGGTCAAGCACAGTGAAAGCATCATAGAAAGGATTGAAAGAACTACATATCCAAATGCTTTTACCTTTATAAGTCTTAGGCTTGATTTAATTCTCTCTAAGCATGTTGTTGATATTATTTTTGATATTTTTTTCATTTTTGTTATGTTTGATTTAATATAGAACAGTGGGCTACATATTATGACTGATAGGAAATCTAATGCAAATCAAGATAAGGAAATAGAAAAAAATCCTTTCCCAGAAGTTGTCAAGGGCTTTTATGAAGGTTTTTTACTTGTCTCCACTCCTGCTATTTTAGATCCCAGATTTCATAAAGCAGTTATATATATGATTTCCCATAATGAAAAAGGCGCCATGGGTCTCATAATAAACAAACCAATGGAAGAATTAGATTTTCATGAAATTGTAACTGGTATTTCATTAAAGGATAACCAGAAAAGAGTTAATCAGACAGTTTTATTTGGCGGACCAGTAGAATTTGAAAGAGGTTTTCTTTTACATTCTTCAGAATATTGTCTTTCTGGAACCACCATAAAGATAAGTGACCAATACAATTTAACAAATGACACAAAAGCCTTGGAGGATATATGCAAAGGTAATGGCCCTGTTTCTCGTTTGTTTACTCTGGGTTATGCTGGCTGGTTTGGCGGTCAGTTGGAGAGGGAGATCCTAGAAGATTCGTGGTTGGTGGCTAAGGCAGATCCTTCAATTATATTTGGTGAGAATTTCTCAGAAAAATATGAAATTTCTCTAGGTTCATTAGGTGTAAAAAATGCTTATTTCGTAAATGAAAGTGGAAGAGCTTAACCAATTGGGATTGTTACCTTTAAGATTTGTGTGCTGCACGCTGCAAGCGGTCGTTAATCGCAATTCCAGCTCCCTGTCGTGGTATGGGATGTATTGCTATGGAAGTTGACTTTGTTACCTTTGCTAAATTATCTAGGTCGGCTAAGGCACTATACAAGTTCATGGCAGCTTCATCAGGATCCGAAATTTCAGATAGGGTCAGTCCCTTGATGCCATTCGGTAGCGGGCCGAAAGCTAGTAGCAATTCATCATCTCTGGGGTCAGTAATATTAAGACGAATAGGGGTTTCCGGGCGATAATGAGATTTTAATTGCCCCGGGGAAGTAATTTTCTTTTCAAGAATTTTCCTTGTATGTCCTTTCTTTCCAATTTTTGAAGCTATTTCTTCCTCAGTGATTGTTCCAGGTCTTAATATAGAGAAAATGCCATCTTCAATCTTTGCTATGGTACTCTCAAGACCAATTGGGCAAGGTCCTCCATCAACAATGGCATCAATTTTCCCAAACATGTTGCCTAAAACATCCTCAAATCGAGTAGTGCTTAATTTTCCAGAAATATTGGCAGAAGGGGCAGCTATAGGATTATTACAGAGACTTAGGATCCGTCGAGCAACTGGGTGAATAGGTATTCTTATCGCAACCGTTTGTAGCCTTGATAAGGCACGATCTGATATTCTTATACTAACTTTAGTATTTTGTTTTAATACTAAAGTTAAGGGGCCAGGCCAAAAAGATTTGGCAAGTATCGCAGCTTGTTTATCCATTTTTGCAAAATGTTTGGCGACATTAGTATCATATGCATGGATAATTAGGGGATTATTGTGAGGTCTCCCCTTAGCTTTATAAATTCTCTCTATCGCACCAGAATTAGTGGCATCAGCTCCTAGTCCGTAAACGGTTTCTGTCGGGAATGCCACAAGCCCACCATTATTTAATATTTGGGCGGCCCTAAAGAGACCTTCTTTACTACTAGGTAATATTTCAGTCGAGATATGGGGTTCTTTTTTGGAGGACAATTTATTTTTACCTTTTTCTAGAAATATATTCCTTTAAAGTGTTTCATCAACCAAATAATCATTGTTAGATTTTTGCATGGAAGGAAATTAGGTGTCATATTTAGCCCCAACTGACGAGATGAAATTTCTCCTTAGAGATTTATTTGGTATTTGTGATAAATCCGGTGCTGGAACAAATCTAAATTTTGATGATGAAACAGTCGATTCAATTCTTGACGAAGTTAGTAGATTAACAGAACACGTTATTTCACCAATCAATAAGGATGGTGATTTATATCCAGCGAGTTTTGAAGGTGGAAAAGTTGTTTTGCCTCAAAGTTTTTCAAAGGCATATGATGCTATAGCAAAAGGTGGGTGGGTAGGGATTTCTGGCCACCCAAAGTATGGGGGTTTGGGGTTGCCTATGGTTCTAACTACCTGTGTCAATGAAATACTATCAAGCGGTTGTTTGTCATTAGCTTTAAATCCTCTAATGACTCAGGGTCAAATTGATGCTTTAGAGAATCATGCAAGTGAAGAGATTAAGAAACGTTTCTTACCTAGATTAAATTCTGGTGAGTGGTCTGGAACAATGAATTTGACAGAACCTCAAGCGGGATCTGATGTTGGGGCTTTAAGTTCTAAGGCTAAACCGGGAGGGGACGGGCTCTATAGGATAACTGGTCAAAAAATATATATTAGCTGGGGAGACCATTGTCTCAGCTCCAATATTTGTCATTTGGTTCTTGCGAGGCTATCAGGTAGTCCCGAGGGTACGAAAGGAATTTCCTTATTTTTGGTACCGAAATATATTCCAAATGATTCTGGTGAGCTCATGTCTCAAAATAATGTGAAAACAATTTCATTAGAGAAAAAAATGGGTCTACATGGCTCTCCGACAGCTGTACTTGAATATGATAATGCGAAGGCTTGGTTAATAGGACAGGAAAACAAGGGAATGGCAGCAATGTTTACTATGATGAATAATGCTCGCCTGGGTGTAGCTGTTCAGGGTCTCTCTCAGAGTGAATTGGCCACCCAAAAGGCTTTCGATTATGCCAAGCAAAGAAAGCAGGGCAAAAATTTGAAATTTTTTGAGAATGGTAGTACTGCAATCATTAACCATGCTGACGTCAGGCGTAATTTGTTGATCATGAAGTCGCTTACTTTTGTTTCCAGAGCATTGTGTTTTGATACAGCGATATCGAGTGACTTAGCAAAATCCAATAATGATCCCGACCTTCTCCAAAGAGTCTCGTTATTAACACCTATTGCAAAAGCATTTTGCACTGATGTCGGTTGTAGAGTGACGGATCTGTGTATCCAAGTTCATGGTGGCATGGGCTATATAGAAGCTTCTGGAATCTCACAGTTGTACAGGGATGTTAGAATAACAGCTATTTATGAAGGTACAAATGGCATTCAAGCAATGGACTTAGTAGGTAGAAAGTTAGGTTCAGATGGAAATATAGCTTACTCCATCATAAAGGAAATCATGATTAACGAAAACATGGCAGTAGGTAGATTCCCGGAACTTGTTGAACTCGTTTCTATGGCAAGAAAAAATGTCACCAAAGCATTAGATTGGATGCTTTCACAGCACGATCTTAATGAGAGATTTTCTGGTGCGAGGTCATTTCTAAGTGCTTTTGCACTTTTGTTGGGCGGAAATTATATGCTGAGATCAATATTGGTATCAAATGATGTAAAAAGGAAAGAGTTGGCTGAGTTTTTCATTTACCAAATTCTACCTTCTGCAAGTGTAGAAGCTTCTATATCTTGCCAAGGATCAAATCAGCTATACCAAAGCCCAGGGATTTTTACTGAGGATTTTTGATATGCAATCACAGATTAGATTTCCGCATCAAAGTTTTCCCGAACACAAATTACTTGTTGAACTTATCCCAGGAATTTATTGGGTCAGGTTTAATTTATCATCTATCGTATCTCATGTTAATGCTTACATTCTTAGAGACGTCAAGGGAATTACAATTGTAGATACTGGGATTTCTAGTATTGATTGTAAGTATATTTGGGAAAAAATCTTAATTGATGAATTCAAAGGTGTTAAGGTAAACAGACTCATTATTACACATCATCATCCTGATCACCTAGGTCTATTAGGATGGTTCCATGAAAGATTCCAGGCTGAAATTTGGTCGAGTCGTGTAGCTTGGCTAACCGCTAGAATGCTTACTTTGGATGTTCAGGAGACTACCTCAATAGATACGTTGTCATTTTGGTATGGGGCAGGGATGCCAGGAAGTTTGTTATCACAAAGAAAGAAGGAAAGACCTTTTAACTTTTGTGACTATGTCGATCCTATCCCCTTAGGTTATAGGCGCATAGTTGATCAGGAAAGAATTTCTATAGGAGATAATTATTGGCATATCAATTTTGGACAGGGCCATGCCCCAGAACATTTGACACTACATTGTCCAGAACTAAATATTTTTATTGCAGGGGACCAGATTTTACCTGGCATATCGCCAAATTTAAGTGTTTATCCTACTGAGCCGAACGCAAATCCAGTGGGTGAATTTATTGAAACATGTGAAAAACTTTTAAAAATCGAAGATAGAGAATACCTTGTTTTGCCAGGTCACAATTTGCCGTTTTGGGGTTTTAAGGTTAGAATCTAGCAATTGCTAAATCACCATTATGCTGCCTTAGCACGGGTACAGGATTTTTTGACACTTGAACCAAGAATGGCAGCTGACATATTTACTTCATTATATTCGAGAAAAATTAGAGAATCAGAATATAGCTTGGCTCTAGGAGAGGCGGTGGGCCATTTAAACTATCTTTGGCACCAAAACAAAATTTCTCGGGATATTAAAAAAGATGGAAAGATTTATTATCATATAAATAAAAACTAGATTTACTTTGGCTGGCAGATAGATATGTTATGTGTGCAAGAATATTATGCTCATTCTTAACCAGAGGAAAATCATATGTCAGAAAACAAACACAAGCATGGAGAAATGGATATTACTAATCAAAAAGAATCTTTCTCCAGATTTATAAGTTTTGGTTTATACCTTTGTTATGCTGTAATAGGGGCCCTTGTCTTTTTGGCACTATTTAACTCTTAATAGGAGCGAAGCAAGCTTTAGAAGCCATCTCTCTGAACCTTTTTTCTAGCTAATTTTCTTGCTCTTCTAATTGCTTCAGCTTTTTCCCGAGCTCTTTTTACGGATGGTTTTTCAAAATGCTGTTTAAGTTTCATTTCTCGAAAGACACCTTCGCGCTGTAATTTCTTCTTTAAGGCTCTTAATGCTTGATCAACATTATTATCTCGAACATGGACTTGCAATGATTCACCCTTTTATTTTATGGCTTTTACAAACCCCTATAACAAGCTAAGAAAGACTTGTCTACACCTGATTTTGTTACTTCTAATACCTGATTGGTAAATGCTCATGACTGTTTATGATGATAGACTAAAAGCGAAACTAGTAGCTGTAGCAGCTGATATAGCGGTATTTCGTGGTTGGTCAGAAAAAAATCTTGAAGAGACTGCGGCAAAAGTAGGCGTTACTTATGGGAAGGCAAAGTCATTATTCCCAAGAGGTGGTATTGATTTGGCAAGGTTTCATCATCAACTTAAGGACCAGGACTTTTTCAAAAAATTTCGTAAGGTAGATATTACTAATTTGTCTCATTTTGAAAAGGTTGAAATAGCAATGAAGATGAGGTTTCAGGCCATTGCTGATGATAAGGAGGTTTTTAGGAGCAGTATGTCTTTATTTGCTATGCCTATGTACCAACTTGAGGCCATTAATTTAGTTTGGTCAACTTGTGATCTGATTTGGTTCGAAATAAAGGATATAAGTATTGGTTTTGACTGGTATACTAAGAGGGTTACTTTACTTTCCGTGTATTTGTCCACCCTGTTATTTTTTCTTGGAGATGAGTCGGTGGATCATCGAGAAACGGAATATTTCATAATGAGAAGGTTAGAAGAGGTTAGGAAACTAGGTCAATTGAAGTTGAGCTTTGTGGAATTTATTCGAAAGCTAATGATAGCTACTAGGTAGGCTTACCATAGCATCTCTCTACAAATTAATGATTTGAATGTTAACTGATACAAATGACCTCAGTTAAATCATTAGCTCGGCCAGTAAGCAAAGGAACAATCTTCCCAAAGTAATTTTTATCTAGGGACATGAATTCTGTTAGAATTTGACTAGAATTTTTTTTTTTCTTGAGATATTAGTGATCTCTACCCTATCGAAATTTTTTGAAATTTTACCGATTTTGTGGTTGATTGGGTATACGATTTTAAAATTGCAAACTTTAAGATATGAAAGAGGTTTAAATGGCATTACCCTTAATGAGGAAAGCAACAGCCGTATGGTTAGTTGAAAATACATCCCTAACATTTAAACAGATTTCACAATTTTGTGGATTGCATGAGCTAGAGGTGAGTGGTATCGCAGATGGAGAAGTAGCAAGCGGTATACGGGGAATGGATCCAGTCAGTAGTAATCAATTGACCTCAGAAGAAATTGAGAAGTGCGAAAAAGATCCAAGTTCTATATTAAAGCTGTCGGTAAATCCAGCTACAGTAGGAGAAAAGAAAAGAAGAGGTCCACGGTATACGCCCTTATCGAAAAGGCAAGATAAACCAGCTGCGATAGCTTGGCTGGTAAAATATTACTCAGAATTAACTGATGCTCAGATTGTAAAGTTGGTTGGAACTACGAAGCCCACGATTCAAGCAGTAAGAAACCGAACTCATTGGAATATAACGAATATAGTTCCCACAGATCCAGTAGTATTGGGTTTGTGCAAGCAAGTAGAGCTAGATTTAGTTTTAGAGAAATCTATTAAAACAATGAAAACAGGCACCAGTGATAATATCAGCGAAGGCAAAAATAAACTGTCTCCCATAAGAAAGCCTAATGAGCAACAACCTACACTCATGAAATTAGAATCACCTCTATCGGAGGATAAAAAATTAGAATTAAGCAAGGAAAATAAAGAAGATAAACAGTCCACTCTGCTTGAAGCTGAAAGGCTTTTCACTAAAGATATTGATGTCGTATAATTCAACTGTTACTTTAGGTTCCAAATATGATATTTCTTATCTTTCAATAGGCTGGTACTCCAATATTTTCGGTTAAAGTTCTTCCACCATCTATTGTTATTATTTGACCTGTTATAAATTTTGACTCTGCTGATGCTAAGAAAAGAACAGCAGAGGCTGCTTCATCTGAATCTCCTATACGACCTAAAGGTGTTGCTGATTTTACTTGGTCATGAAGATCTAGATCCTCTCTAATCATTTCTCGTAGGCTAGTGCTCATTATACTCCCCATTGCAACTGCATTGACTCGAATGCCTTTATCCGCGAGGGCTACTGCCATGGATTTTGTTAGTTGGTTTACTGCTGCCGAGCAGATAGAATAGGCAAAACTTTCAGGCAATATCATTCGATCGGCTATTGAGCTTAAATTAATTATGCAGCCTATATTTTGGTCTTTTTTTCGGTCAGGATTTTGTTGTATCATCTTTTTTGCGACTAGCTGGCTTAAACGTAAACTTACTATAAAGTTTTGTTCAAACAATTTTTGAAAATTGTCTTTTTCTGAGTTTATTGCGTCCGAAAGCTCAATTTGCCTTAATGCATTAACCAAGATGTCAATGGACTCGAATTGATCCATTGTTGCCGCTACCAAGTTTGCTAGTGTTAATTTTTTGGTTAAATCCCCGCAAAAAAGTAATACGTTATGGCCACTTTTTTGTAAGTAACCCGCCTCTTCTTCTAGGATTGTTTCGTCGTTGTCAGCTAAAACAACATTTGCTCCTTTCTCACAAAATAATTTAGCCACAGAAAGCCCTATGCCGTTAGAAGCTCCGGTTATTATGGCCGTTTTACCGGCTAAAATGCGTGTCATAAATTTTCCTAAAGATACATATAAATTGATTAATTATACTGCTAAATTAAGTTTTTTTTGCTCTAATCACCTTATAATTTTTTGTTTCATTTAGTAAGTCATAATTTGGAAATAAACTTACAATAGATTTTTCATAAGGTAATTCTCTATTAAAAACCATCCAAAGTATGCCACCTTTGCGTAGAATTTTTTTGGCTGTGCCCAAAAAAGTTAGTCCTAAGCCAAAGTCTACTTTTCTTCCAATATGAAAGGGTGGATTCATTATAACATGATCCAAATTCTTGAGGGTCAATACGTCAGTTTTTAAATCTAGCCAAAAGAACCTTGTTTTTGAACTTGCAACATTTAACCTAGCGGAGTTTAAGGCACTCAAATTAGAATCAATAAGGGTCAACAGTCTTATGCTTGGACTGTTCTTTATGGCTTCAGAAGATAGATATCCCCACCCAGCACCTAAATCGATTACATTTCCATGTAATTTCCCTGAATAATGGCTAACGAGTAATCGGGAACCTTTATCAATACTGGTCTCAGAAAATGTACCGGGTGCACTGAAAAACCCAGATGCATTTTTCTGTAATTCCCCCTTTTTTTTCCAGGATCTTAATGCTTTTGGTAAATATCGAGGGCGTTGGAATAGGCCTATCTTCCCATGCGATTTTGATATTACAGAAACAGGTTCAATCATTGCACTGAGCTTTTTCATAGCATATTCTATCCCATCTTTTTTCTCCCCTGTAAGTATTATTTTCCCTGTTTTTTTGGTTATCAGAAATGCGAGAGCAATATTAAATAACGTCTCTCTCCGGCTCTTTGTCACCCAGACTATAGTTGTACGAATAGACCTCAATACCCCAATTTTATTGCACCTTTCAAAGTCAACTAGGGTTTGAAAGTTCAATTCCTGGGCTTTTTGGATTACAGATTTTTCCGGATGACAAACTAACACATCATTCAATTTCAAAATCTTTAAGGCTTCAGGTTGAGGACAACCAAGAACTAATATTCTTCTTGAGATATTTGAAAAGAAACCGTTCCTCTTAGCTTCGAGTAATCTCTTAATACCTAAGATAGTTACCAATTTATTCTTTTTCCATAGTACACTGAAGAGGATGTTGGTTCTTTCTTGAAAAATCCATGACTTGCGTCACCTTAGTTTCTGCTATCTCATGCGGATAGACCCCAACTACGGCTAAACCCTTCTGGTGTATGGTTAACATAATCGAGACAGCGCGCTGATGATCCGCGTTGAAAAACCGTTCTAAGATTAACACGACAAATTCCATAGGGGTAAAGTCATCGTTTAGGAGAAGTACCTTATACATTGATGGTTTTTTTGTCTTTGGTTGTGACTTTGTCAAAACTAAAGCATCATTGTCCATATTATCTTTTTTTGTCATCTGCTTACACTATATGTTCCTGATTACCTTCATCTCAAATCTTCTAATTGACTATTACATTGGTGGATTACACACATTCTTGCTTAGATAAAATTATGATCATTTTTTGGGATAAAATGTAAATAGTCATTTGATTGATTAGGACCAACAATATATACCTAAGCTGATCCAAAATCAAATGGTGAATATTGGTAGAGCTTTACAGTTTATTACATGTCCTCCATACATTACTCTAGTTTTAGTGAGATCAATTTGCCAAAAAGTTTCAGACTGATTTTAGTTTTATTTTTTTTAGGCGTTAATTTTGTGCTACCTAAAGCTCTTTTTGCCTATGAATTTGCTCACTATATGATTGATGCAAAGACGGGTAAATTTCTCTATGGCATGAATTATGAAAAGAAATTACATCCAGCATCTTTGACAAAAATGATGACTCTGTATTTGGCCTTTAACGAGCTAAAAAGAAATAGAATGAATTTAGATGACTTAGTGACAATAAGTCAGAATGCTTCATTAGAACCCTCTTCTAAGCTATGGCTTTCACCTGGTCAAAGGGTTTCTATCAGAACTCTAATTAGGGGAGCAGCTATTCGTTCAGCAAATGACGCCGCCACAGCCCTTGGTGAACATATTGCAGGATCTGAGGCAAAGTTCGCCGATTATATGACTCTTGCTGCAAGAGAGATGGGTATGTCAAAGACGGTATTTAAGAATGCTCATGGTCTAACATCGTCTAAGCATCGTTCAACTCCAAAAGATATGGCAATTTTGGCTCGGCGACTTGTTTTTGACTTTCCGGAATACTATAATTTATTTGGGAGAATCTCGGTTCGAGCGCTTGGCAAAAATCTTTCCAATACAAATAGAAGATTCTTAGCAGCTTACCCAGGATCTGATGGCATAAAAACGGGTTTTACATCTGCTGCTGGTTATAATTTAGCTGCATCTGCATCCAGAGGAAATGCAAGAATCATAGGTGTGATTTTTGGCGCAGGGTCTGTTTCCTTAAGAAATGAGAGAATGACAGAACTTCTTGATTTAGGTTTTTCTAGAGTACCTAAGGTGTCAGCGTACATCCCTATGTTCTCTCTCAACCTAAAACCGGATATGATTAACCAAATTGGAAAGAATAGTCTATTGAAATTCAGCAAAATTCCAATGAGAAGACCAGGGGTTTTAGTCTCTCCAATTAGAACGAGAGATGTTGATGCAAAGCAAATGGAGGAAATTCTTGAAGGGATAGAAAGTTCTTTAATGCAAGTGGCCAAGCAAAATTCTGAAGTTTTCGAAGATTCTATGCCTATAATCTTCGATGACTCATTCAATAGTCCGCCTAGCCGACCAAAAATTCTAATGGAAGATAAAGAGGTCACAGATTTAGAAACAAAAACTAGTACTATTGATAAAGAAAAAATAAAAATACTCGTTGGATTTTATTACAACAGATATAATGCCGAGAAAGATTTGCCTAGCATATTATTAAGTGACCCAAGCTTACTAGAGAATGTTACCCTAGAGATCTCTGAAGAGGTTTTTAGGCATAAAAAAGGATTTAGAATAAGAATTTCTCCTTTATCAGATCTAAATGCTCAAAGGGCCTGTGCCAAAATACGAGCTTCGGGAGAACTGTGCGATATATCAAGATAATTAGCCGAAACAAAATAACCTTATAAGCCAAATTCCAACATTTTCAGGATTTTGAAATGTATGAATGGTGACGTTCTTACCCTAGAAGCCCAAACCCTCATATTTCTTTTTGAATCTTGATACTCTGCCACCTGTATCTAGCAATTTATGTTTACCTCCTGTCCATGCAGGATGGGACAGTGGATCAATATCAAGATTTATTTTGTCGCCTTCTTTCCCAAAAGTGGACCTTGTCTTATAGGTTTCCCCACTTGTCATTGTGATTTCTACAAAGTGATAATCTGGGTGTATTTCTTTTTTCATGTTGGTTCTCCATCAATTATTTATTTGAACCAGAAGGTCTATAATTTGTTTTCTCAGCGATTCGGGCAGATTTACCACTTCGATCTCTTAGGTAGTATAGTTTTGCTCTACGTACTTTCCCTCTTCGAACAACAGTAATTTTGTCAATATTTGGGGAGTGAAGGGGAAATACCCTTTCAACTCCTTCACCAAAGGATATTTTTCTGACTGTAAATGAAGCTGCTATCCCATCACCACCTTTTCTGGATATAACTACCCCCTCATAATTTTGTACACGACTTCTGCTTCCTTCACTTACCTTATACCCTACTTTTAAGGTATCACCAGGTGAGAAATCAGGGATGTTCTTACCGAGTTTCGCAATTTGGTCATTATCTAATTGATCTATAATATTCATAACTCTCTCCATCCAAATAATTTCAGGTGTTTTTCAATCTCTGATATTTAACCCACATATCAGGTCGTCTGATCTTTGTTATTTCCTCGGATTTTTTATTTCTCCATTGCCTAATATTTTTATGGTGACCAGAAAGTAGTTCGTCTGGTATAGGCAAACTCCGCCAAATTCTAGGGCTTGTATAGTGTGGATATTCTAATAAACCTGCTGAAAAACTTTCCTCCAATAATGAATTTTGATTCCCTACTACGTGGGGTATAAGCCTTACAATTGAATCAATCAAGGCCTGAGCTGCTATTTCTCCACCCGATATTATAAAATCTCCTAAGGAGATTTCAGGAATCTGATGAAATTCTAAAACTCTTTCGTCAAAGCCCTCATAACGCCCGCAAATAAGTATTAAACCTTTGCACTTAGAAAAACTTGCAGCCAATTTTTGATCAAATACTTTTCCCCTGGGTGACAAGGCTATTATTGGCCACTCTTGTCTATCATAATTAGAGCTGCTTTTTAGGTGGTCTATCGCTCGATCAAGAACATCGGCTCTAAGGACTAACCCAGCACCACCACCTGCTGGAGAACCATCAACAGTTTTGCGTTCGTCAAAAGCAAATTCCCTCAAATTTATTACATCAAGTGACCAAAGGTGTTTTTTTAAAGCTTTACCTACAAGAGAATGCCCCAAGGTGCCTGGAAACATTTCAGGGAAAAGGGTAATAACTTTGACAGTCCAAGGATGTTTAACATGTCTAATTTTTTTTTCTTCGGTCATTGTAAAATCCTTTGGTAACGCTCTTAATCATTCTATTGGAGGATTAATAACTATTTTCTTTGACTTCACATCCACTTTTGGAAAAGTTTCTTTATTGAAGTGAATTAATAGAGACCTATCATCCTCAAATTTAAATATTTCCAATAGTTCTCCTGCTCCAAAATTGTGTATTCCTTTGACTTTACCAAAGATTTTTCCAGTGAAAGCATAAACTATACAACCTTCTAAATCCGAAAAATAAAATTCTTGATTAGATAAATAGGGAAATTTTTCTCTATCAGCATAAAGGTTCTTTCTAATTAGTCTGTCGGCTGAGTTCTTATTCGCTACATGTGGTATTCGCACTATTAGGAGATCATCCTTTATGACTTTGTGCAGGGACAAAAAAATCGGAGCGTTGGTGCTTTCAATTAGAATTGGATTGTAATCTAATATTGATAATGGATTTTGACAAAATGACAAAATTTTTACTTGGCCTTTTATACCGAAAGACTTAATTATCTGACCCACAACTACCCAGGAATCAAAATTTGTCACAAAATCTTATTCACTATATTAAAACGGTATATCTGATTTTTTTATTTGTGAAGTTATTCAATTGGGTTTTTGTCCTTTTTTGATTATTTTTCAACCTTTTCTTCTGGAGGGCTTTCGGCTTCAGTTTCTACTTCCTTTTCTTTTGGAGAACTTTCGGCTTGAGTATCTACTGCCTTTTCTTCTGGAGGGCTTTCGGCTTGAGTTTCTACTGCCTTTTCTTCTGGAGGGCTTTTGGCTTCAGTTTCTACTGCCTTTTCTTTTGGAGGGCTTTCGGCTTCAGTTTCTACTGCCTTTTCATCAGAAGAACTGGTGGTTTCAGATTCTTTTTCTTCATTCACCGTGATATTTTGATCATCAATTTGCTCATTCTGATTTTCTGTTTTACCGAAATCAATAGGAGCATCTTTTTTTTCAGATTTAGCTTTCTCTCTTTCTTCAGTTGCCTTATGTTTCAGGCCTTTCTTCGGATTGTTTCTAGATTTGGTCGGAACCACAGACAAGTTCTCAAGCATTCTGGAGATTCTATCTGATAATTGAGCTCCCTTACCCATCCATTCTTGAATTTTTTCAACATTTAATTTAATGCGTTCAGGGTGCTCTTTTGGTAACAAAGGATTATATGTCCCTAGCTTTTCTATGAATCTACCATCCCTAGGCATACGGCTATCTGCTGCAACCACTCTGTAGTATGGCCTCTTCTTAGATCCTCCTCTAGCTAAACGAATTTTTATTGCCATTAAATTATCTCCCCAAATACCTGATTAAAGTTTTCAATATCAACGTGATTTTATTTTGTTATGATTCTTTACAACTTCAGAAATGATGAATTTCAAAAGTCTTTCTGCAAAATCGGCATCCAGATTCGCATCCGCAGATAATTTTCTTAATCTCTCAACCTGGACTAATTCTCTCTCATGATCGGTTGCCTGGATTTTGGCCTCGGCTTTCAATTTTCCAATCTTCTCAGTTTGTTTAAACCGCTCTCCTAGTGTATATACAAGGATGGCATCAAGTTTGTCTACAGATCTTCGATGTTCGGCCAATTTTTCTTGAAAATTTTTCATGATTGTGTGCTTAGTTTTTTTTCATGAAATCTGGGATCCCACCCATCATTCTAGTTAAGTCTTTTGATCCCAAATTAGTTTGCATAGGGTTTCTCAAGACCGCATTTTGATCCACTAGATCGGTCAGATTCTTTTTACTTCCACTATTTCCAGTTAAATTCCCAATCAAATCACGTAGCATACCTCTATTACCTTTACGACCTATTTTCTTCATAACATCAGCCATTTGCCTATGCATTTTAATTAACTTATTTAGATCAGAAACTTCCTGCCCGGCTCCTATGGCTATACGCTTTTTTCTGCTAGCTTGAAGAATTTGTGGGTTTGATCTTTCCCTTTTTGTCATGGATGTAATGAGTGCTATCTGCCTACTAAGAATCTTGTCATCTAAATTGGTTTTCTCAAGTTGTTTAGATATTTTCCCTAAACCGGGAATCATCCCGATCATTCCTTGCATCCCACCCATTTTAATGGTTTGCTCAAGCTGTAATCTTAAGTCGTTCATATTGAAATAGCCTTTTTCTAGCCTCTTAATCATTCTTTGTGTTTTTTCGGCATCCAACTGTTCTTGAGCTTTTTCCACCAAGGAGACTATATCTCCCATACCCAGGATCCTGTCGGCTATTCTTTTAGGCTCAAAGACTTCAAGTTCGGTAGATTTTTCACCTACCCCAATGAATTTAATAGGCTTTTGGGTTATGGCTCGCATCGAGAGAGCTGCCCCGCCTCTACTATCACCATCTAATTTGGTAACAATTATTCCATCCAATTTGCAGGTAGAGTCAAATTCTCTTGCTACATGAACAGCATCTTGCCCTGTAAGCCCATCAACTACCAAAAGAGTTTCATTTGGATTTATCTTTGATTTCACTTGGGTTATTTCATCCATAAGGTCTTTGTCTACGTGCATTCTACCAGCAGTATCCAGAATGAAGACGTCATATCCACCCAATGTAGCTTGTTGTTTTGCTCTTGACGCAATATCTAATGGTTTTTGATTGGGCACTATTTCCAGCACATCTATCTGGTTTTGCTCTCCCAGAATTTTTAACTGATCCATGGCGGCTGGTCTTCTAGTATCTAAACTAGCCATCAAAACCTTCTTTTTATTCTTTTCTTTCAGTAATTTAGATAACTTAGAAGTAGTGGTAGTCTTTCCAGAGCCTTGAAGTCCAATCATGAGAACACTTGCTGGGGGAGAATCAATCTTTAACTTTTGCTCGTTTTCTTGACTGCCAGAAAGTAAATTAACCAGCTCATCATGAACAATTTTGATGACTTGTTGGCCTGGTGTAACTGATTTTACAACACTTTGACCAGTTGCCTTAATCCTAATTTTTTCAACAAATTGTTTTACCACTTCAAGAGCTACATCTGCTTCTAGCAAGGATAGACGTACCTCTCGGAGAGTCTGATTTACATCATTCTCAGTTACTATTCCCTTCTTAGTTAGTTTTTCGAGAATACCAGTTAAATTTTTTGATAAGCTAGCGAACATTCAATTAAAAAGATCCTGTATTTTGTAAAACTGTTACCAAGATTCAAGCATTAGCCCAAATCGTTGGTCACCTTCAATACAAAAAAGTGTCAAAATTTGATTTCAGGATCTAGGCCAAATTTCATTTCGGGTCAAGTGATTAGTCTCTAAGTTTACTTGAAAAATCTCTGTGTAATTGATACTTGGTATCCATGGAATCTTTAAAGGTCGCTTCTTTATATTGTTTTACTAAGCTTGATTCGGTGAGTCAAAAGCGTGATAGCATTTTTCAAATTTGCAAAAATCTTGATATGAAAGGTTTGATCATCTTAGCAAATGAAGGCATTAATGGAACAATTGCGGGAGAGATAAAGAAGGTTGATATAGTAATAAAAAATATAAGAGAGGTAATGAACTGTGATCAAATTAATCTAAAGCAATCTTTAATAGAAGAAATTCCATTTGGAAGAATCAAGGTAAAAATAAAGAAAGAAATTGTCACTTTTGGTATTGACGAAATGTCAATGGCTGAACAGCCTGGGATATATGTTGAACCAAATGACTGGAACACTCTTATATGTGATGAAAATGTGGTGACTATTGATACAAGAAATGATTATGAGGTTGCCATAGGATCATTTATAGGAGCCATAAATCCAAATACTGAAAATTTTTCAGATTTTCCTGAGTGGTGGAGAAAAAATAGTGAACAATACAAAGGTAAGTCCATAGCCATGTTTTGTACCGGTGGCATAAGATGCGAGAAATCTACCAAATATCTTCTTAAGCATGGTGTAAGAAAGGTCTACCATCTTAAGGGAGGCATTTTAAACTATTTGGAAAGCTATAAGGGAAATTATAAGGGAAATGAAAGTCAGTGGGAGGGAGAATGTTTTGTCTTTGACCAAAGAGTATCGGTCGGTCCAAATGTTAAAAATGGTTCTTGTTCACTTTGCTTTGCATGTAGACATCCTCTTAGATCCTATGAGCTGAATCACCCGCATTATGAAGAAGGTGTTAGTTGCCATCATTGCTATGAAAAGACTGGCTATGAAAGAAAAAAAAGTTTCAGAGAGAGACAAAAACAAATAAAATTATCTGACCTAAAGGGTGAGAAGCATTTGAAGTATTTTTAAACTGCGCTGAGAACACTTCATTTATTTTTTCAAATTAACCAGGTTAGCTGGTGGTGCTTTAAATATGGATTTGATCAAACGATATCATGCAATCATTTCTAAAGGTGACCTCGAGCCGGATAAGTCGCAAGAACAGGCGATTAAACATCTTAACATAGTTAAAGACGAAATCTTAGAGTTAAAGAATTCTAGAGCAACTAAGAGGTCACTTTCTAGATTTTTTAAAGCTCGTGGAACTCCTTCATTAGGATCCACGAAGAAGGGACTTTATATGTTTGGTGGCGTGGGAACAGGGAAAAGTATGGTGATGGATTTATTTTTTGAGAGTGTGACTTCCTCAAGGAAAAGGCGTGTGCATTTTCATGCCTTTATGTATGAATTCCATGAAAGGCTGAAAAATATAAGGGTGATGAGAAAGAAAGATCCTGTTCGCATTATTTGCCAAGAGATTCTAAACGAAATTGATTTATTATGTTTTGACGAATTTCAAATTATTGATATCACGGATGCTATGATCATTGGTAGATTATTTCAGGAACTTTTCTTTGGTGGATTGACAGTTGTCACCACTTCCAATTTTCATCCAGAAGAACTTTACAAAGATGGGTTAAATAGAGGATTATTTTTGCCATTCATCACACTATTGATGAAAAATGTTGAGATAGTAGAAGTAGACAACCAAAAAGACTATAGAAATGGAAAGTTGAGGAAAGAAGATAGTTATTTTTGTGAAGAGGAAGTCACAGCTGCAGTCAGATTCAATAGAATCTGGGAAGATGTTGTTGATCATGGAACGCAAGAATTGATACTTCACTATCAAGGTAGAGAGTTAAAATTACAAAACTATGGAAATGGTGCTTGTCGGATTTCATTTCAAGAGCTTTGCGAACAGCCTCTAAGTGCAGTGGATTATTTAAACCTTTGCAATCATATCAAAGTACTTTTCTTGGAAAATATACCTATTCTATCAAATTCCCAAAATGATATCGCTAGAAGGTTCATTTTGCTGATTGATTCACTTTACGAAGCTAAAATACGGATAGTTTGTCTGTCTGCAGTGGAACCTGAGGGTATTTATTCAAGCGGCAGGTTTAAGAAAGAATTTGCCCGAACAGTCTCTAGGTTAAATGAAATGAGAGGAGATGATTGGCCACGGGAAAATAATCGGTAAGGGTTATTAAGAAATATTGGTTCAAAATGAAATTTTCATTCTAATTCAAATGATAAATCCCCAGATAGTGCGTCTGTTGTCATAAGCTTAACCTTTATCTTATTACCTATTGTGACCAATTTGTTGTCCTTTAGATGGGATCTTTTTCTTCTCTTTAGAGTTTTCTCATGACCTCTTTTGTGATTGCAAACTCCTTGAATACCGAATTGTCTGAGAAAAAAGAATATTTTTTCTTTTGTTGAAAAATACACAAGCCCCTCAAAACTTTTCCCGACTAGAGACTTCATGAAACTGGCTATATATCTAGAATTTGATTGTCTTTCGGCCATAGAAGAATTTCTTTCCATGCTGTTAAGATGTAGGCAAATTAATTCCGTTGATTTTGTGTCATTTTGGTAAATATTTCCATTAGACCAGCCAAGGTAACTGTTGAGTAACCTATGTGTTAACAGATCTGTATATCTTCGGATGGGTGAGGTGAAATGCATATATTTTTTTAAATCTAGACCAAAGTGACCAACTTCTCTAATGGTATAATAAGCTTGTGTCATTGCTTGAAGCACTAATAAGCTTGTGACGTCATGAAGCCGGCTAGTCTTAGCTAAATTTAATATTTGGTTAAAGTCATCCGATTTAATATTTTTCTTTCTAGTAACTTTTATCCCCAAGAGTGAGATTCTTTGTAATAGTTTCGCCAATCGGTCAGTGGGGGGGGGTTCATGCACCCGATAAATCACTGGAAGTCTGGATTCAGACAAAGTTTCTGCAACACAAGTGTTTGCTGTGATCATAAAATTTTCAACAATTTTATGGGATTTCAATGCCTTTTCTTGACACAAACCAATTACGTCACCTTTCTCTGATAAACTGAAGATTGGTTCGGGAATATTTAAATTTATTGCTTTTGGTATTGATTTAGTTAAAAGCGAATTGGCCTTGAAAAGGTTATCGAACAATAACTGTTTCTCATTATTAGGTGACTCATATGATTCAGGCTTTTGGTAGCTATTTTCAACTTCCTCATATGAACAATTATGCTTAACTAATATTCTGCTTTTAATAAATTTGTGACTAATCTTTTTTCCATACTTGTTAAGTGAGATCCTCAAGGTAATACTATTTCGTACTTTGTTCTCTTCTAAAGAGCACAGATCATTGGAAAGTTTTTCCGGCAACATTGGAATAACTGAATCGAAGAAATAGGTCGAGTTTCCGCGACGTAAAGCCTCTTGGTCAATGCAGGATCCTGCAGATACATGGAATGAGACATCAGCTATGGCTATCCAAATTTCGCAAAAAATACCTTTTTCTTGATTCATTTCTGGAAATTCAGCATATACAGCATCGTCTTTATCTCTAGCATTTCTTGGATCAATAGTTACAAAGGGAATATGAGTTAGATCTTCACCGGAGGTATCTTCTTTTTTTTGTATTATAGTAGACAATTCCTTATGGACAGAATCAGGAAATTCAGTCTTTAGAGAAAATTCTTTTTTTGCCAAGAAAGAGTATAAGTCAGGTTTTTTTGATGTCCCATGAACTTTCGAGATATTATCAATAAACATTTTGGATCTTTGTTTGTTATCTCGAATATTAATTTCAACTATGTCTCCCTCTTTAAAGACCTCCAAATCAGGATAATTTACTGAAGTTCTTTTGTTAAAGAATTTCTTGGTTGTAAGGATTGAGGTTTCTTTTCCCTCCTTTTTTACAATTCCAAGACCCCTTTTTGAATTAGGGTAAATAACCCTTAAGAAGGTGGCTCTTAAATATTTTTTCTCCGGTGTGGTAAGATCCTTAGGTTTGATCCTTACTAGTATTTTATCTCCGATCTCCGGCTTTTCTTGTGAAATTTCTGAATAATCTACGCTGATTTTTGGTTTTTCTTTTTTAGCATCCCAAAAAGGAGGTTCTAAAAAGAGCGTTCTAGGCTCATTTTTTGATCTAACAACTAACAAATCCACATTTGCCAACTTTGATTTAATCAATTTTACACGAGGGTATTTGTGAGGCCTTTTTTTGGGAAAGTGAGGGAAAAGCCTTTTCAATACTAGGTAATAGTGTGAACTGAGTCCCAAGTTTTCTATAATGTCTTGATGATTCCTAAAATATCTGTTTGATTTAACAAATTCTGTGATTTCCTGTTCACTCAGGTAGAGATTGAAATAGGTCTCTTTATTCATATGGTGTATACTTTTGCTCAGACTAAAGGTTATTTCTTAGATTTAGCTTTCAATAGTTCTAGAGCTTTATCAAGGTCGACATTATCTAGATCATTTTTATCTTTAATACCCACATTAGTTTTCTTATACTTGAGATATGGACCATATCTCCCAGTCATTAGTTGAACATCCCCTCCATCGGGATGTTTTCCAATAATTCTTATGACTGAGGGTCCTTTTGATTTGGAGCTCTTTTTGGCTTGATCAGATATTAACTCCACTGCCCTATTCATCCCAATTGACAGAAATTCTTCTAAATTAGATACATTAGCATATGAGTTATTATGCTTGAGGTAGGGACCGTACGGGCCAATTGCAGAAAGGATAGGTGCGCCGTCATCAGGGTGTTTTCCGAGGGTTTTTGGTAATTCAATTAAATGCAGGGCTAATTCTAAGGTCAAATCATTCACATCGAAATTCTTAGGAATTGATGTTCTCCTTGGTTTTGAATTTTCTTCACTAACTTCCCCAAGTTGGACATAAGGACCAAATTTTCCAGTCTTAACCAAAATTTTGCTTCCTCCAGGGTGCAATCCAAGAATTTTATCATTAGAAACCTTTTCTAGTGTTTCTTTTGTCATTATTGATAAAGGCCTGATGAAACGGCAATCAGGATAACTAGAGCAGCCAATGAATGCATTCCCAGTTCTTGAAGTTCTTAGGGATAGTTCACCTTTTTCACAGTTTGGGCATAGTTTTGGATTACTATTATCATCGCTTTTTGGAAAATAATGTGGTTCCAAAAGCGCATTTATTTTTATCAGCACTTCAGAAATTCTAAGATCTTTGGCAGCGTCAAAGTGAGGAGAAAATTCATTCCAGAACTTTGACAAAATATCTTTCCAAATAGATTTGCCTGATGACACGTCATCTAAGTCATTCTCTAATTCCGCCGTATAATCATACTCAATGTATTTTTTGAAATATCCTGCCAAGAATACAGAAACAAGTTTACCCTTATCTTCTGGGATGAGACGGTTTTTTTCTTTTCTAACGTATTCACGTTGCTGAATTCTTGAAACAATCGAAGCATAGGTGGATGGGCGTCCAATTCCAAGGTCTACCATTTTTTTTACTAAGGATGCTTCTGTATATCGTGGCTTGGCTTGTGTGAAATGCTGTTCTGGCGTTATGGAACTAAGTTCTATTTTAGAACCTTCGTCAAGCTGTGGCAATTCTTTTGTATCAGATGATTTATCATCTTCATCATTATGAAAATTGAAAGCCTTACGAAATCCATCAAAAATAATGACACGTCCAGATGCTTTCAATCTATTGTTACCCTCTTCATTAGCTAATATGGCTGTCGTGGTTTCTGAAATTTCATTTTCCATTTGGCATGCTAGTGTTCGGTTTCGTATGAGTTCATACAATTTTATTTGATTAACATCTGTAAGACTCAAATTTTTTGAAGTTTTTTGTATGTTGGTTGGTCTAATACATTCATGTGCTTCTTGAGCATTAGCGGCCTTATTCTTGTAAAATCGAGGACTCTTAGGGAGATATTTTTCTCCAAAGGATTTACTTATTAGATCTCGGGTAGCAGAAACTGCTTCAGGAGCCATATCAATACCATCTGTCCTCATGTAGGTTATATGGCCTGCTTCATAGAGCTTTTGTGCTACTGACATTGTTTGTTGTGTCCCCATATAAAGTCTATTGTTGGCTTCCTGCTGTAAGGTAGACGTAAGGAAAGGGGGGAAGGGGTTTCGTTGTTTTGGCGTTGAGTGAATTGTTTCAATATGAAAGTTATTTTTGCTAAAATTTGTAACAATTTCTTTTGCGTGAGTTTCAGAATTTACTGAATGCTTTTCGATTTTCTCACCCTTATATTCAATTGCTTGGGCTTCAAAAAGCTTTCCATCCTTATTAAGAAAACCAGCTTCAATTGACCAATACTCCTGAGCCTTAAAAGCTTCTATTTCCATTTCTCTATCTACAATAAGTCTTAGAGTCGGAGACTGAACTCGTCCTGCAGATGTTGCTCCAATAGGTAGTTTTCTGATGATAATTGGTGACAAACTATAACCCAACAAATAATCTAAACCACCTCTTACCAAATATGCTTCAACTAATGGCATATCCAAGGCCCGTGGATTAGCAATTGCTTCAAGTACTGCATGCTTAGTAACAGCATTAAAAACTACACGTTCGATCCTTGTCTTGCTATTGAGGCTTTTTTGGTTCTTCAAAATTTCTACTAAATGCCAAGATATAGCTTCCCCTTCGCGATCAGGGTCTGTAGCTAATATTAAGTGGTTGTCAGTATGGAGAGCCTTTTTTATAGCTGTCAAATGTTTTTGCTTTTTAGGATCAATTTTCCATTTCATATAAAATTCATTGTCTGGATCGACAGATCCATCCTTCTCATCTAAATGCCTTACATGTCCAACAGTAGCGAGAACTGTATAGTCTCTGCCGAGATATTTGTTGATTGTTTTTGCCTTAGATGGCGATTCTACTACTACTACTGCCATAATTGTAACTCACTTAACTTATTCCACTTCCACCTACGGTTAAACCGCTTATCAGAACTGTTGGTTGCCCAACTCCAACCGGAACCCATTGCCCGCCCTTTCCACAGTTACCAATTCCTGGATCTAAAGAAAGATCATTTCCAATTCCTCGAATATTTTTCATCGCAGTGGGACCATCACCAATAAGTGTTGCTCCTTTAACTGGTGCTTCAACCTTACCGTTCTTTACTCTATAGGCCTCTGTACAGGAAAAAACAAATTTGCCATTAGTAATATCTACCTGTCCTCCCGAAAAGCCTACCGCAAGAATTCCATCCTTTAGATCACTTAGAATATCCTCAGGATTAGTTGATCCTGGAGACATAAATGTATTGGTCATTCTTGGCATAGGGGGATGAGCGTAGCTTTCTCGTCTTCCGTTGCCTGTTGCACTAAGTCCCATGAGTCTCGCATTTTGTCTATCTTGCATATAGTTTATCAGTATTCCATTTTCTATAAGCACATTGCGGTTACTAGCTGTTCCTTCATCGTCAATAGAAATTGACCCTCGTCGATTTGGTATCGTTCCATCGTCTATTACGTTTACATGTTTTGACGCAACTTGTTTCCCACGAAGTTCTGAAAAAGCTGATGTTTTTTTTCGATTAAAATCGGCTTCTAAGCCATGACCAACGGCTTCATGTAACATCACTCCTGGCCATCCTGGACCGAGCACTATATCCATTTCCCCTGCTGGAGAGGGTTCAGCAGTTAAGTTAACCTCAGCTATTCTAATTGCCTCACAAACGTGATATTTCCACTGATTTTCCTCCATTAGTGTTGAAAGGCTATATCTACCCCCCCCACCTGATGAACCAGTTTCTCTTCTACCATTTTCCTCGAGGACTACAGACGCATAAATCCTAGCCATTGGCCTTATATCATTAAGTATTTGTCCTTCCGGCCTTAGAATGACTATTTCTTGTAACGAAGCACCGATGCTCACTGAGACTTGAGCGACTCTATTATCATATTGCCTAGCAAAATCGTCAATCTGCTGAAGCAACTCAATTTTGATTCTGAGAGGAATTGATTCAAATGGATTGGTATCAGTGTACAATCTAATATTTGTTTTATTGGGTGGTGGGGCCAAAGACCTGTGGCTGATTGGATTTAGGTTGGCTATCTTAATTATTTGGGAGGCTTCTTTGATTGATTGCTCTGTTATGTCAGAAGAATGAGAGAAACCTATTTTTTCCCCTGTGACGGTTCTGATTCCGAAACCTTCGTTTATATTAAAGGATGATTTTTTAAGCTTTTGATCATCAAATACGAAATCCTCACTTATCCTCTTCTCAAGAAAAAGTTCACCATCATCTGCTCCAGTTGTGGAGTCCTTCAAAATTTTCAAAGCTTTCTGCAAATCTAAGTTATGTTCAAAAGGTTTAAAGGTTGCGTCTATTTCGCTCATTGATCTTATTTCTATTTTTTGTATCCTGTGATCAGTCAGAGTGATCAACAAAGATTAATTAAAGATTTATTTATGGTTTTTACATTAGATATATTTTTCATTTAAACTAGTTTTTTGTCTTCGACAAACACATATTAAGTAAACAGGCTTATTTTAAGCGATAAGTTTTAATTCCGTGGAGAGCACAATGAGAACCATTATAGGATTAGCTGCAAGAATTTTAGCCGGGATAATTTATTTAGGTAGTTCTGCCATAGCTTCTACTTTAGATCAATTTGAAGATTTGGATGTTATCGGTAAGCCCATCGATGGTGGAATCAATTTTCAACCTCCAGTTACTGAGCTTGCCAGAGACATCCAATGGTTAGACAATTTTCTCCTCATTATTATTACATTTATAGCATTATTCGTAACCATTCTTCTGGGAATAGTCGTTTTCAAGTTTAATAAAAAAGCTAATCCCGAACCTGCAAACTTTACTCATAATTCAACACTCGAAATAACTTGGACACTTGTTCCCACCGCGATTTTAATAGTTATAGGGGCCTTTTCTTTACCTATTCTTTTTAAGCAGTTATATATCCCTGAGTATGAAGTGACAATAAAAGCAACAGGAAATCAATGGTATTGGTCATATGAATATCCTGATGAAGAAATCGTCTTTGACTCTTTTATGTTATCAAGAGAAGAGCTATCTGATCATGGTTATCAGGAAGACGAATATTTGTTGGCCGCTGATAATCCTGTGGTTGTACCTGTTGGCTCTGTGATCAGAATGCAAGTTACAGGATCCGATGTGTTACATGCCTGGAAGGTTCCTGCTTTCGGCGTCCATATGGATGCAGTTCCTGGTAGATTGAATGAAACTTGGTACAAAGTTGAAAAAGAAGGTATCTATTTTGGTCAATGTTCAGAGCTCTGTGGCCTTAATCATTCATATATGCCAATTGTTGTTAAGGCAGTAACTAAAGATCGTTACGAAAATTGGTTGAAAAAAGCATTTGAAGAGTTTTCACAGTTTCCGCAGAATTCAAAAATTAGATTAGCCAAAAAGAACGAGTAAAGAAATTGTCCCACTAACAAGTAGAGAAGAAATGAGTCGATCTGCTGTAGAAAACGAAATTGAACTAATTGAGGCTTCAACTCAGGATTATATTGCTCTGTTAAAGTTTAGAGTAATGCGATTGGCTGTTTTTACAGCAGGTGTTGCTATTTTAATAGCTCCCGGATCGATTAATCCAGTTGTTGCTATAGGTTCATTAATATGCATTGGAATAGGAGCTGGGGCCGCAGGAGCTTTGAATATGTGGTGGGATGCAGACATAGATTCTATCATGATTCGAACCGCCACAAGACCTATTCCAGCAGGAAAAATTACCGGCGATCAAGCCCTAAGTTTTGGTCTATTTTTAACATTTTTTTCAGTCATATTTTTAGGACTTTTTGCTAATCACCTCTCAGCTCTCTTGTTAGCTTGCACTATTGCTTTTTATATTTTGATTTACACCATGTTTTTAAAAAGACGAACCCCTCACAACATTGTTATAGGGGGTGCGTCAGGAGCACTGCCACCTGTCATTGGGTGGGCAGTGACTACCAACAGTATTGGGCTTGAAAGCATTCTTATGTTCCTTCTAATATTTTTGTGGACCCCACCTCATTTTTGGTCTCTGTGCCTAATGACAAAGAGCGATTACTCAAGATCCAGAATTCCAATGCTTACAGAGACACATGGTGAAGGGAAAACGAAGCGTCAGATTCTAGTTTACACTGTACTTTTGCTTATACCCTCATTTATCATTTCTTTTACGAGCATAGGAGGATTATTTTATTTAATTTCTATGGTAGCCTTAAATGCTATATTTTTATCTCTGGCATTGGGCTTGAATGGGTTTGATCAAGGGATTGCCCTTCTTCGCGGAAAAGGGGAACGACAACTCTTTCTGTATTCGATATTTTATTTGTTTGCACATTTTGTTCTACTAATGGGAGAATTTTTGCTCAAGTTTTTTTTACCATTTTATTCGGATCTAGCGAGGATTTTGGTATGGTTTTAGATCAATCAAAGGAAGATTTTTATGTCAAAAGAAAGAATAGAAATTTTTGGTTAGCAATATGCTTGGGAGGCTTCATTCTAATGATATTTTTAGTGACGATAGCAAAGTTATCCAGCGGTGGTATGATCGAAGGCTTTGATCATACTCTAAGATCAAGCATTTCTAAGGAATGAACTAGATGGGAAGTGGTAAAAGGAAAACGGTTTTTTATCTAGGGATAATAGTTGTTTTTATGGGCTCGGCATCTTTTTTGTCAGTTCCATTTTATAATTGGTTTTGTAAGGTTACCGGATATGGAGGAACAACGAATTATGCTAAATACGAATCTAAGAAAATATCAAATAAGCAGATAGAGGTAAGGTTTGATGTATCACTAGAGAGGGGTTTGGCCTGGGAAGTCATTCCGGCACAACGAGAACTTCAGGTGAATTTAGGTCAAACTGGATTAGCATTTTATGAAGCTTATAACCCAACAAATAAACCAATAGCCGCTCAAGCGAGCTTTAATGTAGTACCATTTTCAGTGGGGAATTACTTCAAAAAAATCGAGTGTTTTTGCTTTACTGAGCAAGTATTGCAGCCTGGTGAGAGGGTAAATCTGCCAGTTACCTTCTATGTGGATCCTGATATATTAGGAAATATTGAGGCAAAAAATGTAAAATCTGTAACGCTTTCATACACTTTTTACGAGATTGACCTTCCTGAAACAACAGCTAGTATAGCTCAAAAAATGAAGACAAAACTATAAGAAATATAATTTCCCCATAATGAAGGAAAAAATATGGCACACGAAAAAAATCATGATTATCACATCTTAAACCCTAGTATCTGGCCTTTTCTAAGTGCCTTAGGGGCCTTCACCTTATTGTTTGGGTGTGTATTATTTTTTCATGATTATACGTCAGTCGTGATGGTATTAGGTTTGGTAATGGTACTTTACTGCATGTATGGATGGTGGTCAGATGTTGTGACAGAGAGCCATGTTGGAGATCATACCCCTGTGGTTCAAATAGGCTTGAAGTACGGTGTGATTATGTTCATCACATCAGAAGTAATGTTTTTTAGTGCTTGGTTCTGGAGCTTTTTCAAGCATGCTTTATATCCAATGGAGGCAATTGGGGAAGTATGGCCTCCCGTAGGGATAGAAACTTTTGATCCTTGGCATTTGCCTCTAATTAACACTTTGATTCTTTTATGTTCTGGTGCGGCAGCCACGTGGGCACATCATGCCATTGCTCATGAAAATAACAGGAAAGACTTGGTCAATGGTTTAATTATTGCAATTTTATTGGGCATGCTTTTTACTATTTTCCAGGCTTATGAGTATTCTCACGCAGCCTTCAGTTTTTCAGGCAATATTTATGGATCTAATTTTTTTATGGCAACGGGATTCCATGGTTTTCACGTAATTGTGGGAACTATATTCTTAGCAGTATGTTTGATCAGGGCACTGAAGGGGCACTTTACTCCTGAAAACCATATAGGATTTGAAGCGGCTGCATGGTACTGGCATTTTGTTGATGTTGTCTGGTTGTTTCTCTTTGCAGCCATCTATATTTGGGGTTCTTGATGCAACCATATCTAATATCTATATTTGGGTAAGGTGTTAATAATAGTTAATTTCTTAATGTCGTGTATTTTGATTCAGAATAAGGCATGCTTTGTTTGTTAAAGAAGTTGATATTCCCATTTTTTTTTTTTTTTTTTGGATTAATAATCTTATTGGGTCTTGGGAAGTGGCAAGTTGAAAGGCTGGCTTGGAAAAATTCTCTAGCAGCAGAGATCTCAGAAAGTGTGGCAAAATCGCCAATTGTAATTATGCCACATGAGATTGAAAGTGTTCAGCAGTATCAATCCGTAAGGGTTGATGGTGAATTTTTGCCAGAGGAATTACATGTCCTGCATTCTCTCAAATTTTATGGCCCTGGATTTAAACTTATCAAGCCATTTAAGCTTTCTAGTGATGAAGTTATTCTTGTTGATTTGGGTTTCATAAAAGAGCGGAATAAGTTGAAGGAAAGAATAATTCTAAGTAACACCATTACAGGGAATATATTGTTTCCAAATGAAACAGACTCTTTCACACCGGGTCCTAATTTTGAGAGGAATATTTGGTTTTCAAGAGATTTAGGAGCCATGGCTAATTACCTGGAAACAATTCCAGTTCTAATAGTTCTATCTAATCTTGTTCATGAAAAAATAATTGCTACCCCTTTAAGACCAAACCTCATTAATAATCACTTGCAATACGCTTTTACTTGGTTCTCTATGGCTATGGCTTGGGGTTTTATGTCAATTTATTGGGTAATGCGCGTTATTAAAAGATATAGGCAGACTGGTGGCAGACATGCTTTATAAGTCTACTAGGGGTGGGGCAGAAAGCGTCTCTTTTCAAGAGGTACTTTTTTTTGGTTTGGCTCCAGATGGAGGTTTATATATTCCTGAAATCCTACCTAAATATGATACTAGTTTTCTCTCTAGCATGGTAGAAATGAGTTATGAAGAGGTGGCTTTTGCAATATTAAAACCTTTTGTTGGGAGCTTATTCTCAGATCAAGAGTTAAACGTTATTATTAGTAAAGCTTACTCAGAATTTAGAAAGTCAGATAAATGTGAACTGGTGAACCTTTCTGAAAATCATAAAGTATTAGAACTTTTTCATGGGCCTACGTTTGCATTCAAGGACTTTGCGATGCAAATAATTGCTCGGATGTTTCACCAGGCTTTAAAGAATATCCGCAAGTCTATTACCATTATTGTAGCTACTTCTGGAGATACAGGTGCCGCAGCAGTTCATGCTTTTAGGAATCTGGAATTTATCAATCTCTATGTTTTGTTTCCAAAAGATCGCATTTCAGAAATTCAACGTCGTCAGATGACAACAGAAAAAGCGTCAAACGTTTCAGTAGTTTCAGTGGATGGTAACTTTGATGATTGTCAATCGATAGTGAAGTCAGTATTTAACGACAAAGATTTTTCAAAGGCAGTTTCATTAACTGGTGTTAATTCCATTAATTGGGCAAGAATCATTTCTCAAGTAGTTTATTATCTGTTTGCAGCCAGTCGGTTGCCCGCAAGTGCTAAGATAGATTTTTGTGTTCCCACCGGAAATTTTGGAAATATTTATGCTGGATATGTAGCTAAAAAACTTGGAGCGAATATCGATAAGCTTATAATAGCGACTAACCGAAATGATATCCTCCATAGAACCTTGAGTTCCGGGCGGTATAGAAAGGGGGAGGTTCTTCAGACCTTTTCTCCGTCTATGGATATTCAAGTATCCTCTAACTTTGAGCGAATGTTATATGACGTGTATCACTGCAATGCTAAGATGGTTAAAAAGAAAATGGAGAGCTTACAATTAAATGGTTCGTATGACATTGAAGAAGATTCGCTAAGAATTCTGAGAAATGATTTTATCAGCGGGACTGTTACAGAGGCGGAAACATTGGCCGAAATCAAGAAAATTTTCATGTGCTCTAAAATGATCGTTTGTCCTCATACAGCTGTTGGCACAAAGGTTTCTCGAAACTTTTTAGATGAGAGAAAGATTACCGTAAGCTTGGCTACAGCTCATCCAGCAAAGTTTGGTGATGCTGTAGAGAAAGCCATAAATAGAAACATACTTTTACCCAAATCCTTAGATGCATTGTTTTATAAAAGAGAAAAAGTTGTTGAGGCACCTAACGATGTGAACTATCTTAAGGACTTCATTAGAAGAGAGCGCTGATTTGTCCATATATTTTGATACATTACCTAGTGGTATAAAGGTCGTTACAGAAGAAATCCCCACCATCGAGAGTGCATCTGTAGGTGTTTGGATTGGGGTTGGTAGTAGGAATGAAAATAGGAAAGAATGTGGAATTGCACATTTCCTGGAACATATGGCTTTTAAGGGAACAAAAAAAAGAAGTGCCTTACAGATAGCTGAATCTATAGAAAATGTAGGAGGTTTTATAAATGCTTACACGAGCAAAGAGATAACTTGTTACTATGCAAAAGTGCTCAAGGAAAATGTGCCGCTAGCTGTGGATATACTTTCTGACATTATTTCAAACTCGGTATATGAGAGCGAGGAGATTGAACGGGAAAAAGGTGTAATTATTCAAGAAATTGGCCAAACAAGAGATACTCCAGATGAATTTATTTTCGAATTACTGCAGCAAGTGGCATTTTCTGACACGGAGCTAGGTCGGTCAATTTTAGGCACAGTGGATAATGTTAACTCTTTCAAACGCGAGGATTTTCTACGTTTTACAACTAACAATTATTTCTCAGAGAGTATGGTTGTTTGTGGTGCAGGGAATATTAAGCATCAAGAGCTATGCGTATTGGCTGAAGGACTAAAGACTATTAGGGGTTCTAGTCGAAAAATGAATTCTAAGAAAATACCATTTTTAGGGGGAGAAAAAAGAGTCGAAAAGGATCTAGAGCAGGCCCATTTTGCAGTGGGTTTTGAAGCTCCTGCTATTAAAAGTCCTCAACTTTATGCGGGTAAAGTTTTTTCGGTATTAATGGGAGGGGGAATGTCTTCCCGCTTATTTCAGGAGATTAGAGAGAAGAGGGGACTTTGTTACTCCATTGGAACTTCTTTTGATGGCTATTCTGATGTAGGTTTATTTCTTTGCTATTCGGGAACATCGGGTGAAAAAATAAGAGAACTTTCTGAAGTGATAGCTTTGGAATTCAATAAATCATTGACAGGTATAACTCATGCAGAAATTGAAAGAGCAAAGACCCAATTACGGGCAAGTTTGCTGATGAGCCTCGAAAGTTCTTCTAGTAGGAGTGAAAGGCTGGCAAGAGGTTTAATTATCTGGGATAAGATAGTCGAAGTTCAGGAGACAATATCAAAGATCGACAACGTCTCTTCACAAGACGTGAAAGATTTTGGTTCCAGGATGTTCAATAATTTAAAACCAGCAATGGTATTGTACGGTCAGGTATCTGATGCCCCCAAATTAGATGAGTTCTGCGCTAAACTCCTAAATTGATATTAATCTTGATTACGTTTCGTCAAAAAATTAAACCCTTGGTTGTTACCGATAGATTAATAATCCGCTTACCTAGCATGGATGATTATGAAGCTTGGTTTAGACTGCGCAGGGAATCAGAATCATTTCTCAATCATTGGGAACCCAAAAAGGAGAAAGAATTCTATTCAAAGGATTCTTTCCAAACTAGGGTGCGTTGGGCTAAAAAGAATTTTAGTTCAACAAAGGTATTACATTTGTTTCTATTTTTGAAGGTTAATGATAGCCTAATAGGCGGATTGACCTTAGATAATATTCGCTATGGTCCTTTTAATTCCGCAAGTCTTGGGTATTGGATAGGTGAAGGATTTTCAAATAATGGTTTTATGACTGAAGGACTAAGAGCCATAATCCATTATGCAAATAAGACCTTGAAGGTCACTCGGCTTGAAGCAGCTATATTGCCAAATAACAATGCATCTAAGAGAGTATTGGAAAAATGTGAATTCAAATATGAAGGGGTTGGACAGAGCTATCTTCAAATAAATGGTAGGTGGAGAAATCATGTTCTTTATGCCAATGTCAACAAGAACAGGCGTGGTAGTGCTAGTTAGAACAAGGTTGTTGCTTCATGGACAAATCTCTCGATAATTTTTTTAGTTTCTTAACAAAGAAAATAGGTCGAAATGCAGTTAGTCTAGTTGGGCTCAATCATGCAATAGATCCAAGAGATCGGTTAGTTAATAAGTCTAAGTTTTGTATCAAGCCAGAAAATACAAAAGAAGTTTCAGTTATCTTAGCTGAGGCTAACCAAAGAGGAATTCCCTTGATACCAGTAGGAGGAAGTACAGGCCTAGTGGGCGGTCAGATAGCAGAAAAAAATGACCAAGTTTCTTTGTCGTTAGAGAAAATGAACGCAATAAGCTTTTCTGAAGAAGATAATCTATTAACAGTCCAGGCTGGTGCAATTTTGGTAAACATAAAGAGAATTGCCTTTGATGCCGGACGGTTTTTTCCACTGAGTATAGCCTCTGAGGGATCCTGCCAAATTGGTGGTAATTTGGCTACTAATGCAGGTGGTGTAAATGTTCTTAGGTATGGAAGCGCTCGAGATTTATGCCTTGGAATTGAAGCTGTTTTGCCAAACGGTAATATAGTATCATCTATGAAAGCATTAAAGAAAAATAATATGGGTTTTGACATTAAGAGTTTGCTGATTGGTTCTGAGGGAACCTTGGCAGTGATTACTGCCGCAATTCTGAGGACTTTTCCATTGCCGATAGATCCTCTGACAACTATCATCTCCGTAAATGAACCTCACGAGGCACTCAGTATATTTAACCACATGTCCAAAATTTTTGGTGATCGGTTAATGGCTTTTGAGCTAATGAAGTCCACGGGGATAGATTTTCTAAGAAAGACGGGTTTCAAGGTAAGGTATCCTTTTTCAGAAAAAGCACCTTGGATTGTTTTAGTGGATATAGACATGAATATTGGTTCTACCAACTTTAGGGACCAGATACAGGAAATTCTCAGTAAATTTTTGGATAAAAATTTGGCAAACGAAATTGTCATCCCAAGTGGCTTAAAGCAAAAGAAAGAAATTTGGAGTATCAGAGAGTCAATTCCATTAGCCAACAGAAGGATAGGTTCTTTATTCTCAAACGACATTTCTCTTCCTTTAAGAAGTATACCGGAATTCATCGAAGAAGCTGATAAAAGGCTGTTATCTATTTCTAATGAGATCATTGTGAATTGCTTTGGTCATATTGGCGACGGCAATCTACATTATAATGTTTTTCCTATTGCGAGCGAAGCAATAAAACGATTAGAAAAAAATCGACCTGTAATGATCAAAATGGTTAATGATCTTGTTAGTGAATTTTCGGGTTCAATAAGTGCTGAGCATGGGATAGGCAGGTCAAAGTCCAAAGAACTTGAGAGATATGAAGATCCAGGAAAATTAAGTGTTATGACTTCGATAAAATCCGCTATCGATCCCAAGGGGATATTAAACCCGGGAGTGATTTTTAGTAAAGAAACTTTGTAGGCTAAGCGATTTTTAATCAGGTCTTTCCAAGGCAAACTTTTTAGATATGGTGGTGTAATCCTTATAACCCAAACGGGCAATAGGCATAAAATCTAGTATATCAAATATACCATTTTTCAGAAAATCATCAGATAAATGGATGCCAACAACTTCACCAATGATCATATTGTTATCTTTACCGGGGAGCTTGAGCACTTGAAATAATTTACATTCTAGTGAGGCTGGTGATTTAGAAATTCGGGGAACAGAGACTAAATTACAGTTAGCTTTTTGGAGATCACAAATCTCAAACTCGTCCACATTTTTGGGATAGTTTCCAGAACTTGTATTCATGCTTTTTAATAGAGCTTTGCTGACCATGTTCACTACGAATTCTTTAGTTTCAATTATGTTTGATGCGCTGTCCTTAATATTTTTCTGGTCAGATTTCTTTCCATTTGTTGAGAACATTACCATTGGGGGTTCATCTGCTATAGCATTAAAAAAACTATAGGGCGCAAGGTTAACATTCTGATTTTTATCTATAGATGAAATCCATCCTATTGGGCGTGGTGATACTATTGCTTTAAATGGATCATGAGGAAGAGCATTTCTTTCTTTAGGAGTATAAAACATTCATTTGGGTTTGTTCAAAATTAAGTTTTTATAAAAAGAAGGAACATTCGAAGAAATGTATTTTGTTAAGTCAACAATTATACATTATATCATAAAATGAATTGAATTGAAAAAGCAATTAGTTCTGTAAATTGAAACAAATAAATTATGATTGAATTTGAAAAAGAAAGTCAAAAGGATGAGGAGGCGGTTGAGAATCTATTAGATATTGTTTTTTCGCCCAGCAGAATTCATTTGAGTTCTTATTCGCTAAGGCAAGGTGTGAAAAAGATAGAATCGCTTTGCTACATAGCAAAAAATGCAGTCGGGGAAGTAATGGGGGTAGTCCGTCAATGGCCTGTATTGATAGGCGATGATTATGACCACATCTCTCTTCTTACTGGACCGATAGCGGTTCATCCGACCGTACAGGGCGAAGGACTGGGATCTTTTTTACTTAATCTATCTTTAAAAAGGTCTAGGGAGGAAGGTTGGAAAAGGGCTTTATTGATTGGAGATTATGAATACTATAAAAGCTTTGGTTTTAGGCAACAGTTAGAAAAAAACATTACCTTTCCTCCTCCAACTGACCCCAAGAGAGTCTTACTTTTAGAACTTCAAAAAGATTCATTCAAAGGATTGGACGGTCATGTTCGGAGTTATTACTAAACAATATTTTGATTTTGGTAGTGGAATTAGTGCGCTGCTGCTATTTATTTATACTCGCCAGATAATTTGTTATTTTAGGTCTAACGGTTTCAGTATTTTCTTTCATACATTTGTTTATAAGTGATCTGACCTCAGAAAGTGAAACACTTCTCAACAAAGCTTTGATTGGTCCAATGCAATCAGGTTGCATAGAAAGCGTTTTGAATCCTATGGCTGAGAGAACTAGTGCTTCGATTGGTTTGCCTGCATCCTCTCCGCAAAAGCTTAGCGGTATATTAAACTTTTCACATTTTTCATGAATTAAGGTTAGAAAAGATAAAAAGCTAGTGCTTAGGACATCGTATCTTCTTCTAACTTTTTCATTTTCTCGGTCAGCAGCAAAAAAGAATTGCTTCAAATCATTACCCCCAACCATAATGAAATCAACACTCGCGAAGAATGAATTTGGCGCAAAAGCTAGGCTTGGAACCTCAAGCATGGTTCCAACCTTTATTGATTTTGGAATAGGACGCTTTCGGCGTTTTTCTTTAGCAATTTCTGCTAGAATTATTGACTTAGCTTGATCAAATTCCGATGGCTTTGTAACAAGAGGGATTACAATGTTTAGTTTTCTACCGCTCGCCCCCCTGATGAGAGCTTGTGCTTGCATCTTAAGCACGCCAGATTTTTCTAATGAAAGTCTTATAGCCCTCCATCCTAAAGCAGGATTTGGTTCTATTTCAGGAGTAATGCTTGGCAGCACTTTGTCGGAACCAATATCTAACGTTCTAAAGAAAACAGGCAGACCTCGGGCAGAGTCTAATACTTTTGAGTAAATTTGTGCCTGCTGTGCTCTTTTAGGTACTGTATTACTTACCAAGAATTGCAATTCAGTTCTATAAAGACCGACACCCTCGGCTCCTGATTCCACCAGAGAAGGTAAATCTGCCATTAGGCCAGCGTTAATCATAAGGGAAATCTTGATACCATCGATACTAACAGCACTGAGCTTTCTAAGTGCCAAAAAAGATTTCTGAGCCTTAGTTCGCATCGCTAATTTACTAGTATAGGCCCGTATGATTTCTTCTTCAGGTCTTATATGTACTATACCTTGGTCGCCATCCAGGATCACTTTATCCTTATGGTTGGTATTTTCTGTGATAGATTTAGCTTGTATAATTAAAGGAATATTTAAGGCTCTACAGACAATGGTAGTATGGCTGCCAACTGAACCTTCTTCTAGAATTATTCCATTTAAATGTTCACGCATAGAAATCAGTTCTAGGGGACTAATATTTCTTGCAATCAAGATTGGACAATCAATCCTGTTTAAATTCAATTTCGATTTTTGCTTTGTTAGAATTTTAAGTAAAGTATTGGAAATTTCATAAAATTCATATAGACGCTCCCGAAAATAATAATTTTTAACCGTAGCTATTCGTGTCTTGGTAGCTGTTTGCTCTTTCTCAACTGCGACAGTTGCAGAAAGACCATTGTCTATAGATTCTTCCATCCTATTGAGCCAACTTTTATCCTCAATTAAAAGTTTATGAGTCTCCAAAATCTCTAGAAATTCGCCCTTTTGCTTCAAATATTTTTTATTTGTGCTATCAGATAACTCTTTCTTTAATCTGGTTAGGGCTACACTAAGTTTTGCTTTTTCCCTAATTGGATTGTCTGCAACAGGATCAGTTATTTTGATTTGAGGTTCTAGGAGCACTGTTGTACCCAAAGAAACACCCTCTTTCCCTATAAGACCAACGGTTGAAAATGTTGCTTTTTTTTCTTGACTCAACTTATGTTTATCATCTGATCCTGTGAAAACGCCAAGTTCTGCCATTTCAGCTATGACCATAGCCACAATCTCTAGACCGTAAACTTCATCATCGCTGTACTCTCGCTCCAACAAGTTTTGAATGACTAGAACGCCTAGCATTTTACCAAGACGTTGGATCGGCACACCAAGGAAGGATTTATACTTTTCTTCTCCTGTTTCGGGGAGATATCTAAAGCCTTTTGCTTTTTTAACGTTCGAAGTTTTGATAGGCTCTGCGCTCGCAGCAATCCGGCCTACCAACCCTTGTCCAATTTCTAATTGAGAATAATGTACGGCTGTGGTCAAGAGTCCTTCCGTAGCATAAAGCTCCATTACATCATCATTTCTTCGGAGATAAATTGAACAAACCTCTGATTCCATTGAAGAAGCAATTAATTTTACTATTTCATCAAGCCTAGCTTGTGCCTCACCCTGCTCTGATAATGCTTGTTTTAATCTTTTTAAGAGTATCCTGGAATTAGCATTCTTTTCCTCGGTGATCATCAATTTTGTGCCTTTTCAAGTTCAAATGCGTCGTGAAGTATTTGAACTGCCAACTCAAGATATTTTCGATCAATTAACACGGAAATCTTGATTTCAGAAGTTGATATTACCTTAATATTTATATTTTCCTGTCCCAGTGCTTTGAACATGGTTTGGGCAACCCCCGAATGGCTGCGCATCCCAATTCCTACTATTGAAATCTTAGCAACGTATTTATCCACGACCAACCTGGAATAATTGAAATTCTCGTTTGACTTTCCTTGCTCAAGAGCTTGACTTGCTATATCTACTTGGGTGGTAGGGCATGAAAAAGTTACATCGGTTAACCCATCGTCTGATATATTTTGTATAATCATGTCTACGTTAATATTTGCTTTAGAGAGGCAATCAAACACCATCCCAGCCATACCGGGTTTATCCTTGATTCCGATTAGTGTAAGTTTTGCTTCGTCTTTAGAACAAGTTATTCCTGAAACTATTCTTTTTTCCATAATATCCTCCTCATCACATACCAGGGTACCAGAACCATCTGCAAAACTGTTGAGTACCCTAAGTTTTACTTTATAGCGCATGGCCAGCTCAACCGATCTTGTTTGCAATACTTTTGCGCCTAGGGAAGCAAGCTCTAGCATTTCTTCGTATGATATCTGGGCTAATTTCTTAGCGTTTGGGGTTATTCTAGGGTCAGTGGTAAAAACCCCATCAACATCCGTATAGATATCACAGAGGTCAGCTTTAAAGGCTGCAGCCAAAGCAACAGCTGTAGTGTCGGAACCTCCACGGCCAAGAGTAGTTATTCTGGAATTAGAACTAATGCCCTGAAAGCCTGCAACCACTGCGACTTGCATCCCACTGCCAAATTTTTCAATTAAATTCTCAATACCAATTTCTTCAATTCTGGAATTAGAATGATCGTCGGTAGTTTTCATTGGAATTTGCCAGCCCTGCCAACTCCTCGCATTGATTCCCATGCTTTGTAATAGGAGAGCCATTAACCCTGCAGATACATTTTCCCCTGAAGAGACAATGGCATCATATTCTCTGGCGTCATATAGTGAGGAAATTTCTCTGACCTTATCAATCAATTTGTCAGTGTTTCCAGCCATTGCTGACACAGTGACGATTACATTATTACCATCTTCAACTTCTGACTGAATTCTTGAAGCAGCATTTCTCATTTTTGATAAGTCAGCAACTGAAGTACCGCCGAATTTCATAACTAACCTAGACAAATTCTTTCTCCTTCTTTTCAGAATTTCAGGTCTTATCTTCTAAGAATTAAGCACTGAAAAACTAATTACTTTTTCTATCATGCCATGGCAGCGGAGTAATAGGAATTTCGTCTTCCAATAATGATTTGGCTTTTTGTATTGTAGTTTTACCATAAATAGATCGCTCGTGAGATTCCCCATCATGGATTGCACGAGCTTCCTCAGCAAAATTGTCACCTACATATTCACAAGTACTTTCTATTTTTTTCTTTAATTCTTCAATTAAAGAGTTCTTTCTGGAAGACTGTTGGAGTAAGGCTCCGTTAACTTCTGTCTCTTTCTTTGATTTAACGCTAGGTGCCATTAACGATTTGGTAATTGAGGTACTTCCACAAACTTCGCAAGATAATAGCTTTGAACTTTTAAGCTTTTCAAATGCTTCAGATGAAGCAAACCAGCTTTCAGATTGGTGAAGATTATTGCATTGCAGACTGTACTTTATCATTTTTTAGGGTTTTCTTAGGTTTCAAAAATTAACAGCTTATCGTTGTCTTCTTTCTCGTCTAGTAGAAATCGGTTGGAATGCAATAGAAACATGAGTACTACAATAAGGTTTACCGGTTTCCGCCTGATGTCCACAAAACCAAAATTTATCAGTTGCTGGATCTCCAATCGGCCATTTACAAGTTTTTTCAGTAAGTTCCATAAGATTTAATTTCTTGGCTCTTTTCTCCAATTCAATCATATCGGCTACGGCTTGTTTATCTAATTCAGACGTTCCAATATGTTCAGGGGATCTCTCGACTTGATTTTTAGAAAGTTTTTCATTTTTGTTGAGATTTTCACGGTTTTGCAGGTTTTTATTTGACGTTCTTTCAACCTTTTTTCTTCCTCTTTTCTTCCCAATCTTAGCATTCAGGCTTGCCTGATCCGAAATATCTGGGGAGACTGTTTCTGCCAAAGCAGATTTATTTGAAGTTCTTCTTGCTCTTTGTATATTGTTCTTATCATTATTGCTGTCGTTGTAACCTTCACTTCTTTGAGATAAACCTAATCTATGAATCTTTCCAATGACAGCGTTTCGAGAAACACCTTCACCTAACTCTGTAGCTATTTGACTTGCACTATTGCCCTTTTGCCAAAGAATTGTAAGTAACTGTACTCTGTCAGAGGTCCAGGCCATTATTATTATTCCTTCAATTTATTCGTAATATTCTTTACTTTATATAATTCATATATGCAAATAAACTAGTACTAATTATAATATTCTAATAAATTGAGGTATAACAGTTTTTGAAAAATAGTTTTGGATGCTTAGGGATTAACAAAAGGCCGTATACTTGTCCTGATTTTAAAAGAGTTTATAGACTGAGAGCAGAGATTACCGAAGATTTGACCCCAAATCAGCCATTCAAGAATTTGGTTTGAGCTCTTATTGTACTACATATTTTTTAGATGGTCTCTTTTGTTGCTTTGTTGAAATTTTAATCAACCACTAGTATGATCTTTTCATGGAAAAATACTTACTCCCAACATATAACAGAACTTCAGTATCTTTTGTGAAGGGAGATGGAATATGGCTAGAGGCAGAAGACGGTTCAAAATACCTAGATATTGGTTCGGGTATAGCAGTTAATATTTTAGGGCATTGTAACAGGGAATTGGTTTCAGCCTTGACAGATCAAGCCCAGGAATTATGGCATACATCTAATTTGTACAGAGTAACCAAGCAAGAAAAATTGGCAGAAACTCTTATTTTCAATACGTTTGCTGACATGGCTTTTTTTACAAACTCTGGAAGTGAAGCAATTGAATGTGCGATAAAGATGGCAAGAAAATTTCACTCGCATAATCAAGATAATAGGCATGAGATAATTTCTTTCGACGGGTCATTCCATGGCAGGACCTTTGGTGCAATCTCAACCTCTAATGCTCAAAAAATAATAGAGGGTTTTGGCCCTCTATTACCTGGATGTAAGTCTATAGACTTAAAAGATAAAGATTTAATAATTGATGCTATTACAGCAAAAACTGCTGCAGTTATAATAGAGCCTATTCAGGGAGAAGGAGGTATAAAAGTGATCCCTGATGATAGTCTTCAATTATTAAGGAATATTTGTGACGAACTCGGGGTTTTATTGATATTTGATGAAGTGCAGTGTGGACTGGGTAGAACTGGCAGGTTATTTGCTCATGAGTGGACTGGAATTTATCCTGATATCATGACGACAGCTAAAGGAATAGGCGGTGGTTTTCCATTAGGAGCTTGTTTAGCAACTCACAAAGCAGCAGAGGGCATGGGCATTGGCTCTCACGGTTCTACCTATGGTGGAAACCCTTTGGCATGCGCGGTCGGTTGTGAGGTACTTAATCAGGTGCTATCGAAAGATTTTTTGCCAAATGTAAGGAAAATATCGGGTTACTTTAGCCAGAAATTGTGTGGCTTAGTAAGTAATCATCCTTCGGTTTTTCAAGAAGTTCGGGGCACAGGTTTGATGTTAGGTTTAAAAACAAGATTAAAAAACCAATTAGTAGTAGATGAAGCTTTTAAAAATGGTTTGTTAGTGATCCCTGCATCAGAAAATGTTGTCAGAATTTTGCCACCACTTAATATTACTGAAGCTGAAGTTGATTTGGCTATAGAATTGTTAGACAAAACTGCTGAAGGTATTAAATCTTGAAAAATTTTATAGACATTCAAGAAATTAGTTTAAGTCAGTTAAGAAACATCCTTGAGGATTCAGCCTGTCTTAAGAACTTTAGAACTAAATTACTTAAGGGAGAGTTGGACACTGAACCAGCTTTAAGTGGTCGAATAGTGGCACTTCTTTTCAAGAAACCATCAACTAGGACAAGGTTTTCTTTTGATGTAGGTATAACCCAAATGGGTGGAAAATCCATCTCTATTTCTAGCAATGAAATGCAGTTATCAAATGCAGAACAAATGACTGATACTGCTCAGGTATTGTCTCAATATGTTGATATGATTGTTTTGAGAACTGACAATCATCATGATTTGCTGGACTTAACAGAAAATTCTGCAGTGCCAGTGATAAATGGGTTAAGCAATTTTTCTCATCCATGCCAAGTTTTGGCAGATATTTTCACTTTTGAAGAACTTGTCGGTTCAATCAAGGGTAAGAAGGTTGTATGGCTGGGAGATGGGAACAATGTTTGCAATAGCTATCTACAAGCAGCAGAAAAATTTGATTTCGAATTCGTATATTCTGGTCCCAAAGCATTTGGACCTGACAACGTAAAGGGATCTCTTCACTATGGTTACGAAAAGGATCCAGAAAATGCTGTAGACAGTGCAGATTTACTGGTTACTGATACCTGGTTCTCAATGCATCAGACGGAGATGGAGAGAAGTAAAAGGGCAACCCTAATGGAGGATTATTGTATTACTGAAGGATTATTAAGGAGTACGAAGTCGGAATGCCTAGTCTTTCATTGCATGCCCATTTATCGAGATAAAGAAATTAGCACTCAAGTCGTCGAACGATTCTTCAAAGTTTTTCTTTCTCAAGCCGAGAATAGATTGCATGTACAGAAATCAATTATGAAATGGTGTTTTTCATAAAGTCTTTTGTATCAAATGGATTAAGTTGAATAGTCTTTGTACTATTGTACTTTATTATCCATAGACAGTGAATCCGTCTTTTGTCAGTTGAAAATTACCATCCAAAGCTTGATATGCCCAGTCAGAGCTTTTTTTCAACCCACCTAGGGGATAAATATGTAACCCTTCAATGCCAGTCTCAATGCCACTTAAGTGGGATCTTGCTAAATCCCTTACAAGACGGTCAGGAGCCTGACTCTTAATAAGATTAACCATTTTGCTACCTTGTTTCTTAAGGAAATTCATGGAGTTGCCAATGCCACAAGAAAGTGAATATTTAAGTAGCGTGGACAGTTTAGCTATACCAGGAACCCCAATAATAATAGGCAACTTATTTCCTTCTGAATTGATGCTTTTTGCCCAATCCAATATGGTTCTTGAATCAAAGCAAAATTGACTGATGATAAAAAGGTTAGCATCAGTTCTTTCAGCAAATTGGTTTTTAAATATCAAAGCCTTACTAATTTTCTGGTTTGATATATCAGGACTGCCTTCAGGATGGCCTGCCACCCCAATTTCAGTGATACCATATTTGTCAAAGATTCCAGTCTCTAATAAGCTTGTAGAATCAGGGTAGGGACCGAGCTGGTCCTTACCAGCACCTGCAACTATTAAGATTTTCTTTATGTCAGCTTCTCCAGTAACCCTTTGCACATAATCTTCAAGCATTGTTTTTGAAACTATTGAACGAGCAGCAAAATGTGGTGCCGGGTTTAACCCTTCTAGACGAAGTTTTCGTGCTGTTATTACAGTTTGATTATATTCAGTGCCAGGAAGAAATGTAATGAAAACAGTTGTTGTGGGTCTGATGAATTCTGAAAAGCTGGTAATTTTTGATGCCCCAGTGGGAGTCGTCTCCAAAGAAAAATTTCGGAGCATTTTAGCTATGTATTTACTTTCAGAATCATCTAATGTCACTGAAGTGGCTTTGGTTTCACTCATTATGATTCCTTTGATTCCGAGCCAAATCTAGCGATCTTGTCATTAGATTTCATGATTTGTTATTTTCTTTCAATAAGAGATTTCTTTGTGGTTTAATTTCGAAATTCATGATTATCGAAGTTGTACTTTTGGTCAACAAATTAATTTTTGAATTTTTAATTTTTCAAAAAAAGTTTTGACCAGCATTAATTTATTTAATAGTGTAACGGGTTGATATCTGTAGATGTATATTTAGCATACTATTTTTAGATTTATAGGAGTGACCGTGGCTAAATTATCTGTTCTTTACTGGCGAGACATTCCAACTGTTGTAGAGGGTAGAGACAAGCATGGGGTTCAGAAAGTGGAGCTCTCTAAACGTTTTAGTGAGCTTGTTGATATGATTGCTATGCAAAAAGGGTTAGTTGGAACAGATCAGTATTTGCAAAATTGGAAACGGAAAAGACTTACAGATACTGATTTCTCAGCAAGTCAAAGTGTACATGATCTGGTGCAAGAATTTGAAGAACGATATGAAAAAATCAAAAATGATGCTCTAACCTCTCTAGAGTGATTTTAAGGTCAGTTGTGTTTAAAGCCTCAAAATTTGAAAGAATTTGGTTTTCAGTTCCAGAAGTGAAGATTACCCATTTACTTAGAAGTCATGGTTATAGGGAAGATCAAAAAATAAAACCTGTTATTAAAGATGCGGCTTTCAAAGCGATTAACAGACTTAAGGAGAATTGTGCACCCCAGGGAGTTTTTTGCCTTCAAGAGATAGAACACCTTGAAGCAGACAAATTGGCTCTTGTGTCAGGAATAGAATTTAAGTGCTCAGTTTTTGAATACATGTTGGCTGGAAGTACCCATCTCATACCATTTGTGATAACTTTAGGCAATGAGATAGACAAAAAAATAGCTTCTTATTCAAAGGATGTTAATGAACCTTTGGCTAGTCTTTTTTTGGAAACTGCATCTAGACTTTGCATAGAGCAAGTTTTGAGAGCGGTAAGATCGAAACTCGTAAAATACGCTTTAATCAACGAGATGAAGCTGGGGAACAGGTTGGCACCCGGTTATAGTTATAAATTACACAAAAGTAATAAAAAGGCTATGTGGCGTTTAGAAGAGCAAAGAAAGTTATTTGATACTTTTCAAGATTTCAATCTCCCGGTGGAGTTAATGGAAAGCTTTACGATGTTTCCCAGAATGAGCCGTTCTGGTATTTTTGGTTTGCAAAAAAAGACTATCGATAGAAAAAAATCTCCTAACTAGAAAATTAAAATTTTGAGGTTTATCTGGATTGTGGTGCCCGCTGCCGGACTCGAACCGGCACGACTTTTAGGTCGAGGGATTTTAAGTCCCTTGTGTCTACCAATTCCACCAAGCGGGCATTGTTATAAGTCCTTGTTTTAGTTTAGTTATCTTACTTATGCTACACATTACATTGTCACCAGAATTGTCACTGGATTTCTCCAAGACACTTATAGCGTACTGCAGATTTTGAGGTGTTAAGGGAGATTATTGCGTCTTCGCACAAAGTGGCTCCTTCTAAATCCAAGTTTTGCTGCATGTAATTAGAAAACCTCCTCGTAATAGACACCTAGTAGTCGTTAGTCTGAGTGTATGCCAAACGTCATCATTAAGGTCAAGAATGTTTCTAATAAAGGCAATGCCTACATATTTACAGTTATTGCTGATATAGAACTAATCTTTTTACTAAATTCTCCTTAATTGGCTAAACTTAGCTTAGCGATTAAGCTCATATCACATATGTGTATTTGCTTCGCAAATATGAATGTTGTTTAATCTTTGGATTAATTCTCATTTCCATAGTGCCAACTTAAGGAACGATTTTCTTGCAGAAAAAAGTTTTTTTGGGGGTATCTTCACGCTAATTAAGTTTTTGGCTTTGTTGGAATTTTAATTTCTTTGTTAATTTGTTAAGCTATTATCTGCACCTGTGATAGAGTTATTAGTGTTTTGGGAGGTACAAATGGTACAGTTTGGGATCACTTATCTGGCTATGCTTACATTTTTCGTTTGTGGAGAAATAATTGTCCTGACAAATATTATTCAACCATTATTTCTTAAGCATATTGGTCATTTGATGAGAGAGAATACGAATTTTGTTCTCGCGGCACTTTTTTACTTGTCTTACGTTATGGGAGTTTATTGGTTTGCCACAAAAGCGGGTCTAAGATCAGATTCATTAATAGTTGCGATTTTTTCTGGAAGTTTCCTCGGGTTGATAGCGTTTGGAACATACGAACTTACCAATTACTTAGTATTAAAGGATTGGAAAGCGATACTAGTAATTGTCGATATCTTGTGGGGAATGCTAATTTCGGGGGTGATGGCTGCCATTGGTTATCAAGTTTATAAATGGATAGAATAATCTTTTTTAAGGCGGAAAGGAACATTATTAAATTAAGGTTCTAGTGTTAACATCCGGAAAAATTTTGTTGATACTTTGATCGTTCTTCATCAGTTATCTTTGGAAATAAAATTTTTGGAACAGAAATTTCATGGTCATTACTAAGAGTATCAAGAAAAAGACTGAGATTTTCAGGTAACTCATTCAATTTAGTAAACTGGAAATGACTCTGAATCTTTTTACATGTACCAGGGATGAAGGGTTCTGAGATAAGTGAATAAAAGTTGATTAGATTTAATGCAAACCTAATGATCATTTTAGATTTTTCAGGATTCTCCTTAAACACTGACCAGGGAGCGGCCTCCTGCAGATATTCATTCCCTATTACCCAAATACTCCGAAGCTCATTACACGATTTCCTTATTTCTATCCCCTTCATAAGTTCTTTCAAGTGTCCATAATGGATTTCTATTTTTCTCGTAGTCGTTTTCTCTAATTTTCCGTATTGATTGTTGTTTGGAATTCTATGCCCAAATTTTGACACAGAAAAACTAGATACCCTAGATATGAAATTTCCTAAAACATCTGCTAGGTCTTTATTGATTGTGGATTGAAAACTCTCCCAAGTAAAATCAGTATCTGAGTTTTCTGGAGCATTTGCTAGAAGCCACCAGCGCCAGTAGTCAGCTGGGTAAAGATCTAATGCCTTATCCATAAATATTCCACGTTTCTCACTGGTAGAGAATTTTCCTCCCTCATAAAGTAACCAGTTGAATCCTTTTATGAAGTCTACTTGCTTCCAATTTTCTCCAGATCCAAAAATAGTAGCTGGAAATGAAATTGTGTGGAAAGGGATGTTGTCCTTAGCCATGAATTGAACATAAGAAACTTCTTCAGCTCCTTGGTCAGTTAACCACCAGCGTTTCCAGGAAGATTCTTTCAATTTATGTTCATCAGACCATTCTTTGGTAGCGGCTATGTAAGCAATAGGGGCATCGAACCAGACATAAAACACTTTATTTTCAAAACCAGGCCAAATAGCGCCATATTTTTTGACAGGAACCCCCCACGAAAGATCCCTGGTAATAGCTCGATCTTTAAGACCTTCTTTGGCATTTAACCATTTTTTTGCGATAGATTTTGTTAGTAAGGGCCATTTTTCTTTTGTATCAAGCCATTTCGCAAGCCTATCTTTAAGCAGGCTTTGTTTTAGAAAAAGGTGTTTGGTCGTACGAATTTCAAGCGATTTTGAACCTGAAATTGTCGATTTTGGATTTATTAAGTCAGTTGGATCTAGCTGCTTAGTACAATTTTCGCATTGATCACCACGAGCTTTTTCATATTTACAAGCTGGACAGGTGCCAGTAATATATCTATCCGGAAGAAATCGATTATCATCTAATGAGTAAACTTGTTCTTCTTCTACTTCCTCAATGAAACCGTTTTCCCATAACTGTGAAGCGAAGTGTTGCGTCAAATTGTGGTTTTGTTGACTAGAAGATCGACCGAAATGGTCAAATGAAATATGAAAATTATCAGCAATTTCTTTTTGTATTGACCACATTTCTTTACAGAAATCGCCAACAGGAATATTTTTGTTTCTGGCTGCTAGTTCAGCGGGAGTTCCATGCTCATCCGTTGCGCAAATGAAAAGCACTTCAAAACCTAAGGCTCTCATGAATCTAGCATAGACATCACTAGGAAGCTGGCTGCCAATTAAGTTTCCTAAGTGTTTTACGCCATTAATATATGGTAGAGCTGAGGTAATCAGTATGCGTTTCATCCCAAATTCCTATCTAATTTCCGCTACAATCTTGGGGATTTGAATTATTTAAGAATAGCTCTTGTTATCTTTTAAATCTAAAATTTTGCAAGCATTTTCGCCTGCTGAGGCAATTTCCTTGATGTGTTCTCTGCAATATGTAAATCCTTGATGTTCAAATTTGGTATATTTTCACTCACCCATAGCACTCACATTCTATTAACTTGCAAATTCTCTCTAAACTCATTAAACAAGCTTGGAATTAAAGGGGTTTAGCTCAGTTGGTAGAGCATCGGTCTCCAAAACCGAGGGTCGTGGGTTCGAGTCCCTCAGCCCCTGCCAAATTAACTATAAGATGTCTGTATAAATCTGGCAATATTTTTGGAGTTTTACTATGGCCAATCCACTAAAATACGTGCAACAAGTTCGTAACGAAGTATCAAAAATAGTCTGGCCCACCAGGAAAGAGACAATGACCACAACTTTGATGGTTTTTGTGATGTCAGCTATAGTGGCTTTGTTTTTCTTTTTAATTGATACTATGACCAGTAATATTTTAGACATTATTTTGAAGTTAGCCTCTTGAAAAATCAAAGTAGCGGTTGTATAGCCTAGCCTATTATAATATTCGATTCGCTCCTGGGTTATTAGGTATCAGGGGTCTTGTATGGTAACATGGCTTATTTAAATAGAAATCCAGATAGGTCACGTGGGGTTGTGTCTATGAGGTGTTTGGGTAATGGCAATGCGTTGGTATTCCATAAGTGTGCTTTCTAACTTTGAGAAGAGAGTAGCCGAAAATATAAAAGAGGCCATAGTGCAGAATTCTCTCCAAAATGAGATAGAGCAGGTGCTTGTCCCTACTGAAGAGGTACTTGAGGTGCGGAGGGGAAAAAAAGTCCAATCGGAGAGACGTTTCATGCCGGGATATGTATTAGTTAGGATGAACATGACTGATAAGAGTTACCACTTGATTAAGGATACTAATAGGGTAACTGGATTCCTCGGACAACAAGGAAAACCTATGCCGCTGGCTGATTCAGAGGTGGCAAGAATTTTGAATCAAGTGGAAGAAGGAATAGAGAAACCACGTGCTTTGATCAACTACGAGACGGGTGAACGAGTTAACGTAGTCGATGGGCCTTTTGAGGGGTTTACTGGTTTAGTTGAAGAAGTCGATGAAGTAAATAATAGGCTGAAGGTTTCAGTTTCAATTTTTGGCAGGGCAACTCCCGTAGAGTTGGAGTATTCTCAGGTTCAAAAGCAAACTTGATATCTGATTAGGAATTATATCTGATTAGAAATTGCAGCATTAATAGAATTAGAATTTAGGAATAAAACATGGCAAAAAAAGTAGCAGGGGAACTGAAGTTGCAAATACCTGCAGGGAAAGCAAACCCATCGCCACCGGTTGGTCCGGCACTTGGGCAGCGTGGTTTGAATATTATGGAGTTTTGCAAGGCCTTTAATGCAAAAACTCAAGAGGTAGAACCAGGAGCCCCTTGTCCCACAATAATAACCTATTATGTTGACAAATCGTTTTCTATGGAGATAAAAACCCCGCCTGCATCTTTTTTTCTAAAAAAGGCAGCAAAGATTAAATCGGGAGCTCAAATGACTGGGAAGGAAACTGTTGCTAGCGTGTCCTCTCGACAAATAAGGGAGATTGCTGAAGCTAAAATGCAAGATTTGAATGCAAGTGATTTAGATGGCGCCATGAAAGTAATAATGGGATCTGCCAGGTCAATGGGGATAGAAGTAAAGGATTAACGTGGTGCCAAAGCAAAGTAAAAAAAGGACTGAGCAAGAGAAAGTGTTTGCAGACAAGCATTCTTTGCTCGCTGAAGAAGCTATAGACTTGGTAAGGTCTTCCGCTAGTGCCAAATTTGACGAAACAGTTGATGTGGCAGTTAATTTGGGCGTTGACCCTAGGCATGCAGATCAAGTTGTCAGGGGGGTTTGTTCTTTGCCCAATGGTACTGGTAAATCAATACGAGTAGCTGTCTTTGCTAGAGGAGAGAAGGCGGAGGCCGCAAAAAAAGCTGGTGCTGAGCTTGTCGGAGCAGAAGATTTGATGGAAAGTATTCAAGCTGGTGATCTGAATTTTGATAGATGTATAGCTACTCCAGACATGATGCCGTTAGTAGGTCGCCTAGGAAAAATTTTGGGACCAAGAAATTTGATGCCGAATCCCAAATTGGGTACTGTTACGCCTGAAGTCGCTCAAGCTGTGGCAGCTGCAAAAGGTGGAGAAGTTCAATTCAAGGCTGAAAAGGCTGGTGTTATACATGCTGGTATTGGAAAAGTGTCATTTGAAAAAGAAAAGCTAGTAGAAAATTATAAGGCTTTTATAAATGCAATAAATAAGGCAAGACCATCTGGTGCCAAGGGAATATTTATTAAGAAAGTTTCAATATCTTCAACTATGGGTAAATCAATGGTGATTCAAAACGAAGCTGAATGAATTTGAGGTTCCCTTGCTTGAGGGGAAATGCTTGGCTTTATGGAGTTGAGTATAGACTGTCCGAGATGGTGGGCTCTCTTTGAGATTAAGACCCGCCTTAGATAGGAGCACTAAAAAGTTGGTTTTATTTGAAATTTGACCGATCTTGTTGGGATCCCGGACATATTTAGTGGATCAATAGGTTTTGATCTAAAATTAATAGGGTTAAACCCTTCAATATTTGGAGTAGGAGCTTGAATAGAGAACAAAAAGAAATAGTTGTGAAAGAATTGGGCCAAATCTTTTCGGAATCGGGAGTTGTGGTAGTTGCTCACTATTCTGGTTTGACGGTGTCTGACATGTCCCAGCTAAGAATTCGAATGAGGAATTCTGGTTCTGGCGTGAAGGTAGCTAAGAACAGATTGTCAAAGATTGCTTTGGACGGTAAACCAAATGCTGGATTAATAGATTTTTTGCAAGGGCAGACAGTTCTTTTATTTTCTGAAGATCCACTAACAGCCGTTAAGGTAGCAGTAAAGTTTTCTGAGGAGAATGAGAAGTTAAGTATACTTGGGGGTTCAATAGGTGAGGAAATATTGAATCTTGAAGGTATTAAGAACCTGTCTAAGATGCCTTCTAGGGAAGAACTTATTGGAACTATTGCTGGTTGTATTGGAGCTCCAGCTTCCGAGTTGGCCCAATATATATTATCTCCGGGCAATTCCATTGCAGGCATAGTTTCTGCTATAGAGGAAAAAAAGGCAGCCTGAGGATCTAAGTTTAACGGGATTTGATCAAAGAAAAACTTGTAAACAAATGAAATTGAAACTGATTAATTAAGGTGAATGGAAATTATTATGGCGGATGTAAAAAAATTAGCTGAAGAAATTGTTGGATTAACTCTACTTGAAGCAGTTGAACTAAAGAAAGTGCTGAAAGATGAATATGGTATTGAGGCTGCTACGGGTGGAGCAGTGATGATGGCTGGCCCAGCTGGAGGTGCAGGTGATAGCGAGGGTAGTTCAGATGAAAAGACAGAGTTTGATGTCATTCTGAAGTCAGCTGGAGAGAAGAAGATTAATGTTATCAAAGAAGTTCGTACAATTACGGGATTAGGTTTGAAGGAGGCAAAAGATTTGGTAGAAGCGGGTGGAAAAGCTGTTAAAGAAGCAGCCTCAAAGGATGAAGCTGAAAAAATCAAAGCTCAGTTAGAAGAGGCAGGAGCAGAGGTTGAACTCAAGTAATATTTAGATATTTATGTTTTGCTAGCCGGTGCTGCACTATGGTACCGGGAGCAAATAGCATAAGTTAATGATTTAATTGATAACAAGTAAATCGGTTATCTAAGTCATCATAATTAACTATAGAGTCTAAAGCAATTATGCATTTTAGGTTCGGGACAAGCAGAGGTGAGAATGATCAGGGCTCAAATCAACCAAAAGCGAATCAGAAAAGATTATGGCAAGATACGTGAAGTTGCGGATATGCCCAATCTTATAGAAGTACAGCGTTCTTCTTATGATCTTTTTCTAAAATCTGGTGATGATAATTCACCCCTTGATAATGAAGGTATGATGGGTGTTTTCCAGTCCGTTTTCCCGATAAAAGATTTTAATGAAACATCCGTCCTTGAGTTTGTGAGTTATGAACTCGAGCCACCAAAATACGATGTTGAAGAATGTCAACAGAGAGATATGACCTTCAGTGCTCCTTTAAAGGTAACACTGAGATTAGTTGTTTTTGATATAGATGAAAGTACGGGTGCTAAGTCTGTTAAAGGGATCAAGGAACAGGATGTTTATATGGGAGATATACCACTTATGACCCCCAATGGGACCTTTGTGGTGAATGGAACCGAAAGGGTGGTTGTCTCCCAGATGCATCGATCACCTGGTGTGTTTTATGACAATGATAGAGGAAAAACACATTCTTCTGGGAAAATATTGTTTACCACTAGGATAATTCCATATCGAGGTTCTTGGCTTGATTTCGAATTTGATGCCAAAGATCTGGTTTTTGTTAGAATAGATAGGAGAAGAAAATTACCTGTGACAACCATGTTATATGCTTTGGGTATGACCCAGGAGGATATATGTGAGTCTTACTATAATAAAGTAATTTATAAAAATATTCCAAAGAAGGGGTGGACCTGTCCTTTTTTTCCAGAACGTATTCGAGGAATTAAGCCAGCATTTGATATCGTTGAAGCTAATTCAGGGGAGATTATAGCCGAAGCGGGCAAGAAAGTTACACCCCGATTAGTCAAAAAATTGTTAGAACAGTCAAATGCTATTAAAATACTCGTTCCATTCGAAGATCTGATAGGTCGGTATGCCGCCGTAGACATGATCAATGAAAAAACTGGAGAAATTTGGATCGAGGCTGGCGAAGAGCTGACATGGGAAATAAATGAGAAAACTGGTGAGATTGTAGGAGGAACACTTTTTAAGCTAGTGGAAAATGGTGTGAATGAAATCCCTACTTTGGATATAGATAATGTTAATATAGGGCCATACATAAGAAACACTATGGCCTCTGACAAGAATTTTAATAGTGAAATGGCGTTGGTAGATATCTATAGGGTAATGAGACCGGGAGAACCACCAACTTTGGATGCTGCTATTAATTTGTGTGACTCCTTATTTTTTGATTCTGAGAGATATGATTTGTCAGCAGTTGGTCGTGTGAAATTAAATATGCGGTTGGATTTGGATGCTGAAGATACGCAAAGAACACTAAGAAAAGAAGATATTATTGCCGTAATTAAAGGTTTGGTAGAGCTAAGAGATGGTAGAGGTGAGATTGATGATATTGATCACTTAGGTAACAGAAGAGTGAGATCTGTTGGTGAGCTAATGGAAAACCAATATAGGTTAGGACTCCTCCGAATGGAGAGAGCTATTAGAGAGAGGATGACTTCAGTTGAAATTGACACGGTAATGCCACAAGATCTCATCAATGCAAAACCGGTAGCAGCGGCTGTGAGGGAGTTTTTTGGATCGAGTCAACTGTCGCAATTTATGGATCAGACTAATCCGTTGTCAGAAGTTACACATAAAAGGAGGCTTTCGGCCCTTGGCCCAGGAGGGTTAACTCGCGATAGGGCTGGATTTGAAGTACGTGATGTACACCCCACCCATTATGGTAGGGTTTGTCCAATAGAGACGCCAGAAGGTCCAAATATAGGGTTAATCAACTCATTAGCATCGTTTGCGAGAGTGAATAAGTACGGTTTTATAGAAACACCTTATAGAAAGGTGAAGGAAGCCAAGGTGACTGATGAGGTTATATATATGTCAGCAACTGAGGAAATGAAATATACGATTGCGCAGGCTAATGCTCGTCTGGACGAAAAGGGAAAATTTATCAATGATTTAGTTTCCACTCGTAAGTCTGGGGAATATATGCTGAATCCAAAAGAATCAGTTGAATTAATAGATGTAAGTCCAAAACAGCTTGTTTCGGTGGCAGCATCACTCATTCCATTTCTTGAAAATGATGATGCTAACAGAGCTTTAATGGGTTCTAATATGCAAAGACAAGCAGTTCCTTTATTGAAAGCAGAAGCACCATTTGTTGGTACTGGAATGGAAAGTGTTGTGGCAAGAGATTCTGGAGCGTCAATTATGGCCAGAAGAGGTGGAGTTATAGACCAGATAGATGCCATGAGAATAGTAATTAGAGTGAATGGTGTTTTAGCTCCGGGTGATCCAGGTGTTGATATTTACAGACTTAGGAAATTTCAGAGGTCGAATCAAAATACGTGCATTAATCAGAAACCTCTTGTCAAAGTAGGAGATGTAATTGCTGAGGGTGAAGTGATAGCTGATGGCCCGTGTACTGACATGGGTGAATTAGCTCTTGGCAAGAATGTTATGGTCGCATTCATGCCATGGAATGGTTACAACTACGAAGATAGTATTCTAATCTCTGAGAGAATTGTCAGGGATGATGTTTTCACCTCTATCCATATTGAAGAATATGAGATCTCTGCAAGAGACACTAAGCTTGGTCCAGAGGAGATAACAAGAGATATTCCTAATGTTGGTGAGGAAGCCCTTCGAAATCTTGATGAGGCTGGAATTGTGTATATAGGTGCTGAAGTTGGACCAAACGATATACTAGTGGGCAAAATAACTCCAAAGGGTGAAAGTCCCATGACCCCAGAGGAAAAACTGCTTAGAGCAATTTTTGGTGAAAAAGCGTCTGACGTGAGGGATACATCTTTGAGAATGAGTCCTGGCGATCACGGTACTGTAGTAGAGGTACGTGTTTTCAACAGGCATGGAATTGAAAAAGATGAAAGAGCTATACAGATCGAAAGAGAAGAAATAGAGAGGTTAAGCCGGGATAGAGATGATGAACTCGTCATTTTAGAGAGAAACATTTATGCAAGGCTAAAAAATCTTTTGCTGGACCAATTAGTTATAAAAGGACCAGGATCAGTCAAGGCTGGAACACAATTGTCTGAGGAAATCCTGGGGGATCTGTCAAGAGGTCAATGGTGGCAAATTGTTATTGAAGATGAAAATAAAATCTCCCAGATCGCAGCTTTGAACGAACAGTTTGAAGTGCAAAAAAAGGCTCTTGAAAACAGATTTAATGATAAAGTAGATAAAGTGAGGCGAGGTGACGACCTTCTTCCTGGTGTTATGAAGATGGTAAAGGTCTTTGTTGCTGTTAAGCGTAAATTACAGCCAGGTGATAAAATGGCAGGAAGGCATGGCAACAAAGGGGTGATTTCGAGGGTGGTACCTATTGAAGACATGCCGTTTCTTGAAGATGGAACGGCTGTTGATGTAGTCCTTAATCCTTTGGGTGTACCTAGCCGAATGAATGTGGGTCAAATTTTGGAAACTCACATGGGGTGGGCAGCACATAATTTAGGTAAGATAGTGGGCAATGCACTTGATGAGTATAAGAAATCTGGTGAATTATCGAATTTAAAGGGAGCTATGGAAACTGCTTATGGAAAAAATTTCTACAAACAAACATTTTCAGACATGAAAGAGGATCAGATTTTAGAAGCAGCTAGTCATGTAACCGGAGGAGTGCCGGTAGCAACACCTGTTTTTGATGGTGCTAAGGAGGCCAATGTAAATGATGCATTATTGAGAGCGGGATTAGATGCATCAGGTCAATCTACTGTTTATGATGGGCGTACGGGAGAAAAATTCGCTAGACCTGTGACCATAGGGATGAAATATATATTAAAGCTACATCATCTAGTGGATGAAAAGATACATGCAAGATCCACTGGTCCTTATAGTTTGGTTACCCAACAACCTCTTGGAGGAAAAGCCCAATTCGGTTGTCAAAGATTTGGTGAAATGGAAGTTTGGGCGCTGGAAGCTTACGGTGCAGCATATACATTACAGGAAATGTTGACGGTTAAATCGGATGATGTCGCAGGACGTACTAAAGTTTATGAAAGTATTGTTAAAGGTGAAGATAATTTTGAAGCGGGCATTCCAGAGTCTTTTAATGTTCTTGTAAAAGAGATTCGATCACTTGGTTTAAGTGTTGATTTACTTGATCGAGAGGTGGATGGGTAATCAGCATCAATTGTTACAAAAATTACACTTCAGTAAATATTTAATCAATTAGGATCATTAAATGAACAAAGAAATTACAAATCCATTTAATCCAAATCAGCAAGTTAGAGCTTTTGATCAAATAAAGATTTCATTGGCTTCACCTGAAAAGATAATCAGTTGGTCTTTTGGTGAAATTCGAAAGCCGGAAACAATAAATTATCGAACATTCAAGCCTGAAAGAGATGGCTTATTTTGTGCAAGAATTTTTGGCCCAATCAAAGACTATGAGTGTTTATGTGGCAAATACAAAAGAATGAAGTATAGGGGCGTAACTTGTGAAAAATGTGGTGTTGAGGTAACCCTTCAAAAGGTTCGTAGGGAGCGGATGGGGCATATAGATTTAGCCTCCCCCGTAGCACACATTTGGTTTCTTAAGTCCTTACCTTCACGGATAGGTTTAATGTTGGATATGACTCTTAGAGACCTAGAAAGAGTATTATATTTTGAGCAATATATCGTAATTGAACCTGGCTTGACGGACCTTAAACATGGGCAGATGTTAACGGAAGAAGAATTTGTAGATTGTCAGGATCAATTCGGTTCCGATTCTTTTACCGCGGGTATTGGAGCTGAAGCCATCAGGGAAATTCTCACATCTATTGATCTTGAAGCAGAAGCTGAGAAATTGAGAGTAGAACTTGCAGAAGCTACAGGTGAGTTAAAACCAAAGAAAATAATTAAGCGTCTTAAGCTAGTGGAAAACTTCATTGAAGGTGGCAATAGACCAGAATGGATGATACTCACTGTAATACCAGTCATTCCACCGGAACTAAGGCCACTGGTACCGTTAGATGGTGGGCGTTTTGCGACTTCAGATTTAAACGATTTATACAGGAGAGTTATAAATAGAAATAACCGTTTAAAGCGCCTCATTGAACTTAGGGCTCCTGACATAATAATCCGTAACGAAAAGAGAATGCTACAGGAGTCAGTTGATGCCTTATTTGACAACGGTAGGAGAGGTAGGGTTATTACTGGTGGGAATAAAAGACCCTTAAAATCACTGTCTGATATGTTGAAGGGTAAGCAAGGAAGGTTTAGACAAAACCTTTTAGGAAAAAGGGTTGATTTTTCTGGTCGCTCAGTGATTGTTACAGGGCCAGAGTTGAGGTTGCATCAGTGTGGCTTACCAAAAAAAATGGCTCTGGAATTATTCAAACCATTCATTTACTCACGCTTAGAAGCCAAAGGCCTTTCTTCAACAGTGAAACAAGCTAAAAAGCTTGTTGAAAAAGAAAGACCCGAGGTCTGGGACATTTTAGAAGAGGTTATTAGAGAGCACCCAGTTTTACTGAATCGTGCCCCTACTTTGCACAGGTTGGGGATACAAGCATTCGAACCAATCTTGGTAGAAGGCAAAGCCATTCAGCTACATCCTCTTGTGTGTTCGGCTTTTAATGCTGATTTTGATGGAGACCAGATGGCTGTTCACATACCGTTAAGTTTAGAAGCGCAGTTGGAGGCCAGAGTTTTAATGATGTCTACTAACAATGTCTTGTCACCTGCCAACGGGAAACCTATAATTGTGCCCTCTCAGGATATGGTTTTAGGATTATATTACGTGTCTTTGGAGAGCGAGGGGCAAGTTGGACAAGGTAAGATCTTTGCTTCGGTTGACGAAGTGGAACATGCAATGGAGCTTGGGGTTGTGGCCCTTCACACAAAAATTCATGCTAGGTTCCCCCAGATTGATGAACAGGGCCTCACATTTTATAAGAGATTTGAAACTACGCCAGGTCGGTTAAGAATAGGAGCCTTGTTACCAAAAAATCATAAAGCTCCCTTTGAAATCATTAATAGGTTGTTGAGAAAGAAGGAGGTTGGGGAAGTAATTGATACTGTGTATAGACATTGTGGACAAAAGGAATCTGTCATATTTTGTGATCAAATAATGCAACTTGGCTTTAGGGAAGCGTTTAGAGCAGGTATATCATTTGGCAAGGATGATATTGTTATACCTGAAAAAAAATGGAAACTCGTTGATGATACCAGGAACCAGGTAAAAGAGTTTGAAAGACAATATATGGATGGTTTAATCACTCAAGGAGAAAAGTATAATAAAGTGGTTGACGCATGGTCGAACTGTTCAGACTCGGTTGCTAATGCGATGATGAAGGAAATTTCATCCGTACAACCTGATCAGTTAGATGCGGAAAAGCAATTGAATTCAGTCTACATGATGTCTCACTCTGGTGCTAGAGGCTCACCAGCTCAAATGAAGCAGCTGGGAGGGATGCGTGGTTTAATGGCGAAGCCTTCTGGTGAGATAATTGAAACACCTATCATTTCAAATTTTAAGGAAGGTTTGACCGTTTTAGAATACTTTAATTCTACCCATGGCGCTAGAAAAGGGTTAGCTGATACAGCTTTGAAAACAGCGAATTCCGGTTATCTCACTCGTCGTTTAGTTGATGTGGCTCAAGACTGCATTATTAGACAGGAAGACTGCGGCACAGATTCATTTATCCAAGTTTCAGCTGTTATTAATGACGGAGATGTAGTGGCCCCGCTCTCTGAAAGAGTTTTGGGAAGGGTGGCTGCAGCTGACATAGTATCGCCTATAGATCAATCAGTCCTAGTAAAAGAAGGGGTTATCATAGATGAAAAAATGTCAGAAAGTATGGATAAATTTAATTTACAGAGCGTGAAAATTAGATCGGCTTTGACTTGTTCTGCTGATGATGGAATTTGTGCTCAATGTTATGGTCGTGATTTAGCCAGAGGTACTAAAGTGAATCCCGGTGAAGCAGTGGGTATAATTGCGGCCCAGTCAATTGGGGAACCTGGTACGCAACTTACTATGAGAACTTTTCATATTGGAGGTATTGCTCAAGGAGGCTCTCAATCTTTTATTGAAGCAAGCCATGGAGGTCATGTCAAATTAGTAAATGCCAACCTCATCGAAAACTCAGCCAAAGAAAAAATTGTAATGGGTAGAAATTTGGAAATTTTGATTGAGGATGGACAAGGTGTCCAGAGAGCAACTCATAAAGTGGCATTTGGTTCAAAATTGTACGTTGAAGAAGGAGATGAAATCGAACCAGGACGAAAGTTATTCGAATGGGACCCTTATACACTGCCCATCATCGCAGAAAATAATGGTGTTGCGAAGTTTATCGATCTTGTTGCTGGAGTATCTTTAAGGGAAGACACCGATGATGCCACTGGAATTGCACAGCGCATTGTGTCCGATTGGAGGTCTGCTCCAAAAGGTAATGAGCTAAAGCCTGAAATAGTTGTTACAGATGCCAAAACAGGTGAGCTTGTGAGACGAGAAAACGGAAACCCTGAGATACATTCTATGTCTGTTGATGCAATTTTATCAGTAGAAGATGGTGATGTAGTTAGTGCAGGAGATGTAATAGCAAGGATCCCTAGAGAGGGAGCTAAGACAAAGGATATCACTGGTGGTTTACCAAGGGTTGCCGAACTATTTGAAGCGAGACGGCCTAAGGATCATGCAATTATAGCTCAAATAGATGGTCATGTAAGATTTGGTAAAGACTATAAGAATAAATTAAGACTATCTATTGAACCTCCAGAAGGTGATGGAGACCCAATCGAATACCTAGTACCAAAAGGAAAGCACATCCCAGTGAATGAGGGAGATTTCATAAAAAAGGGAGAGAATCTCGTGGATGGAAATCCAGCCCCCCACGATATTCTTGCAATTTTAGGAGTGGAGGCTTTAGCTGACTATATGATTTCTGAGGTGCAGGATGTTTATAGACTCCAAGGAGTTAAGATAAATGATAAACACATTGAGGTTATTGTTCGCCAAATGTTACAAAAATGGGAGATTTCTGATAGTGGGGGAACTGTATTATTAAAGGGAGAACAGGTTGATCGTGTAGAGTTTGAGGATATTAATAAAAAAGCTCTAGAAAAAGGCCACGAACCGGCTAAAGGTGGACCGGTCTTGCTTGGTATAACAAAAGCAAGTTTACAAACGAGAAGTTTTATATCTGCAGCATCCTTTCAGGAGACCACCCGTGTCCTAACGGAAGCTTCAACTCAGGGAAAAAGAGATAAACTGATTGGTCTTAAAGAAAATGTAATCGTCGGGCGTTTGATCCCTGCAGGGACTGGTGGTGCGGCAAGAGATATTCGAAAAATAGCTTCTGATAGAGATGCCAAGATCGTTGAGCAAAAAAGATTAGAAGAAGAATTGAAGGAATCTGCGGGTGAGGAGGAGTTAACTGGGGTAAGTGAGATCGATTAGGACGCTATCGTCCGATCTTAAGGCTTTTCTAAGGTAAATTCAGTGTTAAATAGTCATTAGTGGCAATCAAGTTGGCGATTTAGTGGGAAATTCACTAATAATTTTGGTGATAATATGATCTGGAAGGGCTTTTTGCATATTTTTGCATATAAATAATGATTTTTGACTAATAATGGAACCACCCCTGTTGACATTTGATTGTTCTCAGAATACCTTCCGCCGACCTTGTAAGTTCAAGGAGTTTTTGTTAGAAGTGGCGCACGATCAGGGTGTTGTACCCTAGATCCTCTGTTAGGTCTTCCGGTGAATGAGATTATTACTGGGTTGTGTCGCGTGGAAAATTTGGGGCAAGGTCCTGAAATTAGTATCGGAGTGAGTTGTAATGCCAACTATACAACAATTGATTAGGAAACCTCGAAAGCCAAGGGTGGTCAGACAAAAGTCCATGCATATGCAAGCCTGTCCGCAAAAAAGAGGGGTTTGTACTAGGGTCTATACAACTACGCCAAAGAAGCCTAACTCAGCAATGCGGAAGGTAGCAAAGGTGAGGTTAACAAATGGCTATGAGGTTATTTCTTATATACCAGGTGAGTCCCATAATTTGCAGGAGCATTCAGTGGTATTAATCCGTGGTGGTAGGGTGAAAGATTTGCCAGGGGTACGTTACCATATTTTGAGAGGGGTTTTAGATACCCAAGGTGTTAAAGATCGTCGGCAAAGACGCTCAAAGTATGGCTCTAAGAGACCGAAATAAGATAGGAAATTTAGAATGTCCAGACGTCATAGCGCAGAAAAAAGACTAGTATTACCTGATGCTAAATTTGGTGATGTAGTGCTGACAAAATTTATGAACAGTCTGATGCTCCATGGCAAAAAATCTATAGCTGAAGGTATTGTTTATGGCGCCTTAGAGAAAGCTGAAGGTAAGTTAAAGAAAGCTGCAGTTGATTTATTTCATGAAGCCTTAGAGAACATAAAGCCTTCAATTGAAGTTAGATCCAGGCGAGTTGGTGGAGCTACATATCAAGTACCTGTTGAGGTCAGGCCAGAAAGACGACAGGCACTTGCGATCAGGTGGTTAATTAAAGCTTCAAGAGATAGAAACGAAAATACGATGGAAGAAAGATTGGCCAGCGAGATAATGGATGCAGTCTCGTCAAGAGGAGCTGCAGTGAAAAAGCGTGAAGACACTCATAAAATGGCTGAGGCGAATAAGGCTTTTAGTCACTATCGGTGGTAAGGCACTCCGTGGCAAGGTATTGATGAGGATTAGGTGATGGCTCGAGAATATACGTTAGATTTTTATCGGAATTTCGGTATTATGGCCCATATCGATGCTGGCAAGACCACTTGTACCGAAAGAATACTCTATTATACCGGTAAGTCTCACAAGATTGGAGAGGTTCATGATGGAGCTGCAACTATGGATTGGATGGAGCAAGAGCAAGAGCGGGGAATTACAATCACTTCAGCTGCAACTACAACGTTTTGGGAACGCACTGAAGATGGCCAAAAAGCTGATAGCCAAAAGCATCGGTTGAATATAATTGACACCCCTGGTCATGTGGACTTCACTATAGAAGTGGAAAGATCATTGGCTGTTCTTGATGGTGCGGTATGTGTTTTGGATGCAAATGCAGGAGTGGAACCTCAAACTGAGACAGTTTGGAGGCAAGCAGACCGGTACAAGGTCCCAAGGATAGTTTTTGTGAATAAGATGGATAAGATAGGAGCAAGTTTCGATAACTGTGTAGAAATGATAGCTGATCGAACTGGAGCTAGACCTTGCCCTATACAAATACCTATCGGTTCGGAGAACGCATTCGAAGGAATGATTGACTTGGTTACGATGGAAGAATGGATCTGGCAAGGGGAAGATCTGGGGGCGACATGGACCAAAAGCTCTATACGCGAGGAGTACATGGAAAAAGCTCAGCAGATGAGATCAAATATGATTGAGATCGCGGTTGAGATGGATGATAACGTGATGGAGGCTTATCTAGAAGGAGAAGAACCAACCCCTGAAGAACTTAGAAGGTTGATTAGGGCGGGAACTTTAAGCATGACATTCATCCCAGTATTATGTGGATCAGCATTTAAAAACAAGGGTGTTCAGCCTCTTCTAAATGCTGTAGTAGATTACCTTCCCTCGCCTTTGGATGTGCCAGCTTATCTTGGATTTACCCCTGGTGATCCAAATGAGGAGAGAAATATTGAGCGCTCAGCTGATGATGCTTTGCCCTTCTCAGGTTTGGCATTTAAGATAATGAATGATCCTTTTGTAGGATCTTTGACATTCTTGAGGATATACTCTGGTACAGTTAAGAAAGGGGATAGCTTTCTGAATTCCACAAAAGAAAAAAAGGAGCGGATTGGTAGGATGATGATGATGCATTCTATCAATAGAGAAGAAATAGAGGAGGCCTTTGCTGGAGATATAATAGCGTTAGCGGGTCTTAAAGATACTACAACTGGAGATACCCTCTGTGATATAGGTCAGCCTGTGGTATTGGAAACGATGACTTTTCCTGACCCAGTAATTGAAATTGCAGTTGAGCCTAAGACAAAAAATGATCAAGAAAAAATGTCTGCTGGTTTACAGCGTCTGGCTGCAGAGGATCCTTCTTTTAGGATCGAAACAGATTTGGAATCGGGCCAAACAATAATGAAGGGTATGGGAGAACTGCATTTAGATATATTGGTAGATCGTTTGAAGCGAGAATTTAAAGTAGAAGCCAATATAGGTGCACCTCAGGTAGCATACAGGGAAACTATATCTGTAGAGGCTGAGGTGGATTATACCCATAAAAAGCAGTCTGGCGGGGCAGGCCAGTTTGCGAGAGTAAAGATGATAATATCCCCTACAAAGGTTGGAGAAGGTTATAGCTTTGAAAGTAAGATAGTAGGTGGGGTCATACCAAAAGAATACATACCAGGGGTAGAAAAAGGTATTCAATCAGTTATGGATAGTGGACCCTTAGCAGGGTTTCCAGTGATAGATTTCAAAGTATCTTTGATAGATGGTGCTTATCATGATGTTGATTCCAGTGTGTTAGCATTTGAGATTGCCGGAAGGGCGGCACTAAGAGATGGTTTGAAAAAAGCAGGGGCAAAACTCTTGGAACCAGTAATGAAAGTTGAGGTGGTGACGCCGGAAGATTACACAGGCAATATCATTGGCGATCTTACTTCGCGCAGGGGTATGGTTACTGGTCAAGAAGCTCGTGGAAATGCTATTGTCGTTAACGCATTCGTACCGTTAGCAAATATGTTTGGTTATATCAACAATTTGAGGTCAATGTCTTCTGGCCGTGCCCAATTTACGATGATTTTTGATCACTATGAGACGGTGCCTTCAAATATATCTGAAGAGATACAAGCTAAGTATGCTTAAAATATGAATTTATTTATTAATCTAGTTTAGTTGGAAAGTGGAGACAAAAAATGGCAAAAGAAAAATTTGAACGTAATAAACCGCATGTGAATGTTGGAACCATAGGTCATGTTGATCATGGTAAGACGACTCTGACGGCTGCAATAACAAAACATTATGGGGATTTTAAAGCCTATGATGAAATCGACGGGGCTCCAGAGGAAAAAGCTAGAGGCATAACTATTTCGACAGCTCATGTGGAGTATGAGACGGAAAATAGACATTATGCGCACGTTGATTGCCCTGGACACGCGGATTATGTCAAAAATATGATCACAGGTGCTGCTCAGATGGATGGAGCAATATTAGTGGTCAATGCAGCTGATGGCCCAATGCCACAGACCAGAGAGCACATATTATTGGCAAGACAAGTGGGAGTGCCGGCACTTGTGGTGTTCTTGAACAAAGTGGATCAAGTTGACGATGCAGAGCTTTTAGAACTTGTTGAGATGGAAGTAAGGGAGTTGCTAACAAAGTATGAATTTCCTGGTGATGACATTCCAATCGTATCTGGTTCAGCATTGGCTGCACTTGAAGACAGGGATGAAGAAATAGGGGCAAACAAAATTTCTGAATTAATGACTGCTGTGGATGAATCTATACCCACTCCAGATAGGCCTATAGATCAACCATTTCTCATGCCAATTGAGGATGTGTTCTCAATTTCAGGACGTGGTACTGTGGTGACAGGGAGGGTCGAGCGTGGAGTGATAAACGTAGGAGATGAGATAGAAATAGTAGGTATAAGAGAAACAACTAAATCTACATGCACAGGGGTAGAAATGTTTCGCAAACTCCTAGATAGAGGTCAGGCCGGTGATAATATAGGGGCCTTGTTAAGGGGTATTGAGCGCGACGGTGTTGAGCGAGGCCAATGTCTAGTAAAACCGGGATCTGTGACCCCTCACACAAAGTTTGAGGCAGAGGCATATATCCTGACAAAAGAGGAAGGTGGAAGACATACACCTTTTTTCGGTAATTATAGACCCCAGTTTTATTTTCGAACGACAGATGTAACGGGAACAGTACAACTACCTTCTGGAACTGAGATGGTAATGCCTGGTGATAATCTAAAGTTTGAAGTTGAATTAATTGCTCCGATAGCAATGGAAGAAAAGTTACGTTTTGCTATCAGAGAAGGTGGGAGGACCGTTGGTGCAGGGGTCGTTTCAAAAATCTTAAAATAGTAAATGACCCAATGTTCACAATTTAGGTGAGTTCAAAATGCAAAGTCAAAATATTAGAATTAGGCTGCAGGCCTTTGACTATCGGGTGCTGGATGTAAGTACGGCTGAGATTGTTTCAACTGCTAAAAGAACAGGAGCACAGGTGAGAGGTCCTATACCTCTTCCTAATAAGATTGAAAAATTTACTGTACTTCGGGGACCTCATGTTGACAAGAAGAGCAGAGAACAGTTTGAGATCAGGACTCATAAAAGGTTGTTGGATATAATAGATCCAACACCACAAACGGTTGACGCCTTAATGAAACTAGATTTGGCAGCAGGTGTCGACGTGGAGATTAAGCTTTGAGGAAGAAATTATGCGATCTGGTGTAATTGCGAAGAAAATTGGTATGACTAGGATCTTCAGAGAAGATGGTAGACAGGTGCCGGTGACAGTTCTGAAACTAGAAAAGTTGCAAGTTGTTGCTCAGAGAACTTTAGAGAAAGATGGTTATTTTGCTTTGAAGCTAGGTGCTGGAACGGTTAAAGCTAAGAATTGTAATAAGGCTCTTAGAGGACAGTTTTCTATAGCAAATGTCGAACCAAAGAAGAGATTGAAGGAATTCAGAGTATCATCTGATAACCTTATTGAAGTAGGTCAAGAAATTGGTGTGGGCCACTATGTTGAGGGGCAATATGTTGATGTGTCAGGTATGAGTATAGGTAAGGGTTTTGCAGGAGCAATGAAGCGGCATAACTTCTCAGGTCTTAGAGCTTCTCATGGGGTGTCTGTTTCTCACCGTTCTCATGGCTCTACTGGTCAGTGTCAAGATCCTGGGAAGGTTTTTAAGGGCAAGAAAATGGCTGGTCATCTTGGTGACGCTAGTGTGACAATTCAGAACTTGCAGATCGTTAGGACCGATCCAGATAAAGGTCTGATAATGATAAAAGGAGCTGTGCCAGGAGCAAAGGGGGGATGGGTTACTCTCAAGGACGCAGTAAAGAAAAAGGCTATTGTAGGTGTGCCGTATCCCACAGAAAAAATCAGTGATTCCAAAGCAGAAGTTGAAATAAAACCCGGAGAGTTAGGTGATGATCCACAAAAGCTAGATGATGTTAAGAAGGGTGAGGAGAAACCTAGCACAGAAGGAAAAGATCAAGCAGATTTGGAGGTCAAAGATGAAAGTTGATGTCATTAGCATTGATGCCAAAAAATCTGGTACAATTGAGTTGGACGGATTTTTGTTTGGTTTGGATCCCAGGCCGGACATTCTTAATAAGGTAGTGCGTTGGCAACTGGCTAAGAAACAGCAAGGCACCCATTCGGTTTTAACCCGATCTGAGGTCAGTTACTCTACAAAAAAGGTGGTTCGTCAAAAGGGGTCTGGTAGTAGCCGGCATGGATCAAGAAGCGCACCGATTTTTCGTAAGGGTGGAGTGTACAAGGGTCCTACTCCTAGAAGTCATGCATTTAACCTAAACAAAAAATTCAGGGCACTAGGCTTGCGACATGCTCTGTCAGCTAAATATTTAAATGGCCAGTTAGTAATTCTTGAAAAGGCAGAGCTGAAAGATCAGAAAACCGGGACTTTTGCCAAAAACTTAAAGAAATTGGGTTGGGGACGCACTTTGGTTGTTGGTCAGGGTGAATCTTCCTCAAGTGTCAATTTTATTAAGGCAAGCAAGAATATTCCGGCATTTGATGTTCTTCCTGTTGAGGGGATAAATGTGTATGACGTTTTGAGGAAGGATACATTAGTTTTGACTAAAGCAGCTGTTGTGGCTTTGGAGGAAAGATTTAAATGACAAAAGTGACTGAAAAATTCGATATTATCAGACGGCCTATAATAACGGAAAAAGCTACTATGGCTTCAGAATCAGGAACTGTAGCTTTTGAAGTGGCAATGGGGAGTTCAAAAAGGGATATTAAAGTTGCAATAGAAGAATTGTTTAATGTAAAGGTGAGAGCCGTAAACACCCTAATTGTTAAGGGTAAAGTTAAGAGATTTCGTGGTCAAATAGGTCGGCGGCGTAATATGAAAAAAGCATACATTACCCTAAAAGAGGGTAATACAATTGATGTAAATAGTGGATTATAAGAATGTCAGATGGTGAAAAACTATGCCGTTGAAATCGTATAAACCTACCTCTCCAGGACAAAGAGGCTTGGTGCTCGTAGATAAGAGTGAGTTATGGACGGGTCGCCCTGAAAAAGCGCTATGTGTTGGGTTGTCCAAAATGGGTGGGAGAAATAATACCGGTCGAATAACTATGAGGCGGAAAGGTGGCGGAGCTAAAAGACTATATAGGATCTTAGACTTTAAACGAAATAAAATGGATGTAACAGGTGTTGTAGAAAGAATTGAATATGATCCTAATAGAACAGCTTTTATTGCACTTATAAAGTATGAAGACGGTGAAAAGTCCTATATATTGGCACCACAACGACTAAAGATAAATGATCAAGTAATATCCTCTGACAGTTCAGATATAAAACCTGGAAACACAATGCCTTTTACCGGGATGCCAATTGGGACGATTGTTCATAATGTGGAATTGAAGATTGGCAAGGGTGGTCAGATAGCAAGGGCAGCCGGGTCATATGCTCAATTTGTTGGAAGAGATGGAAGTTATGCCCAGCTAAGACTTTCCTCAGGAGAGATGAGGTTGGTAAGACAGGAATGTCGGGCTACGGTTGGTGCAGTATCGAATCCTGACAATTCGAATCAGAATCTTGGAAAAGCTGGAAGAAACCGCAATAAAGGAATAAGACCTTCCGTTAGAGGTGTCGTAATGAATCCGATCGACCATCCTCATGGAGGGGGCGAAGGCAGAACCTCTGGAGGTCGCCATCCAGTGACTCCGTGGGGTAAACCCACTAAAGGGGCAAAAACTAGATCTAACAAATCAACTGACAAGTATATATTGAGATCAAGACATAAGAAGAAGGGACGCTAGATAGATGGGAAGATCAATATGGAAAGGTCCTTTTGTTGAAGGCTATGTATTAAAGAAAGCAGAAAAAGCAAGGGAATCTGGTAGAAACGAGGTCATAAAGATCTGGTCTAGGAAGTCAACCATCTTACCACAATTTGTAGGCTTAACTTTTGGAGTTTATAACGGTAAGAAGCATATACCAGTGTTAGTTAGCGAAGAGATGATAGGCCAGAAATTTGGAGAGTATAGTCCAACCAGGACTTATTATGGACACGCTGCAGATAAGAAGGTAAAGAGAAAATAATGATGTCAGAAAAATCTGTTAATGATAGCAACCAAAATGGTGAAGCTGAAGCTATGGCAAAGGCCAGGATGTTGAGAGTGAGTCCTCAGAAGTTGAATTTAGTGTCCAAACTTATAAGGAACAAGCCTGTCAATGATGCTTTGGCTCAGTTGAGATTTTCCAAGAAAAGGATAGCGATTGATGTAAGGAAATGCTTGGAGTCCGCAATTGCTAATGCAGAGAATAATCATGGATTGGATATAGAAGAACTTGTTGTGGCAGAGGCCTATGTTGGAAAAAATTTAGTATTGAAAAGAGGACGTCCTAGAGCTCGGGGGCGGTATGGAAAAATTTTAAAACCTTTTAGTCAATTAACTATCAAGGTCAAACAAAAACCAAATGAGGATGATAAAGGGGAGAAGGCTTAATGGGTCAAAAAATTAATCCAGTGGGACTTCGTTTGCAGGTCAATAGAACTTGGGAAAGCCGGTGGTTTGCTAATACAAAAGAGTATGGTGCATTGCTACATGAAGATCTTGAAATTAGAAATTTTATTAAGAAGAAGTGTGTGCAGTCGGGCATTAGTAGGGTGGTAATCGAACGACCTCATAAGAAGTGCAGGGTTACTATCTATGCTGCTCGGCCAGGTGTAATTATTGGTAAAAAAGGCGCGGATATTGAAACTCTTAAGAATCAGGTCACTAAATTAACAAAGAGCGAATTACACCTGAATATCGTGGAGGTGAGAAAACCAGAGGTAGATGCTGCACTAGTTGCTGAAAGCATAGCCCAGCAAATGGAAAGAAGAGTTTCATTTAGAAGGGCTATGAAAAGGGCCGTGCAGAATGCTATGAGAATGGGTGCTTTAGGTATTAGGGTTGATATAGCTGGGAGACTTGGGGGAGCTGAAATAGCTAGAACAGAGTGGTACTCAGAAGGAAGAGTTCCAAGACATACTTTAAGGGCAGATATTGACTATTCATTAGCAGAAGGCTTGACAGCGTATGGTATTATAGGAGTCAAGGTTTGGATATTTAAAGGTGAAATTCTTGAGCATGACCCGGCAGGAAGGGACAAAAGGATCAACGATTCACAGGAAAATCTTTCGGGAATGCGTGGATAACTTTAAGTTAATTATAGGAGAATAGAATGCTTCAACCGAAACGGACAAAGTTTCGTAAGCAACATAAGGGCAGGATACACGGGAAAGCCAAAGGTGGTTTCGATATCAATTTTGGTAGCTATGCTCTTAAGGCAATTGAACCAGATCGTGTCAATGCTAGGCAAATAGAGGCTGCTAGAAGAGCTTTGACAAGGCATATGAAACGTCAAGGAAGAGTTTGGATAAGAATATTTCCTGATGTTCCCGTTACAGCGAAACCTATAGAAGTGAGAATGGGTAAGGGTAAAGGCTCTGTAGACCGATGGGTTGCAAAAATAAAACCTGGTCGTGTGATGTTTGAGGTTGACGGAGTGGCAGAAGATGTGGCAATGGAGGCTCTCAGATTAGCAGCTATGAAATTGTCGGTAAAATGTAGATATGTGAAACGCGAGGATTGGTAGAGATGTGTAGGGTTTTCGAATTTTGTGAGGACATGTAAATGAAGGTTGAGGAATTAAAAGACAAAAGCATTGAGCAATTGCAGAGCTCCTTTAAAGAACTTAAGAAAGAAGCCTTTAATTTAAGGTTTCAGAAAGCCAATGGCCAGCTAGAAAATACGTCGCGTGTCAGAATTGTTAGACGGAATGTTGCTCGAGTAATGACTTTAATTAAACAGAAATCCGAGAAGGTTATGGAGCGTTAGGTATGCCTAAGAGAATATTGACAGGTCAGGTCACTAGTGACAAGAATGACCAGACAGTTACTGTTTTGGTTGAACGGCGTTTCACGCACCCAGTTTTAAAAAAGACTATCCGTAAGTCAAAAAAATATAGGGCTCACGATAAGGGTAACGATTTTAAGGTAGGTGATATGGTAAAGATTCAGGAGTGCCCTCCTGTTTCAAAAACAAAAAAATGGGAAGTGATCACAACCTAAATATTGTGTTACATTATAGTATAAATTAAGCGAAACCGTGGGGAAGAACCCCGAAGGTCGGGAGAAAAAAAATGATCCAGATGCAAACTAATTTGGATGTAGCTGATAATTCAGGGGCCAAAAGAGTCCAGTGTATCAAGGTTTTGGGTGGAGCAAAGCGAAAGTATGCATCAGTAGGGGATGTGATAGTAGTTTCAGTCAAGGATGCTATTCCGCGAGGTAGAGTCAAGAAAGGTGATGTAAGGAGAGCTGTCATAGTTAGGACAGCGAAAGAAATTCGCCGTGCTGATGGAACCACGATAAAATTCGACAAGAATGCTGCAGTTATCCTTAGCAATACTGGTGAATTGATTGGTACCAGGATATTTGGCCCTGTCGTAAGAGAATTAAGATCAAAGAACTTTATGAGAATCGTGTCTTTAGCACCGGAGGTTTTGTGATGGCAGCTAAGATTGTCAAAGGGGATAAAGTTATAGTTTTGGTGGGCAAGGATAAGGGTAAAACGGGAGAAGTGGTCCAGGTATTTCCCAAGACTGGGAGGGCGTTGGTCTCTGGTGTTAATATGGTTATCAGGCATTTGAAACAATCAGAGAAAAATGCTGGGGGAAGAATTCCAAAGGAAGCTTCAATTCATCTTTCTAATCTTGCTATAACAGATCCCAAAAGTAAGCAAGCAGCTAGAGTGGGATTTAAAACTGTTGATGGTAAGAAAGTACGTTTTTCAAAAAAGTCTGGGGAGCTGATCAATGGTTGATTATTTACCAAGATTAAAAGACAAATATCAACGAGAGATACGAGATGATTTGAAAAAAAAGTATTCTTATAAAAACGCTATGATGATTCCTTGTCTAGAGAAGATAGTTTTAAACATGGGTGTTGGTGAGGCAGTAGGTGATAGCAAGAAAATAAATAGTGCTAAAGAGGATTTAAAAAAAATAGCAGGGCAACTTCCTGTCATTACTAGAGCAAAGAAATCTATTGCTGGTTTCAAAGTAAGAGAAGATATGCCTCTTGGGGTCAAGGTGACTTTGCGGCGGAATAGGATGTATGAATTTTTGGATAGACTAATCACTATCGCAATGCCGAGGATACGGGATTTTAGAGGAGTATCCTCCAAAAGTTTTGATGGTCGGGGTAATTATGCTCTTGGAATAAAGGAGCATATTGTTTTTCCAGAAATCGATTTTGATAAAGTTGATATGATATGGGGTTTAGATGTAGTCATCTGTACGAGTGCATCTAGTGATGATGAGGCTCAGGCATTGTTGAAACGGCTCAACATGCCTTTTATGAATTAGGATTGGGGAGATTGAAATGGCTAAAGTTTCGATGATAAATCGTGAGTTGAAAAGGCAAAAGCTTGTTAAGAAATTTTCTAAGCGCAGGTCGGCACTTAAGGAGATAGTGAAGAACAGAGAGTTATCTATGGAAGAACGTTTTAAAGCTCAAATTGATCTAGCAAAATTACCACCAAATTCGTCTCCAACTAGATTACATAATCGTTGCAAGATTACAGGTAGACCAAAGGCGTTTTATAGGAAGTTAAAAATGTCTCGGATAGCGTTAAGGGACTTGGCTTCCCGTGGAGAAATTCCGGGTATGGTAAAGTCGAGCTGGTAGTTGGGGAGAGGCTTATGGTTATGAATGATCCAATCGGTGATCTGCTTGCAAGAATTAGGAATGCACAGATGAGGAATAGAACTGCGGTAATGGCACCTGCATCCAAATTGAGAAGTTGGGTCCTTGATGTTTTAAAATCCGAAGGGTTTATAAAGGGGTATCAGGCTGTTCAGGATGACGAAGGTAAAAAGAATCTCCAAATAGATTTGAAGTATTTCGATGGCCAACCAGTCATTAAGGAACTTAAGCGTATTTCAACCCCAGGGCGAAGAGTCTACACAGGTGTTAAAGATATTCCTCGGGTAAGGCAGGGTCTTGGTATAGCTATTATATCGACTCCAAAAGGAGTTATGTCAGATAGTAAGGCCAGAGCTACCAATGTTGGTGGCGAAGTCCTTTGCACTGTATTTTGAGGGAAAAAATGTCTCGGATTGGAAAAAAACCTATTAATATTCCTGAAAACGTTACTGCTAGTGTAGTTGGCGGTAAAATTGAAGTGAAAGGACCAAATGGCAATAGGGAGTTTCATGCTTCCAAAGAAGTTTTGGTTGAATTGAGTGAAAATCAAATTTTTGTTAAACCAATAAATTTGTCTAAGAAAGCTAGACAACACTGGGGTATGAACAGAACACAGATTGCAAATCTAATAGAAGGGGTCACAAACGGTTTTTCAAAACATTTAGAGTTAAATGGTGTGGGATATAGGGCAGCGCTTCAGGGGAAGGCACTAAAACTTTCTCTTGGTTATTCGCATGAGATTGAGTTTGATATTCCCGACACCGTGAAGATTAGTGTCCCAAAGCCAACCGAGATTACAATAAATGGAATAGATCAACAAGTTGTAGGGCAAATTGCAGCAAACATTAGGTCAAAGCGAAAGCCAGAACCATATAAAGGCAAAGGCATAAGATATAAAGACGAATACGTTTTCGCCAAGGAAGGTAAGAAAAAGTAGGAATTTTGCTATGAGTAAGAAGAAACAAAACTTATTTATAAGGAGACGATTGCGGGTTCGTAATAGAATTAAGCAGTTCTCAAAGTCACGGGTTAGAATGAGTGTGCATAGGTCCTCCAAGAATATGTACGTTCAGCTTATTGATGATTCTGTTGGTAAGACAATTGCTTCGGCTTCGACTAGAGAGAGTTCTCTGGGAAAGACTCTTAGAAATAGTGTTGAAACTGCAGCACTTGTTGGTAAAGAGATAGCTATTAGAGCAAAGAAGACCGGAATAACTGAAGTATATTTCGATAGAGGTGGGTTCTTGTTCCATGGTAGAGTTAAAGCTTTAGCTGACGCTGCTCGGGAAGAAGGCCTCAAGTTTTAGGAGAAATGGTATATGGCAAGAGATGTAAACCGTAGAGACAAAAGGGAACGTGAGGAATCCTCAGAATTTTCTGATAGATTGGTAGCGATTAATCGAGTATCAAAAACTGTGAAGGGCGGAAAGCGGTTTGTATTTGCAGCACTTGTCGTAGTTGGTGATCAGCATGGACGTGTGGGCTTTGGTAAGGGTAAGGCCAAAGAAGTTCCTGAGGCGATACGTAAGGCAACAGAACAGGCCAAAACGCAAACAGTGAAGGTGCCACTTAAAGAAGGTAGAACCTTACATCATGACATAAATGGTCGACATGGGGCTGGATTAGTGGTGATGCGCACTGCTCCCGCTGGAACTGGAATAATCGCAGGGGGGCCTATGCGAGCTGTTTTCGAAATGCTTGGTATTCAAGATGTTGTCGCCAAGTCTATTGGATCACAAAATCCATATAACATGGTGCGAGCTACTATTGATGGTTTAAAAAAGGAAGTCAGTCCAAGAGTTGTGGCCCGGCGGAGAGGTAAAAAGCTTTCAGAAATTGTATTTAAAGATGAAGAAATGAAAGAAATGCCAACCTAATAGAGCTCAAGGAATCAATATGGTAGAAAAAAAGATATATATTAAGCAAATTGGATCTCCAATAAGAAGACCCAAAGATCAGAGAGCAACTTTGAAGGGCTTAGGTCTGAATAAGATGCACAAAATTTCTGAACTAAACGATACTCCTTCAGTGAGGGGAATGATAAATAAAATACCCCATTTAGTACGAGTGCTGGATGAGTCTGAGGTATGATTTGTAGGACCATTTCTAGGTTAGCAAAAAGCTTTTTTTTGCATTCTAGCTAAAGTAAGAGAGGCTGTTATGAAGTTACATGAGTTAGGAGAAAGACCGGGCGCCAAGCGCAGAAAAAAGCGGGTAGGTAGAGGACCAGGCTCAGGCATTGGTAAAACTTGTGGACGAGGATTGAATGGGCAGAAATCACGTTCTGGTGTGTCTATTAATGGGTTTGAAGGGGGGCAAATGCCAATTTACATGCGATTGCCTAAAAGAGGTTTCAATGTTCCTAATCCAAAGAGATATGTGGTGGTAAATCTAGGCACTTTACAAGATTTTATCGACCGAAAGAAAATTGACCCGAAGAAAGAAATAAATGAAGATGTACTACAAGATTCTGGGGTGGTAACGCGAAAGTTTGATGGAGTGAGGATTTTGGGAAAGGGTACGCTTACCTCAAAAGTTATGATTAAGGTGACAGGTGCATCTAAAGGTGCAATGTCAGCTATTGAAAAGCAAGGGGGGTCTTGCTCTATTTTCTAACGAGTTTAGATCTTTAAGTTTTTTTCAATTAAGGGGAACAAGGGGTAAAATATGCCTTCTGCAGCAGAACAAATGGCGGCCAATTTAAGTTGGGGATCTTTTGGGAAAGCTAAAGATCTTCAGCGGCGTATCTTTTATGCTCTAGGTTTATTAATTGTTTACCGAATTGGCACTTATATTCCTGTGCCAGGTATTGATGCGGGTCAGTTAAGATCTTTTTTTGAGCAAGCAAATACTGGAATAGGTGGGATGCTAAACATGTTCACTGGTGGTGCGGTGGGGAGGATGGCTATCTTTGCTCTTGGAATAATGCCTTATATAACTTCATCCATAATTATGCAGTTGCTTGCATCCATGGTACCGCAGCTAGAACAATTAAAAAAAGAAGGAGAGCAGGGAAGAAAGAAAATAAATCAGTACACAAGATACGGTACGGTGCTCCTAGCCTTTTTTCAGGCTTATGGGATTTCAGTAGGGTTGGAAAGTCAGGGTTTAGCCTCAGATCCAGGTTGGTATTTTCGTGCTTCTTGCATAATTACCCTTGTGGGAGGCACAATGTTCCTAATGTGGTTAGGGGAACAAATAACTGCAAGGGGAATTGGAAACGGAATATCTTTGATAATTTTTGTGGGCATTGTGGCTGAATTACCTGCAGCCTTGGCACAATTTTTTGCTTCTGGTCGGTCTGGTGTCATTAGTCCATTGGTAATCCTAGCTGTAATAGCAATGGTAGTTGTGGTCATCGGTCTAGTAGTTTATCTAGAGCGTGCACTGAGAAAGATTCATATACAATACCCTAGACGGCAAATCGGGATGAAGATGTATGGTGGGGATAGTTCTAGCCTACCAGTTAAATTAAATCCCTCAGGAGTTATCCCTGCTATATTTGCTTCATCTCTTCTGCTTTTACCGACAACAGTTGTAACTTTTGCTCAGGATGACAGCACGGGAATTCTTGCAACAGTGACGGCGTATCTTGGACCTGGCCAACCAATGTATTACATGTTTTTTGGTGGTATGATTATTTTCTTTACATATTTTTATACTTTAAATGTAGCTTTTAAACCTGATGAGGTAGCAGACAATCTAAAGAAGCAGGGAGGATTTGTCCCTGGAATTAGACCAGGAGAACGAACTGCTCAATATCTAGAGTACGTGGTCATGAGGACACTTGTATTGGGATCAGGCTATCTAGCAGCGGTTTGTTTACTTCCTGAAGTACTTAGATCGCAGTTCGCGATCCCATTTTATTTTGGTGGAACCTCTTTGCTAATTGTTGTTTCAGTTACTATGGATACTATCACTCAGATCCAATCTCATATGCTTGCGTATCAATATGAGGGTTTGATTGAGAGGTCTAAAATCCGTGGTTCTAGCAAACGAAAAAGGAAGGCAAAAAGATGAATATAATTCTCCTTGGTCCTCCGGGTGCAGGAAAGGGTACACAGGCTAGGGCTTTGTGCGACAAATACAGTTTGGTTCAGTTATCAACGGGGGATATGTTGCGTGAGGCTAAGAAAGCTTATTCGGAAATAGGAAAAAGAGCTGCTGCGATAATGGCAAAAGGAGAACTAGTTACTGATGATGTAGTAATAGGTTTGATCGAAAATAAAATTGCTGAAGGAGGTAATGTCGAGGGTTTTATATTTGATGGATTTCCGAGGACATTGGGTCAGGCAGATGCTTTAGAAGAATTACTCGTGACAACTGGACAAAACCTTGATCACGTGATCGAACTATTTGTAGACGATAACAAACTAATAGAACGTATTACTGGTCGTTTTACCTGTTCTTCATGTGGTGAGCTTTATCACAAATTAACTAAGCCTCCAAAAGAAAAAGGGTTATGTGATATTTGTGGTGGTGTGGGAAGTTTTAAATTCCGGCAGGATGATAATGAGGATTCTCTCAGAACTAGATTACTGGCTTATTACCGTGATACGTCTCCCTTAATAGGTTTCTATCATGCAAAGAAGATTCTTCGGAAAATTGATGGCCTTGGTAGTATTGATGAAATTCAGAAAAATATTACGAATGTAATTGGAAAATTTAATTAGTTCTTTTAATGATTTACGAACTTGACGAATTAGAATGTATGACTATACTCCGGCGAACCTGTGAGATGATTGACCTGGTAGGAAAGAGACACCAAAGAATTTCACTGGCATCAGAATATGAGAAATGTGAAGTCTTGAGAGATTAATGGAGTGAAAAGTGGCTAGAATAGCTGGTGTAAATCTTCCAACTGGGAAAAGGGTACCAATTGCGCTTACATATATACATGGTATTGGTGGTGGAACGGCTCACAAGATTTGCCAAGAGTTAAAAATCCCGCTTTTGAGTAAGTTGAATGAGCTAGACGATGTGCAATTATCCGCAATTAGAGAATATATAGCTGCAGATACGATGGTTGAAGGTGATCTTCGTCGAGAAAAGTCTATGAACATAAAACGGCTTATGGATTTAGGTTGCTATCGTGGATTAAGACATAGGCGCGGGTTGCCTGTAAGAGGACAGAGAACACACACAAATGCTAGAACGAGAAAAGGACCATCAAGAGCAATTGCAGGGAAGAGAAAATAGGGATTATTGAATATGGCTGTGGAGAAATCAAAGGCAAAGAGGAAAGAGAAGAAAAATATTTCTACTGGAATTGCGCATATTAACTCAAGCTTTAATAACACGAAAATCCTAATTTCAGATGCTCAAGGAAATGCTATTGCGTGGTCTTCAGCAGGCACCATGGGTTTTAAGGGATCGAGGAAATCAACTCCTTATGCTGCTCAAATGGCAGCTGAAGATGCAGGGAAAAAGGCCCAGGAACATGGGGTGAAGACCTTAGAAGTTCAAATTCAAGGACCAGGGTCTGGGAGAGAGTCCGCCTTGAGAGCTTTGTCTACCGTTGGAATGACTGTAACCTCAATACGTGATGTAACACCCATGGCTCACAATGGTTGTCGACCACCTAAGCGTCGAAGAGTTTAGTAATTATTATGTTGGTACCGAGTAACTTTTAATCTGTAAAATTTATATATGTGAAACCCTCGGGCGTAGGTGGCTTTTGGATTAGGTTGTCTACTGGAATGGAGGAAATTATGATCCAAAAAAATTGGCAAGAATTGATAAGACCGACAGGCATAAATATCAAGCCTGGAGACGATCCTAGACGTACTGCAACGATTACGACAGAGCCGCTTGAGAGGGGCTATGGGTTGACCCTAGGAAACGCGTTAAGAAGGATATTGCTTTCTTCATTACAGGGAGCGGCAATTGTTTCAGTACAAATAGATAATGTGTTACATGAGTTCTCATCCTTGGCCGGCGTAAGAGAGGACGTGACTGATATTATACTAAATCTAAAAGGTGTGTCAGTTTCTATGGAAGTAGAAGGACCAAAGAAGCTAACTATTAATGTGAAAGGGCCGGGGGTTATCACAGCTGGAGACATAACTGAATCAAACGGAATTGAGATATTAAACAAAGATCATATAATATGTCACTTGGATGAAGGAGTGTCTTTTTCAATGGAATTAACTGTGGATGCCGGAAAAGGTTATGTGGCTGCTGATAAGCAGAACAATGAAGATTCTCCAATTGGTTTGATAGCTATTGATGCACTTTTTTCCCCAGTTAAAAGGGTTTCCTATAATGTTGTTCCAACCAGGGAAGGACAGGTGTTGGATTATGACAAGTTGACTATGGAAATTGAAACCGATGGATCAATAGCCCCAGAAGATTCATTGGCATTTGCTTCAAGGATACTTCAGGATCAGCTAACAGTTTTTGTAAACTTTGATGAGCCTGAGACCGATTCTCGGGATGAAGATGAGGATGAATTAGAATTTAACCCACTTCTTTTGAAGAAAGTAGACGAATTAGAGCTTTCTGTGAGATCAGCCAATTGTCTGAAAAACGACAACATTGTTTATATTGGTGATTTAATACAAAAAACTGAGGCAGAAATGCTTAGAACACCTAATTTTGGAAGAAAATCTTTGAATGAGATAAAGGAAGTCTTGACTGGTATGCAATTGCATTTGGGAATGGATGTTTCCGAATGGCCTCCTGAGAATATTGAGGAATTGTCAAAGAAATATGAGGATCAGTTTTGAGGGTTGATTCTTTCCAGTTTAGGGTTTAACAGATTTTGTAACGTCGACTGTGCGTTGTAAATAAAACGTAGAATAATATGGTAAATTATTATGAGACATGGGAATAGTCATCGCAAATTGAACAGAACTCATGAGCATCGAAAGGCCATGTTCTCTAATATGATATGCTCTTTGATTGAGCACGAGCAGATAAAGACTACCCTTCCAAAGGCGAAAGAACTAAAGAGAATTGCTGACAAGTGTGTGTCTATAGGAAAAAAGGGTGATCTCCATTCCAGGAGAATAGCGTATTCTAGGTTAAAGCAGGACGACGCTGTAAAGAAGCTCTTTGAAACACTGGCTCCGAGATACAAAGACCGTAATGGTGGCTATACACGAGTAATTAAGGCTGGTTTTAGATATGGTGATATGGCGCCAATGGCAGTAATAGAATTTGTTGAAAGAGACGTTTCGGCAAAGGGAGCTCAGGATAAAGCCCGGATAGAAGCTGAAGATGAAGAATCTGTTGAATAGTTAAGGAATATTTTTCAAGTGCATTGATAGATTCCAATAATTTTTCTTTTATTTGGAAGAAATTTTAGTTAACAAGTGGCAATGAATGACCTTTTTGGATCAATGATAACCACGGAACCGGTTGACGATTCTTCAAAACCATTAGCTGATCGGTTAAGACCAAAGTCTTTCGAGGACATTTGTGGACAGGACCATTTGACAAATAAGGATGGACCTTTTCGTGCAATGTGTACAAATCAGATTGTATCTTCAGTAATATTATGGGGGCCACCTGGCGTCGGCAAAACAACATTGGCTAGGTTGATGCCAAAAACTATAAAACAGGCTAAGTTCCATGAAATAAGTGCTGTTTCTTCTGGAACGGCAGATTTAAAAAGTATCTTTAAGTCGGCTCAGGAATCTTCATCCCAAGGAAAAAGGTTCCTGCTGTTTGTGGATGAAATTCATTATTTTAACAAGATGCAACAGGATATGTTTTTACCCATAATTGAGAATGGTATTTTGGGTTTAATTGGAGCCACCTCACAAAACCCAAGCTTTCAGTTGAATGCAGCCTTATTATCTAGATCATCAGTTTTTGAAGTTAGGAAATTAACAAATATTGCGCTTGATAACATAATTAAGCGAGCAGAGATTTTTATGAAAAAAACCTTGCCGCTAGATAAAGACAGTAGAGCTGCTTTAATCAAGAAATCAGGTGGTGATGCAAGAGTCTTGATTAACTTGTTAGAACAAGCATTCTTATTAAAACAGAATATTTCAGTGGATGAACTTGAAAAAAAATTGTCCATAACTATTCCTAAACATGACAGGGCTGGTGATAGCCATTATGCTATTATTTCTGCCATTCATAAATCAATACGGGGTTCAGATCCAGATGCAGCACTTTATTGGTTAGCCCGAGCCATGATTGCGGGCGAGGACCCCAATTATATTTTTCGCAGGTTACTTCGGATATCTTTTGAAGATATTGGATTGGCTACAAGCAATGCACAAAGGCTAGTTTTAGATAGCTGGTCCTCCTACGAAAGATTAGGGCCACCTGATGGAGATATTTCATTGGTAATGGCGGTACTATTTTTATCACTTTCTCCAAAGTCTAATGCTGTATATAAAGCTGAGCAGTATTCGGTAAAATATGCTAAAAAACACCACTCAGAGCTACCACCAAAGCACATAGTAAATGCTGCCACTAGCCTAATGAACGAATTTGGCTACGGACAAAGTTATGAATATGACCATGATACAAAGGCTGGCTTTTCAGGCCAAAACTATTTTCCTGAGGGTATGAAACGGCAACTTTTTTATCATCCAGTTGATCGGGGCCAAGAGAGGGAACTTAAGAAGCGTTTAGCTTACTTCACTAAGCTTAGAGATCATCTAATAAAAAAGTCTGGTGATTAGATGTCGAAAGACAGCACTGAAAAAAATGAAATGCAAAAATTGAAACCAATTGTAGTGACTGCAGCAGAAGACGGCCAACGATTAGACAAATGGCTTAGAGCCCATTTCATCAACATATCAAAAGTTATGATAGAGAAGTTATGTAGAACAGGTCAATTGCGTGCGGACAGTTTGAGAGTGAGGCCAAATACTCGTGTATTGGAAAATCAAAAGATTCGTGTTCCAGATTTCATTCGTTCAAAAAATTCAAGGATGGATCCCCCACCCAATAGGATTTCGTTAAAATTGGTAGAGGATTTGAAAAAATCTCTAATTTTTAATGATGAACACTTTATTATTTTTAATAAACCAGCTGGAATGGCAGTACAGGGTGGATCCAAATTAGGTCATTATCACCTTGCTAATGTTTTGCCTCAATTCAGTCTTCCTGGTAACCCAGTACCCAAGCTTGTGCATAGGTTGGATAAGGAGACATCAGGGGTTTTAATAGTAGCGAGGACTCCAAAAAGTGCGCGCATCATATCCGGGATGATTAAGGATAGGAAAGTAAAAAAAATATATTGGGCAATAGTCCACAAATTTCCTAAGAAGCGAAAAGGTATAATTTTTAGTCCACCCGTTTCAGACAGCAATCAAGAAAGCAGGGAGTTAGGACTTTTAACAAAAAATGAAGATTACAGAGGGTTTCAATTATTGATCTTAGATAAAGAGGAAAAGGAAGCTTTATCCATTTATAAGGTTTTAGGCCAAATCGGTAAAGAAGGCACCTGGCTTGAACTTCTTGCGATAACTGGAAGAAAACACCAACTTAGAAAACATATGGCAAGCATAGGTTGCCCCATAATGGGTGACAAAAGATATGGAAATAATCCGACAGTTAAATTTATGGACAATGATTCTTCTCAAATTAATTTTGGTTATCAGAAATTACAACTTCATGCCCGCCTGGTCGAATTTGAACATCCATTCACAGGAAAAAAGATAACAGTCAAAGCCGATCCGCCCTTGCACATGTCCCAAAATTTGGAGTTATTTTGATCAAAAGAAGTATAAACTTGTATCAAGAGTAAAAATAGTAAATTGATTTTGAAGAGAATAAAGAATTGGAAGTCTGTTGAGCTGAAGCACCATCCTTCAGGATATATAATAATGTTAGATGAGGTTCCTTTAAGAACGCTCTCAAAAAATGAGCTTATCATAGGAAATCGATCGATTGCTCATGGAGTTAAAAATGAGTGGTCCAAGGTGAAGAAAGAAATTAATTATTCACATATGCCCTATACCAAAGCTTGTTTTCTTTCAGTGGATCGTTCTGAAAGAGAAAGTTTGAAGTTAAAAGATAAATTAGTGGGGTATGGGATGTCGGATCTTCTATGCTATAGGGCGGACAAAGGATCTGATCTAGCTAGAATTCAGTCAAAGAGTTGGGATCCATTAATAGATTGGATACAGATTCAACTTAATACAACTTTAACGATTTCTCATGGTCTTGTGCCGGTTGAGCAGAGTAGTGATATGGAGAAGGAGTTCTCTAAGTTACTTCTACCAATCGAACCATTATGCTTGACAGTTATGAATGAATTAGTCACCTTATCAAATTCTTTAATCATTGGGTTAGCTATATTAACGGGGAAGATTTCACCAGAAAAAGCATGGAAACTCATGAGAATTGACGAAGATTGGCAACGTAACATATGGGGAACGTTGGCTGAACAAAAGGCTGAAGGTAAGATAAAAAGATCCTTGTTTATGCAGGCTTGTGAAATATTGCAAATGGTTCAGAAAGGGTGAATATCAGAAATGATCATAGAGAAAAAAGAATCACTTGCTTTTCATCACAATAAAAAGCTCATTCACGGTAATTTTTCTCAATTTAATTGGGTTAAACGAACTTAAGAATGTTCCATGCATTTCTAATTTGTATTTAGGATATTGAAAGAAATAAATATAGAAACCTAACGTGATTGAATAAAAGTCAATTAAAACATATACTTAGAGGAAAGTTAGGTAAAACGTCCTAACAGAGGTAGACATTTGTAGTTTTCTATAGGATTTAGTTTTATGAATTTGCTGGTCAGAAAATTCGAATGAAGACTTGACCAAAGAGCTCACAAATCGCAAAAGTGTACACTGCTGAAGGTTTTTAAACAATTTAGGCTCCAGAAAACTTTCAGGTTGGAGATATTTAGGGGGGGTCACAACTTATGAAGAGGGAAAAATGAAAAAATCATTTATTTTTGGAGCAATAGCTGCCTTAGGATTGATTTCCACGGGTGCTTTTGCTGGTACTTTGGATGACATCAAGAGCAAGGGATTTGTTCAGTGCGGGGTTAGCCAGGGATTACCAGGTTTTTCTAATCAGGACGATTCTGGCAAGTGGACTGGTCTGGATGTGGAATTGTGTAGAGCAGTAGCTGTCGCTGTTTTTGGTGACACTAATGCTGTTAAATTTTCACCACTGTCGTCTAAGCAAAGATTCACAGCGTTGAGTTCTGGAGAAATTGATATTTTGTCCAGAAATACAACATGGACTATGACTCGAGATACACAACTCGGTCTAAACTTTGCTGGTGTAAATTATTATGATGGTCAGGGCATGATGGTTCCGGCTGGCATGGGAGTTTCTTCAGGTACTGAGCTTGATGGTGCTAATATTTGTACAAATACAGGTACTACTACAGAATTGAATATCACTGATTACTTCAGGTTTAACAACATGGGCTTTAATCTTGTAGCTTTTGAAAAAGCTGACGAAGTTGTAGCAGCGTATGACGCAGGAAGATGTGATGTTTATACCACTGATCGTTCCGGATTAGCTGCTCAACGTCTAAAGCTATCAAATCCTGACGCCCACGTTGTTTTGCCAGAAATTATTTCTAAGGAGCCTTTGGGTCCAGTGGTAAGGCAAGGTGATGACCAGTGGTTCAATATTGTTAAGTGGGTACACAATGCAATGGTTAATGCCGAAGAGATGGGAATAACATCTGCCAATGTTGATAGCAAGAAGGGTTCAGACAACCCAGCTGTGAAGCGATTGCTTGGAACTGAGGGTTCTTTTGGTGAAGAACTAGGTATTTCAAATGATTGGGCCTATAACATTATCAAACATATTGGTAATTATGGGGAATCTTATGAAAGAAATGTAGGACCTAACACTCCTCTGAAATTAGCACGTGGTGCTAATGCGCTTTGGACAAATGGTGGTCTTATGTATGCTCCACCAATAAGATAAGACAAAATATAAACTGCACTAGTCCTTTATGAGGGCTAGTGCTTTTCAACTTATTGTTATCAGAAATCTAGGACTCAGAAGGCATTTACTTGATGAATAGCTCAGGAGTCAAATTAAGTGATGAGAAAGAATCACTAATTTATAACCCTAAGATCCGGAGTATTTTCTTCCAGATTTTAGCATTGGTTATAGTGTTTGGTAGTTTAATACTCCTAAGGCATAATACTTTGGTGAATTTAGAGGATCGTGGCAAATCGCTGGGATTTCATTTCTTAGGTGAGACGTCAGGATTTTCAATTCTTCCGACATTTGGTACCTGGGTTGTGGGGTACGAGGTGGGTGTTTCTACCTATGTTGATGTATTTATTATTGGTGTCCTAAACACTTTAGCAGTAGGACTTTTTGGAATTATAGCAGCGACCTTATTGGGCTTTACAATAGGAATATTTCGTTTATCTAACAATTTTATACTTAAGAGCTTTGCAGCAACTTTTGTTGAAATTTTTAGAAATATTCCCTTACTTTTATGGCTCTTTATTGTGTACTTTGCTGTTTTGCGAAATCTTCCAGCAAAAAGGGAAGCATTATTTTTTACCGAAAACATTGGAATAAATATTACGGGGCTATATGCTCCAGCGCCACAGCCACTTGAAGGTTTTTTATACGTCTTAATTGCGCTGATAGTTGGTATGGTTGGCTGTATTTTTATCATTAAGTGGTCTACTAGGAGATTTCTGGTGACTGGGAAGAAATTTCCTGGAGGATGGTTGGGTTTAATCTTATTAATTTTCTTGCCATTAGCTATCTATTATATTTTGGGACAACCGTTGAATTGGGAAAATCCAATCTTTAAGTCGGATGGACCGGTCTTCCGAAGAGGATATCAAACGGGCATGGGAATGATGATTGTTCCTGAGATGATAGCTGTCTGGGCAGCTCTTTCCCTTTACACATCTTCATTCATAGCAGAGATAGTCAGGAGTGGCATTCTTGCGATTAGTTACGGTCAAACGGAGGCTTCGTTTGCCCTGGGGTTACGTCCAGGTACAACTCTCCGACTTGTTATCATTCCTCAAGCTATGAGAGTAATAGTTCCACCCCTCACCTCACAGTATTTGAATTTGATTAAAAATTCTTCTTTAGCAGTAGCGATTGCCTACCCTGAATTGGTCTCAGTCTTTGGAGGCACTGCCCTAAATCAAGTAGGAAAAGAGGTAGAGATGATTTTCATGCTAATGTTAGTTTACCTATCATTCTCTATTATTACGTCGATATTTATGAATTGGTTCAATTCTAAAATAAAACTGGTGGAAAGATGAGTAAGATAGAGACTAACGTAGAATTTGTAAGAAAAGAAGACGCACCAGTTTTGCCGCCACCCATCAATCAAGTAGGCTTAATAGGATGGCTTTGGAGAAACGGCATTTCATCTATGATTAATTTTTCAACTATCACAGGATCTATTCAGTCTGTCTTTATGATACTGCTTACTATAGTTATTTTATATCTTGGGTTGAACGGTATTTGGACCTTAGTTGATTTTGCCTTTATTCAAGCTATTTGGTCTGATGCAGATGAATTAAAGAGGTTAGCGTGTGCTACGACGCTGCAAGGAGGTAACCTGCCAGAAGAATGGTTTGGCGCTTGTTGGCCTTTCATAGCAGCAAAAAGCAAACTTCTCATTTATGGTGTATATGATATTGAAGAGATCTGGAGAGTAAATCTGACGTATCTTATCTTATTTGTGGGGATAGGATGGGTAGTCATTGAAAAAATGCCATATCGTTTCCATGTAGGAATTTTTCTCCTCGTAATTTATCCAATTATTGCTTTTGTTCTACTAACAGGTGGCAATTTGGAAATCGCAAATTCCACCTTGATAATTATGATTTTGGTAAGCTCATTAATCAGCTTTTTTTGCTTTTTAATATACAGAGGTTTTCTTGGGGAAGGTTTTTTAGCCGCACATACGGTTTTCAATGTCATTAGATATCTTTTGGTCTATATCACCATTGTAACAATTATCTTTACTAGTGATTTTGGTTTGGTGACTGTAGAAACTGATAAGTGGGGAGGTTTGTTGGTTACGCTAGTGGTAGCTATTACAGGCATTGTGGCATCTTTGCCATTAGGGATTTTGTTAGCGTTAGGCAGACGGTCATCAATGCCGGTGATCAGACTTTTATGTGTTTTATTTATTGAATTCTGGCGAGGAGTTCCCTTAATAACAGTTCTATTTATGGCTTCCTTTATGTTACCCTTGTTCCTTCCTGAAGGAACCGATTTTAATAAGTTGTTAAGGGCTTTGATTGGGGTGACTTTGTTTTCTGCGGCTTATATGGCAGAAGTAATAAGGGGTGGATTACAAGCTATTCCAAAAGGTCAGTTTGAAGCTGCCTCTGGGTTAGGGTTATCATATTATCAAACTTCCAGGCTGATCATTCTACCACAAGCATTGGTCCTGGTAATACCGGGTATCGTGAACACGTTCATTGGGTTGTTTAAAGATACAACACTTGTTTTGATTATCAGTTTGTTTGATCTTTTAGGTATGGTCCAATCATCTTTCGCTGATCCAAATTGGTCTACACCTGTTCAGTCATTAACTGGCTATTTGGCTGTGGCAGCTATATTCTGGGTTATTCTATTTAGCATGTCACGTTATTCCATGTTTATGGAGAAAAAACTGAGGTACAAGCATTAATTGAAGGAAAGATAGTTATGCAAAAGGAAATGATAAGAACAGATGCTTCTCCCAAAGGGGGAAAGGGCGATCATGTCATAGAAATAGTTAGCATGAACAAATGGTTTGGATCTTTTCATGTTTTAAGAGATATAAATTTGTCTGTCCGGGAGGGAGAACGTATTGTGGTGTGTGGCCCATCTGGGTCTGGTAAGTCCACTCTCATTAGGTGCATCAACAGGTTGGAACAACATCAGGATGGTATCATTCGGGTTGATGGAATTGAATTAACAGAAGATCTAAAGAAAATTGATAGAATTAGGTCAGAAGTCGGTATGGTCTTTCAACATTTTAACCTTTTTCCTCATTTGACCATCTTAGAGAATTGCACTTTGGCCCAAATATGGGTTCGTAAGACTCCTAAGAAGGAGGCCGAAGAATTGGCTATGCAATTTCTTGAGAAGGTCAAGATACCTGAGCAGGCATCCAAGTATCCTGGACAGTTGTCAGGCGGCCAACAGCAAAGGGTTGCAATAGCTAGATCTCTGTGCATGCAGCCTAAAATAATGTTATTTGATGAACCAACTTCTGCGTTGGATCCCGAGATGATTAAAGAGGTTTTGGATACAATGATAGAACTTGCTCAAGAGGGGATGACAATGATAGTGGTTAGCCATGAAATGGGTTTTGCGAGGAAAGTAGCAGATAGGGTGATTTTCATGGATGAAGGTCAGATAGTGGAACAAAATGAGCCAGAGAGCTTTTTTAATGATCCCAAATCAGATAGGACAAAATTATTCTTAAGTCAAATATTAGGACATTGATTTACGGATTTCGAATTAAAGTACCAACGCCATGCTCAGTAAAGAGCTCTAATAAGCAAGCATTTTGAACTCTGCCATCAAGTATTACAACTGCTCTCACACCATTCTCAATTGCGTCTAGCGCTGTTTTTACTTTTGGTATCATGCCTCCTGAGATGGCTTCACAGGCAAGCAATTTTCTTATTTCTGTTGGGCAAGCTTTTAGGACTAGTTTCCCTTCAATATCTTGAACTCCATTAACATCAGTTAACAACAACAACCTGTCTGCATTCATTCCAGCAGAAATTACACCTGCCATAGTATCTGCATTAATGTTGAAGGTTTGCCCGGATTCATCTGTTCCAATTGGTGCTATTACTGGAATAAAATCATTTTTTACCAAATTGGACAGAATTTCTACATTAGTTTTGACGGGTTTCCCGACAAACCCTAAATCTGCTTTTTCCTTTTCGCAGATTAGCAGAGATGCATCTTTTCCAGACAAACCTACACCCTTACCTCCTTGGCAGTTAAGAGCTGAAACAATCGTTCTATTAACATCACCTGACAGTACCATTTCTACTACTTTAATAGCTTTAGCATCCGTAACACGTTTTCCATCAATAAAATCAAAATCTATCTTCCATTTGTCCAAGGCATCACTGATCATGGGACCCCCTCCGTGAACAATTATTGGATTCACTTTACATTGTTTCATCAAAACAACGTCTCTTGCAAAGGAGGATAGATTTTCAATATTAGCCATAGCAGCACCACCTAATTTTATTACGATGGTTGCGGATTCATACCTCTTAAGATATGGCAAAGCTTCTGAGAGAGTTTTAGCTGTAGTGACCCAATCAATCTGTTTTTCTATTTTTTCATTCATATTTTTCCTAACCACTGAGCTTAAAACTAACTAAGATGAAACAAATTATTAATGGTGGCCCTGAGTATTGCTATACCATGTCCCTTTCTTGAGGAAGTAAGTAATACTTCTGAAAATGCATTTGCATGGGAGGCCATTTTTTCGAAACTTGCCTCTAGCACCTCTTTAAATTGAAGCTCTTTCACTTTATCGTATTTTGTGAATACTACCTGAAAAATCACACCAGCTTCCCCTAACATCTTCATTAAGTTGATATCACTTGATTTAATCCCATGTCTACTATCAATTAGGAGGAAGACCCTTCTTAAATTTTGACTTTGGAAGAAATAATCACTTACCAGTTTTTGCCATCGTTCTCTTTCCTTCAGAGGGGCTTTTGCAAAACCATAGCCAGGTAAATCAACCAAGAACTTATTTTGATCGAGAAGAAAAAAATTGATTTCGCGAGTTCTTCCAGGAGTTTTTGATGTTCTTGCTATTGAATTTCTGCCTGTTAGATTGTTTATGAGACTAGATTTTCCAACATTTGATCTACCTGAGAAACATACTTCAGGATAACCTTCTGAAGGCATGGCAGTTACAGAGGTTATCCCTTTGATGAATTCCGTCTGTTTGGCAAAAAGCTTGTGACCAGCCTCAACCTGATCTGGATCAATATGATTAGCAAGATAAAATAGGGCCTGTTGTTTCTCTTTGGTCAAATTATTCTGATCGCTTGAAAGATTTCATAATATTGCCAAAAATGTCAGGACTCACACCTTGGGAGTACATAATTATGTACTGTTGCCCAAACTGGATCAAATTGTTTGCTACCCAGTAAATAACAAGACCAGCCGAGAATTGACCCAACATGAACATGAAAACCCAGGGCATCCAGGCAAAGATCATAGCTTGCGTCTTATCTGTGGGTGCAGGATTTAACTTTTGCTGTAACCACATCGTAATACCCATCAAAATAGGATAAACCCCAATAGAGAATATAGCCAAGATGCTTGTCGGGTCAGGTGGAGAAAAGGGTAGTAGTCCAAATAGGTTTAGGAAAGAAGTAGGGTCTGGAGCCGATAGATCCTTTATCCATCCAATGAAGGGCGCGTGCCGCATTTCTATAGTGACAAAAAGAACCTTATAGAGCGAGAAAAAAACTGGAATTTGTAAGAGTATTGGAAGGCATCCAGCTACAGGATTTACCTTTTCTTTTTTATAAAGGGCCATTAATTCTTGCTGCAATTTTGCTTTGTCATCACCAGCGTTTTGTTTTATTTTTTCCATCTGTGGTTGTAGTTTTTTCATCCTAGACATGGAAACAAAGGACTTATAGGAAAGAGGAAATAAAAGTGTTTTAATAAAGAGTGTCAAAAGGATTATAGACCACCCCATATTATGGGTGAACCCATTGAACCAATCCAACAAAAAGAATATTGGTTTGGTGAGATAAAAGAACCATCCCCAGTCAACGGCATCTACAAAATTTTCAATATTCATAGACTTTTGATATGATTTAATAGTGTTTACTTCTTTGGCTCCAATGAAAAGGTTTGTGGTAACTGATCTACTTTCATTTGAGTTAATCGTAACGGGGGGTAAACGCATCCAAACCTCAAAATTTTCAGAGGAAGGGAAGTACCTCTGATCCATTTTAAATGTTTGTCCAGATTTCGGTAGTAGTGTCGACATCCAGTATTTGTCTGTAAAACCAACCCAACCATTTTCCTGAATCTCCCGTGTACTTTTCTCTTTGGGGAGCTCAATTATGTCATCATAATTAGTTTCGATAAGTTCTCCATCCTGCATAGCTACGACACCTTCGTGCAGGATATAAAATCCAATTGTATCGGGCTGTCCATTTCGTGTTAAGTTTCCATACGGATAAAGTTTTACAGTCGAGTTACTGCCATTAATGACCCACTGGGTAACTTCGAACATGTAATTTTCGTCGACCGAAATTTTTTTCTCAAAAATAATTCCATGATTGTTTTTCCATGTTAAGACTATAGGACTCTTTTCGGTTAAAACGGTCCCTGACTTTAATGCCCAGACGGTATTTGAGTCCGGTGTGTCTTTTTGTTCCAAACCTTCCATCGCTGCCCAACCATGAGAAGCATAATAAGATTTTTCACTACCACTGGGGACCAATAGAGAAACATTATTTGAAGTACTATCAAGAGTTTCCCTGTAATTAACTAAACTTAGATCGTCTATCCTACCTCCCTTTAGCCAAATGGAGCCCTTTAAATTTTTTGTCGAGATTTTCACCCTAGGCGCAAATTCTCCTACGGAATCTTCTTGAATATTTTCATTAAGATTTTGAATTTCCTTATCGGTGAGCTTGGTATTTGCATCGTTGAATCCTTGATCATTTTCCGTTGCCATGGAATCAAAATTTTCTGGAACTGGTTTCGGAGGAAAGAAAAACATCCAGGCAAGTAAGACAAGAAAACTCAGCCCTGTAGCTAGTATAAGATTTTTTGTCTGTTCATCCATGATTTTGCTCAGCGCTTTTTTTATATTTAACTACGGATAAAGCTTTAATTAGATTTTACAACTAGTTTCTAACAAGGTTTGTAAAATTAAAGATTGATTTATCCAGAAGGTGGCTAGGTTTACTATTTGACAAAGCTTTATACATGATTTGCTTTCTACCTGGAAAATCCTGCTCCCACTGAGCCAACATGTTTTTAATTTTTTTTCGTTCTAATCCTTCCTGACTTCCACAAAGATCACAGGGGATAATAGGAAATTTCAAACAATCTGAAAACCTTGCACAATCGCTCTCAGATACTTTTGCTAATGGTCTCAAGAGAAGCAGATCTCCTTCATCATTTAGTAACTTGGGGGGCATGGAAGACAGTTTTCCTCCATGAAAAAGATTCATGAAGAAGGTTTCCAAAATATCATCTTGGTGGTGGCCTAAAACAACAGCAGTACAACCCTCTTCTCTAGCTATTCGATAAAGATGGGCCCTTCGTAATCGAGAACATAAAGCACAGTAAGTTTTATGAGAGGGTATCTTAGATTTTACTATAGAGTAGGTATCTTGGTATTCTACACGGAAAGGAATTTCCATACCTTCCAAAAAGTGGGGTAATATAGTTTTTGGGAAACTTGGTTGGCCTTGATCTAGATTGCATGCCAGAAAATCTAAAGGTAAAAGGCCACGCCATTTTAGCTCTATTAGGATGGCCAAAAGGGTAAAGCTATCTTTTCCTCCGGAAAGACAGACAAGCCATTTTCCTCCTTTTTCTATCATTCCATAGTCTTGGATTACTTCTCTGGTGAGACGAATAATTCGTTTTCTGAGTTTTCTGAATTCGAGATTGTTTGGACAATTCTCAAATATTTTATGAATTTCTTGTTCTTCTTTTATCATCTTTTAATGTTTTTTTAGGCACTGGATCATAACCAAAACTTCCAAAAGGATGACATCGGAAGAGTCTCTTAAATCCCAAGTACGAACCAAATATTAAGCCGTGTAAAATTATGGCATTCTTGAAATATTGAGAACAAGTAGGTTCAAATCTGCAATTTCTGCCTATAAACGGGCTAATACAGGCCTGGTATAAGTAAATTGGCAGAACAAATATTTTTCTAACATTTTTCAAGTTCGCTGTCACTCCTATCGTGGATTTTGGTCAGTGCTGCTGATAGCTCTTTTTTCAAGATAACAAATGGCAGATTTTCTGTCGAATTGACTTTTCCTATTAAAACATAATCCCATCCTTCTAGAGCAGAACCTGGTAAAACATTTGTTACTAAGGATCTTAATCTGCGTTTAGCACGATTTCGCCTGACAGCATTTCCAATTCTTTTGGAACATGTAAGACCATACCTGGCAACATTGGGGTTTATTACGCTATCACTAGTCCGTAGCTTGCCTTGAAGAATAAAACCCGACGTGGGAATTTTATGTCCTTTTCGCATTTCCACATAGTCAGCATGTTTAGTTAATTTTTCTAGTAAAAGTTTTTTCTTATCCACAGTTTTCCTATTTTGAATCATTCGTTACGATGACAAGACGTAATGCCCAAAATATACTTCTTAAAATCTTCAAACAATGGTTTGTTAAGCGCTTGGGCTTTAGTAAAAAAACTAAGCAGAGAGATTCTTCCGCCCTTGAGCCCTTCTTCTGTTAAGAATCCTTCTTCCATTGGAAGTTGCCATCCTTGAACGGAAACCGTGGCGCCTCTTTCTTACAAGATTACTAGGTTGAAATGTCCTTTTCATAATGCACCTTTACCTAATCTTTTAAAGTCGGGTTGTTGTATTACGCAAATGTACTCAAGTCAATTGCTAAGTGGTTACAATTTTTGTAAAACCAACCAAAGTATGAGACTATTGGACGAACTGAAGTGCAGAGCTGGCATCATGCCCTTCGACAGATTATAAATTATGAGATTTTATTTATTGGTTTTATTGATTGGGATAATTATCCTGTCTGGGATTTTCTTTGATTATTTTGGATTCACATTTGATTTGTTTCGTAATCATCATAAGGCATTGCGTTCAGTTGTAGAAGAATCGTTTCTCATTTCTATAATAATTTTTACTACAGTTTATTTCTTTTCAACTGCCTTTTCTTTGCCGTTAGGGACAGCATTAACCCTAATAGGAGGGTATCTTTTCAATATTTTTTATGGATTCATTGCTGTGATTATTGGAGCTACCCTCGGAGCTTTAACACTTTTTGTGATTGTTCGTTCGGAATCAATGAAAACGTCTCACAGAAACTATGAAAAATCTGAAATTTTTTTGAGAATAAAAACAGGCATAGAAAAGGACCTTTGGGGTTATTTATTTTTTATTAGATTTTTCCCAATCTTTCCATTTTGGTTTGTTAACGTAGCACCGGCACTACTAGGCTTACGATTATTCCCATATTTGATTACCACCTTTTTGGGAATCATGCCGGCTACTTTATTCATGACAATTCTTGGGGCAGGAATAGATGATATTCTCGATGATCATCTCAGAGATGGTTGGGGTCTTTTTACCCATGCAGGATTCATGTTGGGTTTATGTGTGTTAAGTATCCTTTCAATCCTTCCGGTTATTTATAAGAAATTTAAAAAAGAGCAATAGTGCTATGTATGGAGTAATTAAGGTATAAGACATGATTTCCTAGCTACCAATCAATTTTTTCTTGCCTCTCCATTCTTCAAAATGTAGTTGTAGCGTAATGCACCGGTAGCTCAGCTGGATAGAGCACCTGACTTCGAATCAGGTGGTCGGGGGTTCGAATCCCTCCCGGTGCGCCAGCTTTCTTTAAAAATCCCAAAGAATTCAGTTTGTTATCCTTTTGCAATCAATAAGGGTAGGACAAACGGTAGGACATTTTGGGAGTTCAGGAAATGCCATGAATTGCTATGTTAATGGCATAGATCATGCAGTTAAAGTCTATCATATCTGGAGATTGCGGTGTTAGATTCTGTTACACAAGAAACATTAGATAACGAAATCCATCGTCTATGTGATTTGTTTAGCCAAGGTTCTATTCAAGAAACATTGGATCAAGCCACGCAATTACTGAAACGTTTCCCTGAAGCAACAGCACTCTATATCATTGCAGGCGATGCTAATACTAAATTAAAACAATTTGATTCTGCCATTAAAAACTATAAAAAGGCAATCAATCTCAACCCAGATTTTGCTGTCTCACACTTTAACTTAGGGGTGGCTTTCCAAGATAAGGGAGATTTCAAAGCCGCTCTCAAAAGCTACAGAAAAGCTATCAAGATAAAACCTGAGTACGCTGCAGCTTATTTAAATATGGGTTTGATCTTTAAAAAATTGGGGGATCTAGAGACAGCTATTAGGAGTTTTAGGCAGGCCATCAAATTTAAGCCTGATTGTGTAGAATCTTATCTCAATATGGGGGATGCTCTTAATAAAAAAGGGGATCTAGAGACAGCAATTAATAATTACAAACAGGTGATGAAGCTTAAACCAGAAAACCTTAGAGCCTATGATGGCATAAGCTTTTCGATAAGGTATTATACTCGGGCAACTCACAAGGGTTTAATTGGAAAGATTGATAAAATAGATGAATTGATTGACTCTGAAAAACAAAAGTTAAGGATACTACTGAAAAAGCATAAAGTTTGGTTCATTGATATACCAAGAACATCATCAACAGTTATTAAAGTATTATTGGGGAGGACTTTTGGTTGGCCCTTTGGTCAAAATAATTTTGGATCCAATGATAAATATCCAAAAATTACCAGAAGCTTGCTTCTTCCAGATCATACACCTGCTTTCATAGCGAAAAAGCATATTGGTGATAACCTTTGGGACGAACTAGACACCTTTACAATTGTTAGGAATCCCTACAGATGGAGTTCATCTCTATGGTACTATACTATGAAGCATAATGATTTAGGGTTAAGAATTGATACCTTTGATCAATTTTTAGGATCTCTTGAGGAAAAATTGGATGGCGAATTTTCAAACCGTGAAATTCATCCAAGTAGTTATCGTCAGACTGATTATTTGCTAAGTGTTAAGGGAAAGGTTTTGGTAAAAAATTTATTGCAATATGAAAAGAATGAGAAGATTGATAAGTTTCTTACTGCTTATGGTATATTAGATTATTCAAAGTCGCCGATATACGTAGGAACCAAAAGCTCTGATCATAACATCAATCGATGTGAGAAGAAAAAGATTGACCGAATTTTTGAAAAAGACTTCGAAATTTTAGGCTATTGAAAAGACTCAGTTGCTACCCTTAAGTTAGAAGATTACCCCAATCTTTAGCCATTTTACCTAGGCCTGTCTCTCAAATCAGAAGCAGCAACTGACTTCTAATTAATACACTGGAACGTGTAGGGTGTGTAGGGTCTAACCATAACTTTTCTATATAACTCTCTTCACGAGAGACTTTAGGTTTTAGCTTACACTCCCTACACTTTCTTTAGCGTTCCTTAAGAATAGCACCTACTGATCCTCCTCCTCCAAAATTAGAAGAAAATCTGAAGGCATAATCTATAAGGGGCTGCTTTGGTCTTTCCCCCTTGAGGGTCTTTGTGTCTGAGTATCTGTTATTTTTGGGAAGGACAAAGGGTAGGACATTAATCATTGAAATCCTAAAGAATGCTTGTAGAATCTTTAAGGAGTGTTGAGGTTACAATCAAAGGGGCTTCCTATCACCGGCACCAACTTTCTTTAAAAAGCCCAAAGAACTCTGATTGTTAACCTTTTGTTATTTAAAAGGGTAGGACAAACGGTAGGACATTTTTTATTTACTTAATTATTCCACCAATTTTTGGTTTTATCCCAAAAATCCTTTGATACACCTTTTGTAGATGACCATGTACCTGAAAAACCTGATTTTGAACTCTTCCAAAATTCTTCCCAATTAACGTCTGGAATTTCAATATTTTTTAAATCTTCAATTGATGGTGTTATATTTTTTGCAGTTTCCCATGCATCACTGGGTGAGTTTTTAATTTTATCAACGATTACTGATCTACTAGGTATTTTCATAGAACATACAGATAATTCTGATCCGTCATCTGTATAATCTTCATTAAAAGCTTTTTTCAATTCATTCATATCCCTTATTGTCATGCATAAATCATTTACTTCAAGAGCTGTAACTCCCACAATTACAGCTGCACCAACCCAAGGTAAAGCTTCGCCTGCCATAGAAGAGACATTTCTTCTTGAACTAATCACAGCCCTTTTTGTTATTGTATCTGCAGTCTGATTTACTGCATCTTTAAGCTTAACTTTTTTTCCTTTAAAAGGGACAATCCTATTCATTAAATTATCAGAAAGACTGGCTACTTCTACTGTTAACTCTCTTTTGAGTTTCCTCTCATTAACTAAGTTTTTAGAAAGATCAGCTACTTCTTCTGTTAACTCTCTTTTGAGTTTCCTATCATTAACTAAGTTTTTAGAAAGATCAGCTACTTCTTCTGTTAACTCTCTTTTGAGTTTCCTCTCATTAACTAAGTTTTCAGAAAGATCAGCTACTTCTACTGTTAACTCTCTTTTGAGTTTCCTTTCATTAACCAAGGTTTCAGAAAGATCAGCTACTTCTACTTTTAACTCTCTTTTGAGTTTCCTTTCATTAACCAAGGTTTCAGAAATATCAGCTACTTCAAGCTTCAATTCTTTATTAAGTTTCTTTTGGGTAATTAAATTTTTATTTAAATCAGCAATTTCAGTTTTGTGTTTTGATGCTATTGAACTTAAACCAGTAATTGCTTCAAAAGAATTGTTAATTACAGAATATAAGGTTCCACCTACAAATAGAATAATATTCACCAACAATGAAAAAGTTATTAATAGTGTGATAATAAAAAATTTTATGTTTTTAATTATTTTCCAGAAAAAGCTAAGTATTTTCATTATTTGCCACCTTTAATTGTGTATTTGCTTTTAAATAATATATTTAGATAAAATCTTAAAATTTATTTTTTTCATATATTTTTCTCCAATTGACAAATTATAACCTTTCCCATACTTCAGACCTGCACTTTGGTGTGCCCAACCTCCTAATTGATCTATAACATCATTTGGGCATTCAACATTCCTCAATCTATCTCTGAAACTATGTCTCAAGCTATGTATAACAAACCCTTTTGGAACAAAAGACCTCAACCATTTATTTAAAGTACTGCTTGCATAGTCAGCCTTGCAATGACTGCTGGAACAATATCTTGGGAAGGCTAAGTCGCTAGTCTTGTTCTCAATTAATCTTTT